>NZ_SCOC01000009.1:0-176335 GCF_005502615.1 Gordonia sp. ALPHA1B1 | reverse complement strand
CTGAAAATGCCTTCTGAGCTGGAATGTTTTGTTGTCTCAACACCACCAATCATTCCAGCTCAGAGGGCATTTTCTTGTCATCGACACCCCGCACCCATCCACGGATCCAGGCTCAGGGAGCAGGGGTGGTGGGCTTCTTTCGAATCAGGGAGCGAAGGGGTCGCGCTCCTGCCACCTCAGTGCGGGTCCTGCTCGTTCAGCGTCGCCACGACGTCGGCGTAGTCGCCGCGCGCCTCACCCCACCGCAGGAACTTCACCCGCTCGACGAGCAGTTCGGTGGCGGCGGGTTGCGTGCCGATGAGATGGACGACCTCATCGACGAATTCGTCGAGGGGCATGGCGAAGTCGCTGTCCCGTTGTCCCGGCAGCAGGTCGGTGCGAACCGCCGGCGGCACGAGTTCGACGACGTCGACTGCGGTATCGGCGAACTGTAGGCGCAACGATTCGCTCAGCATGTGGATCGCCGCTTTCGTGGCGTTGTAGGTCGGCGCCACCCGGAGCGGGGCGAATGCCAGACCCGAGGACACGGTCATGATCGTGGCGGACGGTCGAGACCGCAGGTGGTCGATGAACGCGCCGATCAGACGGATCGGACCGAGGAGATTGGTTGTGACCATTGCCTCCGCAGCATCGAGGAAGCCTTCCGGGGACGACCAATCCTCTACCCGCATGATGCCGGCCATCGCGACGAGCACGTCGAGGTTCGGGTGTTCGGCGATGATCTTCCGTGCGGCGGACTCGACACTGGCCGGGTCGGCGACATCGATCGCGACGGTGTGCAACCCGGGGTGTTCCGAACGGATACGGTCGAGGAGTTCGGTGCGCCGCCCGCCGACGATGACGGTGTTGCCCTTGTCGTGCAGGCGGGTCGCCAGCGCCAAGCCGATCCCGCTGGTCGCTCCGGGGATGAAGATGGTGTTTCCGGTGAGGTTCATGTCATCGAGTCTCGGATCCGGCGGGCGAGTCATCCAGAGCGCAACCATCCGGGGATCGCCGATCCCTGGCAACGCGGTACCGACGCCGTGATACTGGCCTGATGGATCGTGATGCGCTGGCCGGGTTCCTCGTGAGCCGACGCAACAGTCTGCAACCATCGGATGTCGGTCTGCCGGGGGGCGCCCGGCGACGCACGACGGGTCTTCGACGCGAAGAGGTGGCGCAGCTCGCCACGATGTCGACCGACTACTACACCCGACTCGAACAACGACGCGGCCCACAACCGAGCACCCAGATGTTGGCGGCGCTCGCTCGCGCACTCCGCCTCACGGCCGATGAGCGGGACTACCTGTTCCGGGTCGCCGGACACAGCGCGCCGGACCGGATGGCGGCCTCGGACCACATCGCGCCCGGACTCCTGCGAGTACTCGACCGGCTCACCGACACCCCCGCCCTCATCCTCTCGGCACTGGGGGAGACCTTGGTGCAGAATCATTGCGCGCGAGCGCTGTTCGGCGACACCGACCATCTCGTCGGAATGGACCGCAGTGCCATCTACCGGTGGTTCGTGTACCCCGACGAGGAACGCGGCCGCTACCCGGCTGACGATCACGAGCGGCAGAGCCGTGCGCAGGTCGCCTCGCTCCGTGCCGCTTACGGCGTCATGGGCGCCGATTCCCGTGCCGGAGCAATGGTCACAGAGCTTCGACGCCGCAGCAGCGAATTCGACGCGCTCTGGGACACCCACATCGTCAGCCGACGCTTCGAGGACCACAAGATCCTGATCCATCCCGAGGTCGGCGCGATCGAGGTCGACTGTCAGGCGCTCTTCACCGAGGACGAAACCCAGGTGTTGCTCGTGCTGACCGCAGCGCCGCGAACGGACGCAGCGGGAAAGATCGAATTGCTCAACGTGCTCGGCACACAGCAACTCGGACTCGATCCACGTTGACCGTCTGGCGCCGGGGGATTACGTCGACCCGGTCTCACGAGTGTTGATCCGCCTTCCGATCGCGGCCACCTGGCGAAGCTGCGCACGCGTGAGGCGGTCGATGACGAGCTCACGCACGTTGGTCACATACCCGGGAGCGGTGGCCACCACTTTCTCCCAACCCGACTCGGTGAGAACGGCATTCGTGAATCGACCGTTCTCGGGGCACGGATGGCGCCGAACCCATCCCCGCTTCTCGAGTCTGCCGACCACATGCGAGAGCCGGGACAGCGATCCGTAGGAAAGTTCGGCGAGCTGGCTCATCCGCAGGGTGCGGTCAGGGGCCTCGGACAGCGCTGCCATCACCTCGTACTCGAAGTGGGTGATCTGGGCGTCACGGAGAAGCTGGGCGTCGAGGGCGTGGGGGAGACGGGCGAGCGCGGTTGCCACCTGGATCCAGGCGTCCATTTCCTCGTCGTCGAGCCAGTTCGGCTCTGGGGCAGTGGACATCTGCGCAGTGTATACGAAGTGAACACGTCCGTGATCAGGTTGACGCATCAAGTGTCAACACCTAGCCTTCACTTGATACTTCAAGTCACAACCATCTAGTGAGGCGGCTCAGTCATGACCAACCCCATCGTCCGCAGTGCGGGCATCCTCATCGGACGCGTCGCTCTCGGCGTCATCTTCCTGGCCCACGGCCTGCAGAAGTTCCAGCAGAACGGCTGGACGGGACCGCAGACCGGGTTCGACATGATGGGTGTTCCGGCCGCGTCCTTCTCGGCGTTCGTCGTCACGTGGCTCGAAATCCTCGGTGGCATCGCCCTGATCGTCGGGCTGCTGACCCCGATCGTCGCCGCCCTGTTCACGCTGGACATGATCTGCGCGCTGTTCATCGCACACGTCGACAACGGCATCTGGGTCTCCGACGGTGGTTACGAGTTCGTGCTCGCCCTCGGTGCCGGCGCACTGCTGCTGGCCGTGATCGGCGCCGGACGTTTCAGCGTGGACGCCGTGCTGGGGTCGAAGGTCCGCTGGCTCGCCGCCGACGACACCCGGTCGCGCGACCTGGTCGGCACCTCGCGCTGACCCCGCTCCGCTACCGGCGCCCGGTTCATGCGCCCCGGTCCGCCCACCCTGCGGACCGGGGCGTTCGCTGTCCGCGGTCCTCGCCTACAGTCCCAGTAGGGCGTCGAGTGGAATGAGAGATATGACCTGGCTGATGCTGATCGCGGCGATCGCCTCGGAGGTCGCGGCGACGTTGTCACTCAAGGGTTCACAGACCGAACCGATGCTGTACGCGGTGGTCGCCGTCGGTTACACGTTCGCGTTCATACTCCTGGCCGCAGTCCTGAAGCGCGGCATGGGCATCGGCGTGGCCTACGGCATCTGGTCGGCGTCGGGCGTCGCACTCACCGCGGTACTGGCGACCTGGATATTCGACGAGCCCTTCGGATTCCTGATGGGAATCGGCATCGTGTGCATCATGATCGGGGTTCTCCTCGTCGAGACCGGCCACCGGCCACCCGTCGACGAGGGCGCCGACTCCGCCGCTTCGGGGGTCTGACCGTGGGATATGTCTTCATCGTCGCCGCCATCGTCGCCGAGGTCACCGGGACCCTCGCGCTGCGTGCCGCCGCGACCGGTCGACCGACCTTCTACGGAGTCGTCGTCCTCGGGTATCTGACGGCGTTCGTCGCGTTGACCCTCGGGCTGCGGCACGGCGTGCCCCTCGGTGTGGCGTACGGCATCTGGGCGGCGGCCGGGGTCGCAGCCACGGCCGTCGCCGCACACTTCCTGTTCCGCGAACGCCTCAACCGACGCATGGTCGCCGGCATCGGGGTGATCATCGTCGGTGTGCTGCTCGTCGAATTGGGCGCGCTGCACTGAGTTCCGGCGTCGCTGATGTCGCGCCGCGAGCGCCGACTGTCAGCCGCGTTCTGGACCGGGGGAGCGCTGGTCCACCTCAGCGCCGGACTCGACGTCACGCGGGTTGTCGAAGGAGACGTCGATCTCCTGAAAACCCTTGTTGCGCTGCGCGAGAACCTGCGCCGAGTACGCCGCCTCGTCGCCCTTCGTCAGACTGACGTTGTCGGTGAACGGGGTGAGCAGCGAACGTGGATAGAGCCGGTCGACGCGAACCGCGTTGGTCTCGAGACAGATGACGATCACGATCGACGACACGTAGAGGAAGGCGAGCAGGCCCAGCACGATCGCGAAGACGCCGTTGGTGGAGCTGGCGTTACCGATGACGTGCTGCACATAGACCGCGCCGAAGGTCTGGATGATCTGCCAGCAGACCGCCGCCCCGAAGGCGCCCGGCAGTACGTCCCGGATCGACACGTCGCGCGCCGTGCCGATCCGAAAAGCCACGGTGAACACCAGCGTGCTCAACGCCACCGATCCGAGGATCGCCAGCCAGCGTCCGACGACGCCGAGTTCGAAGGCGGCCGAGACGCCGTTGACGACGGTCAGACCGATGACCGCGACACCGATCGTCGACAACAACAGCAGGCCGCGCAGACGGGCGAAAATCGGGTCGGGACGCTCGTTGCGCGGCACTGCCCAGATCGTGTTCATCGCGTTCTGGGCGGCGACCGCCACTCCGAGACCGCCATACAGCGACACGACCACCCCGATGATGATGGCGGTGGCCCCGCCGCTGAGCTTCTCGGGTTCGCCCAACTGCCCACCGATCACCGGGATCTGGCTCATCGCCGAGTCCAGTATGCGGTCCTGGAGGTCGGGGTTGTCGGCCAGGGCGATCCCCAGCACGGTCGCGAACAGCAGTAACAGCGGAAACAACGAGATGAACGCGTAGTAGGCACAGAGCGCGGCCAGGTAGGCGCCCTGATCGTCGACGAACTTGTAGATGACGGCAAGCGGGAAGCCGGTCGCCGGATGACGCCGCTGAAAACGGTCGACCCGCTCGGTCAACGACACCCGATCATCCTTCTCCTCGCCGGCCCGTGCCTTTTCCCCGTTCCGTTGAACGAATCGTTCACCGGGAGTTACCACGGTGGTGCCGACTTTAACCCGAGCACGAGACGATTCGGGACACGTCATCGGATCGGCGGTTCACCGGAACGGATCGAATCCGGGGATGCCGAGGGTGCGGAAGGGTGTTCCCAGACGCCAATAGGCCAGCCCAGCCAGCCCACGCGGGAAGTAGCGGTCGGTGGTCGTGACCGTCACCGACCCGTCCGGGTCGTCCGCCGCCTGGAGGCGATACTCGCGATACGATCTGCCGAAACGGTTGTCACGCAGACGAATACGAAGTCGGTCCCGTCGTTGCGCGAGCACGATCTCACCGCGGTGCCGCGCATCCCACTCGAGCCGCTCCCAGACCGTCGCACTACTCGCGCGCTCACTGACCCGGGTCTCCGATTCGAACATCTCCTCACCGGCCCACTGTGGATCGGTGGGAAGGGGTTCGGCCGGCGACACGTCTACGGACGCGTTGGCCCACGAGGCACGGCCATCGCCGCGCGCCGAGCGTTCGAGCGTGTGGGCAACCGCCTCCGAGTAGGAGGTCAATCCCCCTTCCGGACGATCGATGATCGCGTCGACGGCCCGGTCGCGACAGACGGCGTCGCATTCGAGGGACTCGATCAGCGGTCGAGCGATCTTGCCGCGAATCGGCGTGACGAACCGGACCCAGCGGCTCGCCAGCGCAGGCGTGAGATACGGCAGTACCACCATGACTCGAGGTCGAAGACCCGCGACCTCGGCATATACCTGCATCATGTCGCCGTACTCGAGGACGTCGGGACCGCCGATGTCCCAGGTCCTCGACGACGGGACGGCGGCGGTGGCGGCTTCCACGAGGTAGTGCAGGGCGTCGTCGACCGCGATCGGTTGGATCTTGTTGTGCACCCACCGCGGCGTGGTCATCGCGGGGAGTCGCTCGGTGAGGTGCCGGATGAGTTCGAACGACGCCGACCCCGAGCCGATCAGCGTCCCGGCCTGCAAGGCGACGGTCTCGATGGGTGAGTCGATGAGGATGTCGCCGACTTCGGCGCGTGAGGCCAGATGTTCGGACAGGTCGGTTCCCGACGGATGGAGACCGCCGAGGTAGACGATGCGCGACACGCCGTTCTGCTGAGCCGCGGCCACCACATTCTCCGCGGCACGCCGCTCTTCGGCCGCGAAGTCCGCGTCCGTGCTCATCGAGTGGACCAGGTGGTAGACGACGTCCACACCCGCGAAGGCCTTGACCAGCGAATCGCGATCCGACAGATCACCCCGGACCACTTCGGCCGTCGGATCAGACAACCACGGTGCGTCGGCGAGTTTCTCCGGCGTCCGCGCCAGTGCGCGCACACTGTGCCCGCGTGCCAACAACCGGGGCGCCAATCGGCCGCCGACGTAACCGGTCGCTCCGGTGACCAGACAGGTTCGCGACTCGTCCACCTGACTCCTCCGCTCTCGGGTGTGCCTCCCAGGCTATGGAGCGAAGCCGCTCGGCGCCGTCGCCTCGGCGCGGTCGGTGCCGGATCGTTCTCCGTGGCCACGATTCGATAACGACGCCATGGTCCCGCTCGTGGTCATCACCCTCAGTCGGCGCTGCGCGTCCATTCGCGAACCCTGCCGGGACGAGGCAGTCCGAGATGGTCCCGCAAGGTACGCCCCCCATACCCCTCGCGGAACAGTCCTCGTTCGCGCAGGATCGGGACCACCGTGTCGGCGAAGGTGTCGAACCCGCCGGGCAGATACGGGGGCATGATGTTGAATCCGTCCGCCGCACCGGTGTTCAGCCACTCCGCCATCGTGTCCGCGATCTGCTCGGGGGTGCCCGCCACCACCCGGTGCCCACGTGCACCGGCGAGCCGATGCAACAGTTCGCGCAGAGTCGGGCGTTCGCGCCGGACGATATCGGCGTACACCTGCGTCCGGGACTTCTTGTTGTTCGTGACGTCGCCGGCATCTCCGAAGGCATCGATCGGTACCGGCGCGTCGAGGTCGAGGCCGTCGAGATCGACATGGGCGAAGTCCTTCAACTGCATGAGCCCGAAGGCCGGGATGGTGAGCTCGTTGAACTCGTGCTCGAGTCTGCGCGCCTCGGCTTCGGTCCCACCGATGAACGGGCTGAGGCCGGGGAGGATCTTGATGTGCTCGGGGTCGCGACCCAACGCGGTCGCCTTGCTCTTCACGTCGGCGTAGAAAGACCGGGCATCGTCGATGCGTTGTTGGGCGGTGAAGATCGCCTCGGCGTGGCGAGCCGCGAAGTCCCGGCCGTGGTTGGAGGAGCCGGCTTGTACCAGTACGGGATGACCCTGGGGCGGACGCGGAGTGGTCAGCGCCCCTGCCACGTTGACGTGGAGGCCGCTGATGCCGGGTGCGGTGATCCGGCTGGGATCGACGTATTGTCCGGCATCCCGGTCCAGGCGGATCGCGTCGTCATCCCACGAATCCCACAGCGCGAGCACCGCTTGGACGAACGCCTCCGCTCGTTCGTAACGCAGCGCGGCATCGGGGTTGCCCGGCAACCCGAAATTGCGTGCGGCGTCGGGAGAATCGGTGGTCACGATGTTCCACGCCGCGCGCCCGCGAGACAGATGGTCCAGGCTCGACAGAGCCCGGGCCAGATGCCATGCGTATGAGTACGTGGTCGAGGCGGTGGCGACGAGACCGATCCGGTCGGTCGCACCGGCGATCGTCGCCAGCGTCAGCAACGGATCGAGCCGTCCTGCGGCGTTGAACTCGATGTTCGCATCGAGCTTCGGGATGTCGGCAAGGAACACCGCGTCCAGAGCTGCCGCCTCGGCGGCCCGAGCCAGTTCCGTGTAGAAAGCCGGGTCGAACATTCGCTCAGGCGTCGAGTTCGGGTGCCGCCACGCCGCCTCGTGGTGTCCCGAGGACAGGATGAACAGGTTCAGATGGAGTTGGCGACGATCAACCATGGGTGACGCGGTGTTCCTTACCGAAGGGGTGAGCGGGGTCAGAAATAGGTGTTGTCGGGCAGCGTCGCACCGTTGACCAGCAGATCGCCGATGGCACGGTTCTTGAACCGAGTAGGGTTGTGCGACACAACCGTTCGGATGTTGCGCCAGTGCCGATCGAGGTTGGCCGACCGCTTGACCGCGGACGCGCCGCCCACGTCGAACAACAGGGTGGCCGCACGGAGCGCCAGGTCGTCGACGATGACCTGTGCCTGGGAGGCACGCAACGCTGCCTCGTGGACCACCGTGTCGTCGGTTCGGCCGTCGACGACGGTGTCGGGGATACGCGCCAGCGTATCGGCGGTGTCGAGAACCACCGACCGCGTCGCCTGTGCCAGGGACGCGATCTCGCCGACGACCTCGAGCAGGACCGGGTCTTCTCGCGGGAGGTCCGCGGACCCGTGGGTGAAACTGCGCTTGCGATTCCGGAGAAGATCCACTGCATCGTCGACGACTGCGAGAGCGTTGCCGGCCACGACGGCGTTGAGGTAGTGCTGATAGAACGGCCCGAGGTGCCAGCGCGGGATCGAGGTCAGATCCTCGGGTGGGAGGGTCACCTCATCGGCGAGCACCCGGACCCCGTCGAAACGTGTTGTGCCGGTGCCGGTCAGGGTCTGACCGAACCCGTCCCAGTCGTCTTCTACGGTGATCCCTGGCCGTCCCAGGGGTACCAGGGCCTGCACGGGTAGTCCGTCCGGCGTGACCCCGGTGACAAAGGTGTGCTCGGAGTACAGGGTTCCGGTCGAGTAGTACTTGACGCCGTCGAGCCGATAGCCGTCGCCGTCGGGCGTGAACGTGGTCGCCTTGTTGAAGTCCCCGGCATGCCGGTTGTTCAGTTCGTTGTTCCCGTTGCCGATCAGCTCGCCGGCTGCGACGCGCCGCAACCACAGCTCGCGACGGGGGGACTGCGGCCACCGCAGGATGTCCTCGACGGTGCCGAAATGCGCTCGGAGCAAATGGCCGAGGTTGGAATCCGCGCGACTGAGGCGGATGACGAGATCGAAGAGTTCGCGGATACTGGCGCCGGCGCCCCCGTCGGCGGGCGAGAGCCGGTAGGCACCGACTCTGGCCGCCTTCAGCCAGCGGACCTGTTCGTGGGGAGCCGTGTCGGTGCGCTCACGCTCGAAACTGCCGGCGGCGATGCGGTCCAACAGGGCGTCCAACTCGGCCGAGCCCGGGCGCACCGGGGACAGAGTCGGGTCTGCGGAGATCGTCACCGAGCATCCCCCGCCCGGGCCAGGAGGTCGACGACACCGTCGGCGATGGCCTGCGGTTGTTCTTCCTGGACGAAGTGCACTCCGGGACCGGCGGCCCGGACCTCGAGATCGGCGATGTGCGTGGTCGCCCAGGCCAGGATCTCGGGCGTGAGAAGGAATCCCGGCTCGAAGGTCAACAGCAGCTTGGGCACGTCGGTGCTGTTCCCCAGCCATTCGGCGCTGCGATCGAGAAACTCCACGGTGCCGGCGGGATCGCCGTCGATGGGGAGGTTGCGGGGGAACCGGATGAGGTGTCCACGGCCCTCGGCGGTGGGGAAGGGCGCGAGATAGACATCGAGGTCTTCCTGGGCCGGAGGCTCGAGAAACGCGCCGGGGAGGACCTGAGTGAGGAAGAGGTTGTCGTCCACCACGAACTTCTCACCGTCCCCCGGGGTCCGGATGAGTTGCTGCGCTTGCACGAACGGTTCCGGCAGATCGGCAGAGGCGATGTCGCGAAGCACCGGCTCGGCGAGCAGAACCGCTTTCACGCGATCAGGATGCTTTGCCGCCCAGTCGATTCCGAACGCAGCCCCGTAGTCTTGGAGGACGAGGGTCACGCGACGCAGGTCGAGGGCCTCGAACCAGGCGTCGAGGTAGCGCACGTTGTCGTCGAGCTCGTAGGCGATGTCCGGCCGGCCGGAGTCGCCGAATCCGATGAGGTCGGCCGCGATGAGCCGCCCGCGCCCGGCCAGTCGGGTGAACACGTGACGCCACAGGTACGAACTCGTGGGGCTGCCGTGGAGAAAGACGATGGGATCGCCGTCACCGTGCTCGATGTGGTGGATGTGGGAGTCGAGTACCGGGGTGTCGACGCTACGGGCGTCGGGTCCGAAAGCGCTGAGCGGAATCGCTCGAGATGTCTGGGTCATCGCAGATCCTGTCGAGATGTGGCGCAGAGGCCGATGGGGTCGTGGGCACAAACTACCCAGCGCCGGACACGACTCGATCGTTCAGCGCGAGTCGTGACGACGATCTCTGATCGGACCACGGGACGAGGACCCGCAGACAGGGGCGTCGAGTACCGGTCCGGGGCCGGCGAACTGGGACATCGTCGGGCGCGGGCGGCGATGACGGGGCGCCGGAGATCTCTCGACCGACATCGTCAAGAGGCGCGACCGGTTAAAACCTCTACAGGTTTAAGTCTGCAGGACGGCCGCTCGGTGCCCGGAACCGCCGCTGCGGGCGCGTCATTCGTCACTGGACGGAACGGGCGAATTCTCGAACCACAGGCACTCCTCCAGGAGGCCCGCGCTCTTCCAGCCATCCACGGTCCGGACCATCGAATGGTGGTAGTTGCCGCCGCAGGTGCTGAGTTCGGGCATGCCGACGAAACGCATCGGGTTGTAGAACATGGCGCGCACGTCGGCCCGGTCTTCGTCGAATGTGTACTCGATGTTGGTGATGAAGTGCTGACTCACCGACACGAACGCGAAACTCTCCTCCAGCCACGCGGCGATCTCGTCCCGGGTGCCCGCCTGACCGTAGGGCGTCGACGAGTAGTCGACCACCGCCTCCGGGGTGAACACCGAGCGCCAGAGTTCCCAGTTCTTGGTGTCGACCGCACGTGAGTACCGGTACAACGTGTCCGCGATGCCGAACCGGTCGCTGATCTCCTGCAGGTCCATCGTTCTCCAGTCCGTCGATCTGCGGTCCAGCACGCCGCGACGCGGTGTTTCGCACGGCCGAGCACCGCCTCGCCGACTATAGACACCGACCCGGACGCACGTCGGACTTTCGCGGGGGCCGTAGCGACTCGCCGGCTCTTCGCCGTGAGCCTGGATCACTGCGCCGGTATGGCGTCACGATCGCAAATGCGCCGAAGTGTCACCCACGTAGGTGATGTCACCGTAATCGCGGCTGTCGAAGTGCCATCCTCCGGCATCGAGAACAAGCGTGTCGTGATGACGGCCGACCATGACCACTTCTCCCGGCCGGAGGACAGGTTGTAGAACCGTGTAGTCAGAGTGCACGGTCACGCGACCGTCGCCTTCGAAGTCGAACGACCGGGGCGTCACGATGTGACGCGTGCCGGGCGTACCGTCCGCGTGGATGATCACCGTGTCTCGTAACAGTTGCTCGACGAAGTCGCTTCCGGTGCCTATCTGCGTGCCCGAAACGAGTATGTCCGCACGGTCGAACAGTTCAGCGACGGCCGTCAGCTCGCCGGTATCGAGTAGTTGTGCATAGCGCTGGAGCAGATGTGTCTTCGCCGCCTCTGCCGGGAGCGTCACGCGACGATCCGCATCGACAAGCTCTGCAGACGTCGCACGAGAAGACTGTGCTCCCACGCGGGATTCGCAGTGTCGACGGTGAAGCCGCGTGGCGTTCTGTCGAGAAGACACTCGATGGCCACCCGGCCTTCGAGCCGTGCCAGCGCCGCTCCCACGCACAGGTGGAGGCCCTTTCCGAAAGCCATGTGTGTACGCCGCGCGGAGCTGTCCAGGTCGACCTCGTCGGGATCATCGAAGGTGTCCGGGTCGCGGTTGGCCGCTCCCCACATCAGGTAGAGGTGTGACCCCGCGGGCAGGTCGACGTCATGAAGCTCGGTGTCCGCGACGACGTGCCGATAGTGGCCGCGAAATGGCGATTCCAGGCGCAGGGCCTCTTCGATGAACCGCGGGATGAGCTCACGGTCCCCGCGTAGCCTGTCGACGATGTGCGGGTTGCGGCCGAGTAGGTAGACCGCGCTACCCAGCAGGCTCACTGTCGATTCCGCGCCGGCCGCCACGAGTTGAAGACTGATCATGACGGCTGTGTCGCGGTCCAGAGTGCCGACCTCGACCAGCCGTGCCAGGTCGCCCATCACGTTCTCTCGCGGTTGACGCAGCGAGCTGTCGAACGCGCTCGACAGGTAGGCGCTCAGTTCACCGACAGCCTCGCTCGCTGTCTCGAGTTGGGCGGTCGTGACCACCCCGTCGAGCAGGATGGTCGCTGCGAACGACCACCGAACGAGGTCGTCGATGTCGACTGCGGGAAACCCGAGCAACTCCGCGACGACGGCCATCGGCAGACGCTGGGCGACCCGGCTCACCCAGTCGATCTGCCCGTCGACCACACCGTCGTCCCACAGTTGCTGGACGGTGCGGTCGATGAACGGTTCCAGATCGCGAACCCGTTTGGCCACCAGCGAGGGCATGACCATCGCGCGGTGGCGTTTGTGGTCGGGGTCGTCGGCCGTGGCCAGCACGTGGAGCGGGGACCCGAGCTCGGCGATCGGGTGTCGCTCGACGGTTCCGTCGTCTTTCCACACCATGGTCGCGGTGAGATTCGAGGAGAAGTCGTCGGTCCGCGCCACCGCCTCCGCGATCGCGTCCCAGCTCGTCACCAAATAGAAGGATGAGTCCGCGATGCGGCTGACCGGTTCTGCCCGGGTCAGTCTGGCGAGTGTGGGATACGGATCATCGAGATCAAGCACGGCACAAGGGTGCACGCCGCGAAACCGGCAGCGCAACGCTTCTCAGAAGGTCGATACGGCAGCGCGTCGAGATCGGCGCGTGTACTTCTCATCGCACTGTCGGCAACTGCATCGATCGGTTGCGACATATCCGCCAAATGTCTCAGGATGAGAATATGGCGCACGACTGGCTGCTGGACGAGCACCGATCCGACCGGGCTCGAGACCGTCTCATTGCCGCAGCGGCGGTACTGATCCGCCGTAACGGTGTCGACAACTTCGACATCAACGAGCTGGCCCGCGGTGCGCACTGTTCACGCGCGACCGTCTACCGACATGTTGGCGGCAAGAAGGCGATCATCGACGCAGTGCTTGCCGCGTCGTCGATACGGATCACCACCACCGTCGCCGCGCGTACGGCGCGCTTGCAAGGCGCGGAGCGCTCGGTAGCTGCCATCACTGTGGCCCTGCAAGAGGTGCGCCGTGACAGAGTGATCCAGCAGCTCCTGGCATCACAACGGTTCTTCAGGACTGCCCCGGAAGCGTTGGCATCCCCGGCCATAACCGAAGCCGCGATCACGCTGTTGGGACTCGCCGAGCGTGACATCGCACAAGCTCAGTGGATCATTCGTGGCTTCATGGCCCTGGCGACATGGCCGATGCCACCCGAGCAGGAGTCAGCAGCGGTCGACGCGCTGGTGGGTGGCGTCATGCGGAGCGACCGTTGATGCGCGCCCCGGAGGCGCTGGTGCCACTCCACCGAGCCGGTACTAGTGAGACGCCTGCGAGTCGGCTTCGCTCGCCAGATCCCGGACGACGCGGAGGTCGGCGACGAAGGCGTCGAAGGCCCGCTCGCGTTGATCTGCGGGTCCGCGCAGGATCGACGAGGGGTGAACGGTCGCCACCACGGACTCGGAGTGGTCTGGGCCGAGGTCTCCGTCGGCGCCGAGATCGAAGCGCTCGCCAAGGTGCCGGGTGAGCCGGAAGCCGGTGCCCAGCAGGGCCTGTGCGGACGTGGCACCCAGACACACGACGATGCGAGGCGAGATCGCATCGAGTTCGGCCAGCAACCACGGCCGGCACGCGATGACCTCGCCGCGATTCGGCTTCTCGTGGATCCGCCTCTTCTGGCCCGCCGCACGGGTGAACTTGAAGTGTTTCACCGCATTGGTGACGTAGGTGGTCTCCCGGTCGATGTCGGCAGCGTCGAGTGCGCGGTCGAACAAGCGGCCTGCCGGACCGACGAACGGTTCGCCCGCACGATCCTCCTGATCGCCGGGCTGTTCACCGACGAACATGATCGTCGAACCGGGCGAGCCCTTCCCGAAGACCGTCTGGTCGGCCTCGCGGTACAGGTCACAGCCGCGGCAGGCCCGCGCCGCCGACGTGAGAACGGTGAGGTCGTGCGAGTCGGGAACGAACTGCGCGGCCCCCGCATGCGACGCGTCAGCTCTGGGAGTCACGATGTCCCACAGCCGGTGTCATCGACGAGATCGTCGAGTCAACCGCAACAGACGCCGTGCCGCAACGGCCGCAAGGGCCCCGGTGATCACCCACGGACCGCCCACGATCAGCGGATCGATCCAGGTGTGGTTGGTGTCGACTCGGGCGCTGCCACGACGGGACGACGATAAGCGAACTTCCGAATCGCTCCGGAGAGCCCGCGTGGCGGGGGTAGACGTGCCGAAAACCGGTGGGAGAAAAGCGTGTTCATTCGATCGTTCGCGCGGCCAGCGTTCGGGCTGGTCGTCCGGGACGGTCCAGTGGACACCGGGCGCCGGCTCGACGGGTAGTTCACGGGGCACCGATGGGCGGTTCGCGGTGTCCAGATCGACTCCCCAGCCCGGTATGCGGTCGACGAGAGCGGAAGTGTCGGGATCGTTGGGTCGGTCAGCGGGATAAGCGGGCATGGCGTCCTCCTCAGGCGGCGTCGGCGACGACGATGGGCTTGATGCAGTCATCGAGTTTCGCCGAGAAGATGTGATAGCCCTCGGCGATGTGTTCGAGCGGTATACGGTGCGTCACAATGTCGTTCGGCTTGAAGTACCCGTCACGCACATGTTCGAACAGTCTCGGCCACTGCCGTTTGACCGGGCACTGATTCATGTTCAGGGTGAGTCCCTTGTTCATGGCGTCGCCGAACTTGACCGCGCTGAACATCGGCCCGTACGCCCCCATGACCGAAACGGTGCCGCCTTTGCGGACCGCATCGATGGCCCAGTTGAGGGCGATCGGTGACCCGCCCTGCAACTTGAACTTGGACGCGGTCACGTGCTGGAGGAAATTGCCGTCGGCCTCGGCGCCGACGGCGTCGATCACCCGATCCGCACCGATGTTGTCGGTGATGTTCTTGAGATGGACGATGATGTCGTCGTATTCGGCGAAGTTGTAGGTCTCGGCGTGAGCGAACTGAGCCGCCTTGTCCAGGCGATACTGCAGATGGTCGATGACGATGACCCGTCCGGCACCCATGAACCAGGCCGACCGCGCGGCGTACAGACCGACCGGTCCGGCACCGAACACGATGACGGTCTCGCCCTGACGGATGTCGGCGAGCTGGGCTCCGAAGTAGCCGGTCGCGAGGGCGTCGGTCAGTAGGAGTGCGTCCTCGGGGTCCATCCAGTCGGGAATGACAGCGGGGCCGACGTCGGCGAACGGGACCCGCACGAATTCGGCCTGGCCGCCGTCGTATCCACCGCAGGTGTGCGAATAGCCGTAGATCCCGCCGACGGCGGTGGCGTTCGGATTGACGTTGTGGCAGTTGGAATAGAGGCCGCGCGCGCAGAAGTAGCACGTTCCGCAGTAGACGTTGAAGGGCACCATCACGCGGTCGCCGACGCGCAGGTTCTGGACCGAGCCCCCGACTGCCTCGACCACGCCGATGAACTCGTGTCCGAAGGTCATGCCGGGCCGGGTGTCGGGCATCATGCCGTGGTACAGGTGCAGATCCGACCCACAGATGGCGGCGTGCGTCACCCGCACGATGGCGTCGTTGGGATGTTCGATGGCGGGGACGGGCTTGGACTCCACGCGGACTTTGTAGGGGCCGCGGTAGACCATTGCGCATGGTGTCTGGACTCATGCGCGCTCGGATACCCCCACGGGTGCCGTACCAACCGCGGCGACGGCGCAATGGGCGCAGACTGGTGTCACGCGCGGGGGTGTAGAAAAGGAACCCGAATCCAGGACAGGCCGCGGGAGGAGATCGTCGATGTCAGTGGTGTCTTATGTGATCGCCGGTTCGGAGGCCAGCGGGGGAGCGGGCATCCAGGCCGACCTGCGCACCTTCGCGCAGCTGGGTACCTACGGTGTCGGGACCATCACCTGCATCGTGTCCTTCGACCCGAACAACGAGTGGTCCCATCGGTTCGTACCGATCGACTCCGGGGTGATCGCCGATCAGATCGAGGTGGCCACCGCCGCGCACGAACCCGAGGTCGTGAAGATCGGCATGCTGGGCACCCCGGCCACCATCTCCACCGTCGCGCAGGCGCTCGGCTCCCGACAGTGGCGCGACGTCGTCGTCGATCCGGTGCTGATCTGCAAGGGTCAGGAACCCGGCGCCGCACTCGACACCGACAACGCCCTCCGCTCCGAGATCTTGCCACTCGCCACCGTGGTGACCCCCAATCTGTTCGAGGCCGCGACCTTGGCCGGCATGGACGAACTGACGTGCACAGACGACCTCGCCGAGGCGGCGCGGCGAATCCATGATCTCGGGCCGAAGGTCGTCGTCGTGAAGGGCGGGGTCGGACTCCCCGGCGAGGAGGCGATCGACGTCGTCTTCGACGGCTCCGAGGTCACCGTCCTGCGTGCCCCGAAGGTGGGCGACGAGCGGGTCTCCGGAGCCGGCTGCGTGTTCGCGGCCGCCACCACCGCCGAACTCACCAAGGGCGCAGGGGTCCTCGACGCGATCCGCACCGCCAAGCAGTTCACCCACGACGGCATCGTCGGCCGTCTCGCCTCGAACGCACCGTTCGACGCCGTGTGGCACGGATCGAGGTGACCCACGGGCGAGTGCTCGGTCGGCCCAGCCCGTCGGGTGTCAGCGAGCTTCTCCCCGGGTAGTCGAGCGACAGCCCGGCGGTCACCGTCACCGTCCGGGATGTCGTCCCGAGGAGAACCCATGTCCGAGACCGTCGCCGACATCGTGCTGCAACGCCTTCGGGAGTGGGGTGTCCGGCAGGTTTTCGGCTACCCCGGCGACGGCATCAACGGCCTGCTGTCGGCCTGGGTTCGCGCGGAGAACGATCCGCAGTTCGTCCAATCGCGCCACGAGGAGATGAGCGCGTTCCAAGCCGTCGGGTACGCGAAATTCTCCGGTGAGGTCGGTGTATGTGCCGCGACCAGTGATCCCGGCGGCATCCACCTCCTCAACGGGCTCTACGACGCCAAACTCGACCACGTACCGGTCGTCGCGCTGGTCGGGCAGACCGAGCGATCCGCGATGGGTGGTGCGTATCAGCAGGAAATCGACATGTTGGCGCTGTACAAGGACGTCTGCAGCGACTTCGTGCAGGTGTGCATGGTGCCCGAACAGCTTCCGAATCTCATCGACCGGGCGATCCGGATCGCGCTCGCCGAACGCGCGCCGACGGCCCTGATCTTTCCCTCGGATGTTCTCGACCTGACCTACGAGCCACCACGGCAGGCCTTCAAGCAGGTCCCGTCCAGCCTCGGGGTCACCTCGGCGACTTCCGCGCCGGACCCGGACGCGGTCTCGCGTGCCGCCGAGATCCTCAACTCCGGGGAGCGGGTCGCGATGCTGGTCGGCCAGGGCGCACGGGGATGTGCGCCTGAGCTCATCACGGTTGCCGACATCCTCGGCGCCGGTTGCGCGAAAGCCCTTCTCGGGCGAGATGTCCTCCCCGACACGCTGCCGTGGGTCACGGGATCCATCGGCCTGCTCGGCACGACGGCCAGCCATCGATTGATGTCGGGCTGCGACACCCTGCTGACCGTCGGATCGAATTTCCCGTACTCGCAGTTCCTTCCGTCGTTCGGACAGGCCAGGGGAGTGCAGATCGACCATTCACCCGAGATGATCGGCATGCGCTACCCGAATGAGCTCAATGTCGTCGGCGACGCACGCGCCACGCTGCAAGCTCTCATCCCGCTGCTCGAACCCAAGACCGACCGCTCGTGGCGCGACAAGGTCGAAGCCGACGTCGAGCGCTGGTGGACGAATGCGGCCGGCCAGGCGATGACCGACGCGGATCCGGTCAATCCGATGCGCATCTTTCACGAGTTCTCGCCACGCGCCCCGTCGAATTGCATCATCACCGCGGATTCGGGCAGTGCCGCCAACTGGTACGCACGGCACATCGTCTTCCGCGCCGAGATGAGGGGGTCGCTGTCCGGGACGCTGGCCACGATGGGGCCGGCGGTGCCCTATGCCATCGGCGCCAAGTGGGCGCACCCCGACCGGCCCGCGGTGGCCTTCGAGGGCGACGGTGCGATGCAGATGAACGGCCTGGCCGAGATGATCACCGTGGCGCACTACTGGCAGCAGTGGACGGATCCGCGGCTCGTCGTCGTGGTGTTGCACAACAACGACCTGAACCAGGTCACGTGGGAACAGCGCGCGATGTCAGGATCGCCGAAATTCGCTGCCTCACAGGAACTCCCCGACGTCGACTACGCGGCCTTCGCGCGGGGTATCGGACTCGTCGGGATCAACGTCGACGACCCGGATGGTCTCGGTACCGCATGGGACACCGCCCTGGCCGCCGATCGACCGGCGTTGCTCGACGTGCGTTGCGACCCGACGGTGCCTCCCGTCCCGCCGCACGCGACCCGCGAGCAGGTCCTCGCCCTCGGCGAGGCGCTGGTCAAGGGTGATGACGATGCATGGGCCGTCGCCAAGAACGCAGCCAGACAGGGAATCCGCCAGTTCCTACCCGGACGGCAGTCCGACAACGACTGACTACACGGGACACCGGCTGCGCCCCGGTCCCGTACTCTCCACCGCATGAGCGGTGAGGAACTCTTCACAGCGGTAGCGGTCGGGTTCGAGGCAGTTGGAGCCTTCGCAATGATCGTGGGAGCGATCATTGCGTGCGTGCTGGGCGCACGTTCGCTCCGTCGGGGAGAGGGTGGCAACACTGCCTTCTCGGTACTGCGCAACACACTCGGAGCAGCCATTCTCCTGGGGCTGGAAGTCCTGGTCGCGGCGGATCTCATCCGCACCATCACGTCCAAACCGTCGATCGAGGATGCGCTCATCCTCGGGCTCATCGTCCTCATCCGTACCGTGTTGTCGATGTCCATCCAGATCGAGATCGAGGGCGTGGCGCCGTGGCGTCGAGCGTTGCTGACCAGCGGTGGACAACTGCTCGGTGCAGCGGTCGCGAACGACGCAGCAGCTGCGCGACCGACAACCGAACGCACCGCGCGACGCGTCGACGGGTAGTGTCGCCACCCGGTCTGGCGCCGACAACGACCGGCGAGGCATCCTGGATGCCGATCACCGACAGACCGACCGAAGGAGTGCCGGGTGACAACGATCCCAGACGAAGTCGATGTCCTCATCGTCGGTGCCGGGATCTCCGGCATCGGTGCGGCCCGCTGGGTGCGAACCGAACACCCTGGCAAGTCGATCGCGATTCTCGAGGCCCGGAATACCGCCGGCGGTACGTGGGACCTGTTCCGCTACCCGGGGATTCGGTCCGACTCGGACCTGCACACCTTCGGGTACGACTTCAAGCCCTGGACCGATCGACAGGCGATCGCCGACGCCCCGCGAATCCTCGATTACCTCCACGAGACGATCGACGAGAACGATCTCGCTCCGCTGGTCCGGTATGGGCATCGGGTGGTGGCGGCCGCGTGGTCGTCGGACACCGCGCGATGGACGGTCGACGTCGAACGCACCGACACCGGAACGCGAAGCCAGATCAGTGCGCGATGGATCTTCTGTGGCTCGGGCTACTACGACTACGACGCGGGGTTCGCGCCGGAGTTCGCCGGCACCAAGACCTTCCGTGGCGAGATCGTGCATCCGCAGCACTGGCCCGAGGACCTCGATTACACGGGCAAGCGGGTCGTGGTCATCGGCAGCGGCGCAACGGCGGTCACACTGCTTCCCGCGATGGCGGAACAGGCCGCGCACGTGACCATGCTCCAGCGCACACCGACCTACATCCTCCCGCTGCCCCGCGAGGACGCCATCGCCAACACCCTCAAGAAAGTGTTCGGCACCGAACGCGGATACGCATTGACCCGACACAAGAACGTCGCGCAGCAGCGGTTGCTCTTCGAACTGTGCCAGCGATTCCCATCGGTCGCTCGTCGGCTGATCCGCAAGATCAACGAATCTCAGCTGCCCGAGGACTATCCGGTGGACACGCATTTCAATCCCCCGTACAACCCCTGGGACCAGCGGCTGTGTGTGGTGCCCGACGCCGACCTGTTCCGGGCCATCCGCTCCGGGAAGGCCTCGATCGTCACCGACCGGGTCGACACCTTCACCGAGAACGGCATCCGGACAGTGGGCGGGGAGGAACTCGAGGCCGACATCGTCGTCACCGCGACCGGGCTCAACATCAAGATCATCGGCGGCATCGAGCTGAGCGTCGACGGTGAACCGGTGTCCCTTCCCGACACCGTCGTCTACCGCGGGATGATGCTGTCCGGTGTGCCGAACTTCGCGCTGGCGATCGGTTACACCAATGCGTCGTGGACCCTCAAGATCGGACTGTTGTGCGAATACTTCTGCAAACTTCTGGCGCACATGGATTCTCACGGATACGACAGTGTGTGGGCGGTCGCGGACCCCGATATGCCGACTCGGCCACTGCTCGACTTCGGGGCCGGCTACGTCCAACGAGCCCTCGACACCCTGCCCAAGCAGGGAGCTGAGGAGCCCTGGGTGATGTCGATGAGCTACTACGCCGACCGCAAATTGTTCCGTGGTGACGTCGCCGACGACAACGTCCGATTCGCGCGGGCGGGGGAGCGGGTGCGGTCGACGGTCGGGTAGCGGTGACGACTCGCCGGACGGCGGCTGAGTCACATCCGCGCGAACCGCACCAGCCAGTAGCAGTAGACGCCGTAGGCCGCGATACCCACCGCGGCCAGGATCATCAGCACCTGCCCGGCGGGCAGGCCGGCCAGTGTCTTGACCGCGCCGTCGATCCCCGTGGCCTTCGACGGATCGGCAGTCGCAACAGCCACGATGACCAGGATGCCGGTGCCGGCCAGAACGACACCCTTGCCGCAGTAACCGATCACGCCCGCGATTGTCGCCGCCTTGTCGTCGGAGATCTTGAGATCGTCGAGGAACGACCGGCTGGCTCCCTTGTAGACGTGGTAGACGCCGACGCCGATGATGATCAGGCCGGCCGCGACGAGGACGAACTTCCCGCCACCGGACTGCAGGAGTCGCGCTGTCAGTCCGGCGTTCTCCTGACCACTCGACTTCCCTTGGCCGGTCGCGAAACGTATTGCCGACCAGGCGAACCCGACGTAGACCACGGCGAGCGACAACGCTTTTCCGCGATCGAACCACTGCTCGGCGCCATCACTGTCCTCGCCCGGTTCGGTGGCGTGGGGTCCGACGACGGCCTCGGCGAGTCGCCACAGCGCCAGTGCTGCGAACGCGACCGCGGCCACCCACAGGACGACGCGGCCGCCGGACGAGTCGGCGAAGATCCCCAACGCACCCGACTGGTCGGCGTTCCCGCCCCCACCGAAGGCGAGGCGCAGGATGATGTAGGCGATCAGCAGATGGAGCAGGCCGCTGACGGCGTGGCCGGCACGCGCCAAGCGTTCGAACCAAGGGCTGTCGGTGGCGCGGTCGACCGCGCCGGTCACTTGATTGCGGCTCATCGCGCCACGTTCCTTCCGCCGTTCGACCGAGCTGGTGCCCCGCCGGTTCCACTGACGTTACGGGGTGCCGGCCGGTCGCTCACTTCCCCTGCGAGTTACGAAGGGCCCGAGCCTGTTCGATGTACTTCTGGTCCTTCTCGTCGTTCTTGTCCGACGCCGTGGTGTCCCGAGGCGGCAGTTGCAGGTGCTCTTCGGCCGGCATCCCCGCCTGTAGCTGTCGGCCACGTTCGAGTTCGGAGTCGAACTCGGCCCCGAACAGCAGCGCGAGGTTCGTCAGCCACAGCCACAGCAGGAAGACGATGACTCCCGCGAGTGCGCCGTAGGTCTTGTTGTAGCTGCCGAAGTTCGAGACGTACAGCGCAAATGCCGCCGACGCGACGATCCAGGTGACGATGGCCAGCACCGCACCGGCGCTGATCCACCGGAACTTCGGCTGCTGCACGTTCGGGGTCGCCCAGTACAAGATGGCGACGATCAGGATCACGAACAGCAGGAGGATGGGCCATCGAACGATGTTCCAGACGGTCAGCGCGGTCTCGCCGAAACCGATGGCGTCTCCGATCGATTTCGCGATCGGTCCGCTGACGGCCAGCATCAGTGCCACGGCAGCGGCGAGCACGAGTGCTACGAGGGTCACGAGCAGCATGATCGGCCGCAGCTTCCAGATGGGACGGCCTTCGTCGATCTCGTACATCCGGTTCATCGCGCGTCCGAACGCCCCCACGTAACCCGACGCGGACCAGAGCGCGCCGAGCAGACCGAGTACGAGGGCGAAACCGGCGCTGGGGGCGGCCACGAGTTGTTCGACGGGGCCCCGCAACGTGTCCACGGCCGACGACGGTCCGAGGTCGTCGACCATCTGCAGGACGGCGTCGGTCGTCTTCTCGCCCTGGCCGAACACACCGAGCAGCGAGACCAGCGCGAGCAGCGCCGGGAACAGCGAGAGCACGGAGTAATAGGTGAGCGCCGCTGCCAGATCGGTGCACTGATCGCGCGAGAACTCCCGCGCGGTCTTCTTCAGCACGAAGAGGAGGGACGGCTTGGTCAGGTCAGTGGGGGAGTCCGGCTTGCGCGGATCATCGGGGTCGGCCGATTCGGGGTCGTCGCGAACGTCCGGTTCAGCTGAGGCCGGATCCTTGTCCGCTCGTTCAGCGGCGTCATCTCGTTTCATCCCCTGCGCTTAACCGGCGAACACGCAAGCCAAACCCGGCCGACGTCGGCGCACCCGTCACCTGTGGGGTCAGCGCACGTGGCCGCAGGCGTCGTCGACCGCCCCCTGCAGATCTCGCTGGATCCAGCGGGTCACGGCGGCGGGTGTGTCGTCTCGACGGGCGCCGAGGTCCACCGGTTCACCCAGAGCGACAACGGGCCGGCCACCACCGGCCGGGTAGGCGATCCCGGCGGAGACCAACCACAGTCCGACACCGTCTCGCAGGGCTCGATGGGCGATGTGGCCGATCCCGGTGCCGAGCCGCTGAACCTCCGTCGGGTCGCCCTCGTTGCAGGTCCCCTCAGGAAACACCGCGATGCTGTCCCCGCGTGCCATTCGTTCGACGCAGACGGCGATCATCTGACGCCCGGCGTCGGCCGCAGCTCGCACTCCGTGGTCCTTGCTGCGAAACACCGGGATCCCGCCCAGGGTGTCGATCTTCTTCCGCTGCTCCGCGTCTTGGAACAGCTCGTCCTTCGCGAGGACACGCAGGCTGCCTATCCGGCGCCGCAGCGGTGACCGGAAGCCCGCCGCTGCCAGTACCAGTGGGTCCCGTTCGGAGACGTGGTTGGCCGCGATGAGCAGCGGCGCCCCGCTGCGCACGGTGCGGACGATCGCCTCCCGCGAACGAAAGCGCACGACCGGTCGGATGCTGGCAGCCAGCACCGCGTACATCATGCGCGCCCGGGCCCGGTCCTGCTGATGGGTCAGGTAGTGCTCGTATACCGCCTGTGCCTCGGACAGCTCGACCTTCACCCAAGTTACGGTACCGTAGGTTGCGGCGCCGCGGTGCCGCAACGGGGACTCCGCATGACAGCCCGGGTACAGCTCCGAGGTCAGTCGGGGACGACGACCGCCCGGCCACGCAGTTCGTTCGAGGCCAACCGACGGTAGGCCTCGAGCCCGTCGTCGAGGGAGAACTTCTCGACGGCGACCTCCAGGACACCGTCGCGCGCGAGGTCGAGGACCTCGATCAGTTCGTGCCGCGCACCCCAGTACGGCGCCCGAACCGACACCTCGTAGGGCTGGGTGAAAAAGCCGACCGTCGCAGCGGCGACACCGTCACCGATGCCGACGATCACGACGTCGCCCAATGTGCCGACGATTCCCATCGCGGTGTCGATGGTCGGCTGCAAGCCGACGAAGTCGAATACCGCGGTGGCGCCGACGTTTTCGGTGATCTTCCGGACATTCGCCACGGCGTCGGCATCGCTGAGAACGGTCTCATGGGCACCCACCTCGCGTGCGAACGCGAGCTTGTCCTCGCTGAGGTCGAGGGCGATGATGCGCGCCGGGGTCAGATGCCGTAACAGCTGAATCCCGATGTGCCCCAATCCGCCCGCACCGATGACGACGGCCGTGGTGCCGCCGACGAGCTTCGGCAGCGACGGTTTGATCGCGTGATACGGCGTGAGCCCCGCGTCGGTGAGCGGTACCGCTGCGATCGGGTCGAGGTCGCCGAGCGGAACGAGGTGCCGGGCGTCGTCGACGATCATGTAGTCGGCCATCGCACCTTCGTTGCCGAGCCCGGGGGGAGTGATGCCGAGTTCGGCCGCACGACTGCAGTAGTTCTCGAACCCACGCGAGCAGAAGTGACAGGTCCCGCAACCCCAGGGGCCGTAGACCGCCACCGCGGTTCCCTCGGTCAGCGACGTCACACCGCTGCCGATCTCGGCGACCACACCGGCTCCCTCGTGCCCGAGCGTCATGGGTAACGGATAGGGAAAACCCTCGGCGGGCATGTTGAGCACGAAATCGTCGGAGTGGCACGCACCGGCGGCAGTCACCTTCAACAACACCTGGCCGGGGCCGGGTGTCGGCTTGTCGACCTCGCGGAGCTCGGGCGGACTTCCTGGCTTGACGATCTGGATGGCTTTCATGCCGGACACCTCTCGGTTCGAGTCGTTGCGTGCTCTCCCGCCTTCCGGTCTACCCGCGTATGGCGATACGCGCATACGTCGGCGGGAAACCAGACGCGAATTCCTGCTGAACCGCGGCACAGGTGGACAATGCCGATCAGAAGCCGGGACGGACCACGGAGTTCGATGTCGCGGCGTGCCGGGCGTGTCGGCGGGTGCGTCAAACATCCTGTGGCAGAGTCGATCAGCCGAGACGACGGCCGGAGGCGGAAGAGGACCGGATGCACTTTGGAGTACGGGTGGACCGGACAACGCTGCGACTCCGGGTCACCATCGTCGCGACTGATTCCGAGCGGCGCACCGCACACACTGCCGGGTGGCCGGCAGGACTTCGAGGCGCTCGGCACCGATGGGTTCGCCACAGTCCTCGCACCGGCCGTAGGCACCCGCGCCGACCCGGTCCAGGGCGGCACCGATCTCGTCGAGCCGGACTCGCGACCGTTCCAGCTGCGCAACCAGATGGCCGCGTTCCACCGCGAGAGTCGAACCTTCCGGGTCGTGCTCGTCGTCGGCCGCCGCGTCGCTGGTCGCCTCGAGCACCGCGGCCAGCCGGGACGACAACGATTCGATCAGCGCGGCGGTCCGTTCCCGTTCTGCGAGCAGCACATCCCGCGACTCGTCATCCTGCCTCGAGGTCACCGTGGGCCCACCGACGTCGTCTCGCTCAGGTGCCGCAGAAGGTCTGGAAGCTGTCGCTGAACGCCTGCGGGGCCGGCGCCGCGAAGTGAGCCCATTCGGTGCGGCGTTCGAACGGATGCGTGACGGGATCCATCAGCCGCGTGAACGGTTCCAGATCGCCGTCGGTCGCGGCGCGCAAAGCGGCGTCGACCTGATGGTTGCGCGGGATGTACACCGGGTTCACGGTATCCATCGCCTCGGCGACCGCACCGGGCTCACGACCGAGACGGGCGAGTTCACGGCGCCATCGTTTCAGCCACGGACCGATCTGCTCGCGCGGCATGAGGCTGATGATCGGGACCTGATCTCCGCGGAGTTCGTCGGCCAGCGCCCGGAAGGTGCCTGTCCAGTCCGCGCGATGATCACGCATCAGGGTCAACAGGTCGGCGACCAGTTCGGGTTCGGAAAGCGCTTCTGTCAGACCGATTTTCGACGCCATGCCGGTGGCGAAATGGTGTTCGTACCGCGCCTCGTAGGTGGCGAGCACGTCCGACGCCGCAGCGATCGCCTCATCGGGTGTCGGGGCCATGAGCCTGAGCAGGGTTTCGGCGAACCGCGCCAGATTCCACTTCAGGACGGCGGGCTGATTCCCGTAGGCGTATCGGCCCGCGTGATCGATCGAGCTGAACACCGCCGACGGGTCGAAGGCGTCGAGGAACGCGCACGGCCCGTAGTCGATGGTCTCACCCGAGATCGTCGTGTTGTCGGTGTTCATCACGCCGTGCACGAACCCCACCAGCATCCACTGGGCCACCAGGGCGGCCTGACGTTCGAGTACGGCTTCGAAGAACGCGAGATACCGGTTGCCGTCGCCGGCCTCCGACGCTTTCGCGAGCTCCGGGTAGTGACGGCTGATCGCGTAGTCGGCGAGTTGTTGCGTCAGGTCGGTGTTCCGGATTGCGTACTCGAAGGTGCCGACACGGAGATGGCTGGCGGCGATCCGCGCCAACACCGCGCCGGGCTCGGCCCCGGTGCGCTGAATGTCTCGCCCCGTGGCCACGACCGACAGCGAACGCGTGGTCGGGATCCCCAGGGCGTGCATGGCCTCGCTGATCACATACTCGCGCAGCATCGGCCCGACCACCGCGAATCCGTCGCCACCTCGGGAGAACGGAGTACGCCCGGAACCCTTGAGCTGTAGATCGACTCGTCGACCGCCGCGGTCGATCAGCTCCCCGAGCAGCAACGCCCGGCCGTCGCCGAGAAGCGGTGTGTACCCGCCGAATTGATGCCCGGAGTAGGCGGTGGCGACAGGGACGGCATCGGCGGGCGCGGCCGCACCCGACAGAAGTGCGACACCGTCGTCGGATGTCAGTGCCGCGATGTCGAGGCCCAGGTCGTCGGCGAGTGACTCGTTGACGACGAGCAGTCGGGGGTCAGGCGTCTCGGCACCCTGCCACGGCACGGTGAAAGGCGTCAGCTCGTCGACGAAGGTGCGCTCGAAGCCGGTGATCGCGGCGCTCGTGCGGGCGGGAGTATCGGGAGAGACGGACACCCCTCGAGGGTAACCAGTTTCCGGACCGGCAAACCGGCTGCGCAGAAGGGGCGAGGGAGGAGTGTCCACCCCACTCGCCCCGGACGGCGATCAGGCCGCCAGCGCCGCGCCGCAGATGCCGCAGGCCTCGAAGTTGCGCCGGTTCCACCGGGCGATCGGGATGAAGAACACGCTGAACTGGCTGTATTCACGCATCCGCGCCCACTGGGTGGTGTTGTGGCAGCGGGGACAGGTGCGGGTCTGACCCGCACCGAGATGCTTCTGCCTACGGCCATATCCGAACAAGAAGAACACGCCGCCATCGTAGAGTTCGCGGCTCGCGGCGGCCGGTCACGCGCCGCGGTAGTCGATCACGGGCGGCGGACCATGAGGTCGTTCTCGGCTGTGAAACCGCATTGTTTGTACAGGTCTGTCGATGCTTCGGTCGGGTTGAGCACCACCTTCGCGTATCCACGGCCGTCCGCGGTCGCGACGGTATGCCGGACCAGTTCACGTCCGATCCCGGAACCGCGGAATGCCGGGCGGACGTACAGATGACCGAGATAGCCCCATCGGCCGCCGGCGCCCTGCCGGGGACTCGGCATCCGGGCGTGTTCGGTCAAGCACACCATTCCCACGGTCATGTCGTCCGTGCCCGCGGTCCAGAGCGTTCGTCGCTCATCGTCCAACCAACTCGCAACCGCGGCGGCGAAGGCGGTATCGCCAAGCCACGGCCCGACGGAGCGATCGTCTTCGTACGCCCACTCCCAGCGGAGCTCGGCCACAAGGTGGGAGTTCTGCGAAGGTTGAATTCGTACCGCGTGTCGACCGGTCACCCACCCAGGGTGACCGATGACGGTCGGCGGCTGCGCGTGCGGCACCGCAGAAACTCCGCGACCACCGCCGGCCTCGCGGAGAATGGACGAGGCCGGAGGTGCTCGCCATCTGTCGACACGCATCGGGTCGGCGGGCATCGGTACGCTCAGTGGTGTCCGTTTTGTCGGCCTGACGTCACCGCCACCGGGCTGCGGACTCGCGAAACCGGAGGGAAGCATGGAAGCACTGATCCTGATCGCCGTCATCGTCGTGATCGTCGTCGGGGTGGTGGTGTTCGCCCAACAGCGTTCCGGCGCCAACACGGCCCGCACCCTTGAGGACGCGAAAGCCGACGCACGACAGGTGATCGAACGTCTGGGCGGCCAGGTGTTCATGCTGGTCGGCGACGGCCCGGCATCGAAACAGGCGCTGGCCGACGCGGGGGAGCGATACACCGCGGCGGGGTCTCAGATCGAGCAGGCCAATTCGCCGGTGCAGGCGCGGCTGGCCAAACAGACTGCGATCGAGGGGCTCTACTACATCCGTGCGGCTCGGGCCGCCATGGATCTCGACCCCGGTCCGGCGATCCCCGAGCTCGACGGGCAGAAGAGTGCCGGTGCGGTCACCGAGGACCGGACCGTGGAGTTCGAGGGACGAAAGGTCGCGGCATCGCCCAACCCGTCGGAGCAGACGCCCAACTACTATCCCGGTGGCCGCGTCGCCGGCAGGCCGGTACCCGCCGGCTGGTACTCCGAGCCGTGGTGGAAACCGGCTCTGGTCGCCGGCGCCTGGGGACTCGGATCGATGTTCCTGTTCTCGGCGATGTTCTCCGGCATGGCGGGCGTCCCCTATGACGCGCAGTCCTTCGAGAGTGGCGCCGGCGACGGTTCCGACGGTGGCGCCTTGGAAGACGGTGACTCCGGCGACTTCGGCGGTGGTGACTCCGGCGACTTCGGCGGGGGAGATTTCGGTGGCGGCGACTTCGGCGGGGGAGGCGACTTCGGCGGTGGCGACTTCGGGGGGTTCTGAGCGGCCGCCCTCCGAGTGACTCGGCTTCGCTTGCCGGGTGTCAGGTCGCCGTGGGTGCCGCGACGACGGACAGCAACCGGAGCTTCTCGGCACTCGCACTGCCCGGGGTCGCGGTGTAGACGAGCAGCGAATGCGAACACCGCGGGTCGACCAAGATCTGGCAACTCAGTTCGAGCAATCCCACGTCGGGGTGCACGTACCTCTTGATCTCGCGAGGAGCTACACCCACTTCGTGCCGTGCCCAGATCTCGCGGAACTCCTCGCTCTCGCCTGTAAGCCGTTCCGCGAGCGACGCCGCATACGACTGCGGGCCTCGTAGCGCAGCCACTCCTCGTAGTCCGGATACGTACATACGTGAGTAAAAGTCGTGGTCGTCGGACGGATGCAATTGGCGAGCCCGCGGATCGGTGAACCACCGATAGCCGATGCTCCGCGCCGGCCCGTCGAACCGCATGAGGTCGCCGACCAGTGCCACCCCGAGTCGGTTCTGGCGCAACGTCTCGCCGAGTTCGGTGACGATCTCGGCCGGGGTGTCGGCGAGCCGGTCGAAGATCCGCATCATGCCCGGGGAGATGTGCTCGCGGTCGGGTCCGCGCATGGGCGGCCGGTGGCCGGCGAGGTGGAACAGGTGGTCTCGCTCCTCGACGGAGAGGTGGAGGCCCTGTGCGATGGCGGCCACCATTTGTGGCGACGGCTGCGGGCCGCGCTCGCGTTCGAGTCGTGAGTAGTAGTCGGCGGACATGTGACACAGGGCAGCCACCTCTTCGCGACGGAGTCCACCTGTGCGACGGCGCTGCCCGCGAGGCAGTCCGACGTCCTCGGGCTGAAGGGCGGCACGCCTCACCCGAAGGAAGTCAGCGAGACCGGGTCGATCGATCCTTCGGCCATTCTTGCGCGCCCGGAACCGCGGAGCCACGGATCGACAGGCCGTGGATAACGGTGCGGACCGACACAAGACTGGAAGCGAGAAACATTCCGAGTCCGTCAGGAGCTCCGCATGACACGAAACAGCAGATACAGCCTGTCCATCCCCGATCTCACGGGCCGTCGAGCGGTCGTGACCGGCGCGAGTGACGGCATCGGGTGGGAGATCGCGAATGCGCTCGCCGGCGCCGGTGCGGAAGTGGTCGTGCCGGTGCGTGATCCGAACAAGGGGGCGAGGGCGGTCGAGCGCATTCGTGATCGTCACCCCGCCGCCACACTCACGATGGAGGACGTCGACCTGTCATCGATGGCATCGGTCGAGGCGCTTGCCGGCAGGCTCCGGGCGGACGGCACACCGATCGACATCCTGATCAACAACGCCGGGATCATGACTCCGCCGAAACGCCTGACCACAGGCGATGGATTCGAGGTCCAGTTCGGCACCAACCACCTAGGACACTTCGCCCTGACCGTCGCGGTGCTTCCGCTGCTCCAGTCCGGGAAGGCACGGGTGGTCTCGCAGACGAGCATCGCGGCAAAACGAGGCTCGATCAATTGGGATGATCTGAACTGGGAGCGCCACTACGACGCAATGAAGGCCTACCGCCAGTCCAAGATCGCGTGCGCGCTGTTCGGACTCGAACTCGGACGCCGAAGCCGCGCTGCCGGTTGGGATGTGACGAGCGTGATCTCACATCCGGGAGTCGCCCCGACCAGCCTTCTCGCCGCTCGTCCTGAGGTCGGCAGGACCGCCCCGACGAGCGGCCGGCGCGTGATCGAGTGGATATCGCGGCACGGTGTCGGTGTGGGCACCGTCGAAACCGCTGCCCTCCCAGCCCTGATGGCGGCGACGCAGCCGGAGACGCCCGGTGATGCGTTCTTCGGACCACAGTGGCCCGGTGACGCCGGCGGGCCACCCGGATTACGGCAACCCTGGCAACCGTTCCGTGATCACGAAGCGGCATCGCGTCTGTGGGCGGTGTCTGAACAGCTCACCCGGGTGACAGCGGGCTGAAGACGGGCCTCCTGGCGCCGATATGCGATCGTCAAGTGGTGTGTGCCACCTGCGGACCGAAGTCGACGCAGGTGACACACCGGCAATGAGCACTTGTGATGCTTTCCACTCGAAGTCTGAGGGACGGCAGGTTCAGGGGAAGAGCGTCAGGAATGTCGCTGCCGAGGTCGCGCACAGCAGCGCCGCGATCGTGACGCCTGCATACGCGTGATCGGCGATCGGGGTCTCGCGTGCCTTGACCGACGATGTGCGTGTCGGGGTGCTGGCCTCTGTCACAAGTTGTCCCTCCGAAGACCCGTTACCGTCCCCGAGAACATTAGGGCCGCGAACGTTCACCCGAGACCCGCCGGCGACGTTCGAGGCCACAACGATGCTGTGGGTCACGAAACGATAACGGTCGCAAGTACTAGGTTTCAACTGCACGAACGGTGAAGCGCCGACGGCGCGACGCAGTGATGGGTAACGCGGATTCGCACGCATGTGCGACAATGGCGCGGTGAGTTCACAGACGAGGGCCGGCTTGAGTCCCGACGACCTGGAGTCGCTGTCCGCGGCACTCGCGGCCGGTAAGCGAGCCACGGTCTATCTGCGCGATGCGATGCCATCGCTGAACCTGGAGGCCGGCGCCTCGGCGCGAGTCGTGTCGATCGACGGTACGACAGTGACGGTGAGCCCGAGGGGCGTCGACGACCAGTTGCCCTTCGAAGCCGACGAACTGCGACGTAACCGACCGGCGGCCGCCACCACTGCGACCGCTGCGGTTCGTCGACGCACACCGGAACCGGCGCCCCCGAAGCCACAACCGACGTCGTCATCGAAAACAGATGTCGAGGAATCGAATTCCGCCCGCCCGTCCCGAAAGGCGCGTCCTACGACGGATGCCCCGCCGAGGGCGGCGGAGTCGGCGCCGGCGCCTGCGACGACGACCAGGTCGTCGCGAAAGGCCAAGGCGCCGACCGCGCCGACCACGGTCACCATCACCGCGGCAGGGGAGAGCACGTGGACGCTGTCGGTTGCGGTCGGAACCAGAAAGCTGGCAAAACCCGTCGAGATCACCGCCGACCGGGTGGCCCGGGCGATGCGGGAGCTCGATGACGAGACCGCGATCGCCGCGGTCGACGCCGTCATCGAATCGGCCAGAACGGCCGCGCAACGCCGCATCGACGAACTCAGTCAGGAACTCGAAGCCGCGCGGGCCGCGCTGGCCAACCTCGACGGGTCCGTCGACGACCAGCGCGGCCTCGCTCGCTGAGGAGCGACCGGAGCTTGCGGAGGGCGACACACCCTGCTCCCAAAACCGAAGGAACGATCTAACCCTTGCTCCCTGAGGAGCGCCCGGAGCTTGCGGAGGGCGACCCACCCTTGCTCCCTGAGGAGCGCCCGGAGCTTGCGGAGGGCGCGTCACGAAGGGGCCCGTCAGGCCTGCCGGTCCCGGAACCGGTACATCGCGCGAATGTCTCGCGTGATCGCTTTGTCCCGCTTGCTCCGCTTGCTCGCCTGTCGGGCGTCGCCCCGAGCGGCCGACCACTCACTTTCCCTCAGCAGCTTGCGATAGCGTTCCAGACGGCCGGCGTCGAGGCGGCCGTCCCGGATCGCCTCCTGCACGGCACATCTCGGCTCACTGCGGTGTTCGCAATCGCGAAACGCGCACTCACGACTTAACTCCTCGATGTCGGCGAACGTACGGCCGGCCGCCTCGGCGACATCCTGTACCCCGATCCCACGCAGACCAGGTGTGTCGATGAGTACCTTGCCTCCCGGCAGGAGCAGCAGCTCGCGGTGCGCCGTCGTGTGCCGCCCCTTTCCGTCGACCGCACGAATCTCATTGGCCGCCATCTGTTCACGACCGAGCAATGCGTTGGCCAGGCTCGACTTGCCGGCGCCGGACGAGCCCAACAGGACGGCGGTGCCGGTCATGGTGGACTCGAGGAGATCGACGCCTGCGCCGGTGATCGTGCTCGTCGTCACGATGTCGGCGCCCGGAGCGACCGCGGCGATCATCGACTCACCCGGAAGAGGATCGTCGACCAGATCCGACTTGGTCAACGCGATGATCGGCCGGGTGCCGGCGTCGTAGGCCAACGTCAGCAGGCGCTCGATGCGACCGACATTCACCCTGTTCGCGACCGACACCGCGATGATCACCGTGTCGACGTTGGCGGCGAGTACCTGCCGTTTCGATGTCCGATCCGAACTCGCGCGCGCGATCGCCGTCCGGCGCGGCAACAGGTGCACGATCCGGGCCTGCCCGTCGTCTCGGCGCAGCACCACCCAATCGCCGGTGCACACGGACTGTTCGCGCTCCGCAGTGCGCCCGACACCGCGGATGACGCGGACCGGACCTGATGCGGTGATGGTGTCGCACCCGCCGCGATCCACCCGCACGACGCGAGCTGGTAGCTCGTCGTCGGACGCGCGGTCGGTGTACAGGGTCGAGAAATGCTTGTCCCAGCCGAGAGCGGCGAGCTCGACGGGAAAAGACGAATTACTTGCAGAATTCACTGTTGGGGACTTTCGAGGAAAGCCCGCGACCCCAGGAGTCATCCGACTCGCAACTCAGTCGGTTGTGCGAGAACGGTGTTCGAGGATCAGCAACGGGCTGGAGGAACAGGGATGGTTCGGATGCTGACGATGCCAGCGATCTCGACGGCAACCATCGACTCACCTCCAGGTCTCGTGCTGCCCCACCGGACAGCGCGGCTCACGCTAACACCGCCCGGCGATGCCCACCACTCTTTTTTCGTTCCGCGGGTTCGGCGCTAACGGAGCCCCAACTCGACGCCCTGCGCGAGCACCTCACGACGCGACGTCATACCCAGCTTCGCCAGGACCGCGGACACGTGATGGTCCGCGGTTTTCGACGAGATGTACAGCCGCTTGGCGATCTCCGAACTCGACAGTCCCTCCGCCACCAGGCGGGCGACCTCGAGTTGCCTGTTCGTCAGGCCACCGGGGTTCACTCGTGTCGTGGGCCGAGGGCGCTGCGGGACGGTGGCGCAACCCCGTTCGCGCATCAACGCACGCGCACGATCGGCGGTACCCGCGGCGCCGAGTCCGTCGAGCATCGTCACACCACGGGCTGGTTCGTCGGAATCCAACCAGCACATCGCCGATGCGAACGGATCACCCGCGTCCGACCACCAGCGCGCGGCGTCGGCGTGCCGACCGTCGAGCGACAATCGGTACGGCGCCGCGATCGGCCCGGTCTGCGTCGACCACCCGAGCCTCGCACGCCAGACGGCGAGGCTCCCTGTGCCCCATTCTGTTCCGTCATCGTCGAGGGTGTGCGCCGCGGCGACCCGGGCGTCCTCGGTCCCGGTCATCCAACTGATCTCCGCCAGGGCGGTCAGGACCGCGAGCCGTCGGAGGGGTTCATCGATCTGGTTGGCGAGGGTCCAGGCGTTCTCGATCTCGTCGATGTCGAACGACGCGCCGCATCGGAGCGGCACCAGCACGGTGACCAGGAGCGGCCACAGCGTGGCGATCGGCATCCCGTCGGCGTCGATGACCGCCCCGGCGTCCTCGAGGGCTCCGTTCCAGTGTCCGCGGGTCAGATGCAGGCGACTCCGCACAGCGGTCTGCCAGTGGCGACAGATCTGGATGTCGCGCTCCACCGTGAACGGGAGACCCGCGTCGAGGATCCGGTCGGCGGCCCGGTACCTTCCCTGTTCGACATCGAGACTGGCCACCTGTGAATAGACGGTTGAGGCGAGTTCGTCGAAGCCGAGGGTGCGGGCGGTTTCCATGTGATCGAGAAGTCTTCTGCGAGAGTCGACTTCGCCGGTGGACAGCGCAGCCGAGTCCGAGACGACCTTGTTCCACAGCCGCAGTTCCTCGTCGGATGCCGACGCGGTGTCGGCCAGCAGGGACGCCGTTCCCGACACGTCGCCCCGCATGAACGCGAGAAACGCGCGGTGGATCTGGGCCTCGCTGTACACCGTCGACGCCCCTGTACCGTAGGCGATCTCCGCTGCACGGCCCAGGTGCGATTCCGCGCTCTGCCGGTGCGCGCTGTAGTACTCGTAGACCCCGACGGCCACATGTGCCGTGGCCAACCCGGTGTCGTCACCCAGTTCGGTCCACAACGGGAAGGTCTCGTTCACACTGGCTATCGCATCGCGCAGTCGGCTGACCATGTACTGCTCGTTGGCCAGAGCCAACAACAGTTCGGCACGCTCGCGAGCCGGAGCATTGACTTGGTGCTGCTTGGCGATCTCGTAGTACGCGACGGCCTCGGTGTGCGCTCCGCCGCGGATGGCGTCCTCGGCTGCGGCGCAGGCATGACGGACGGCGCGGTCGAAGTCCCGGGCGGCGACGGCGTGGTGGGTCAACACCGACGGGTGCACGGTGCCCAGCTGCTCGAGTGCGTCCAGCAGCTGCGCGTGCAGATGGGCCACCCCACCCGGCGGAATCGTGGATTCGATTGCCCGACGGGCCAATTCGTGTCGGAATAGGATGCCGTCGGGCCCCCATTCCAGAAGTCCCGTGTCGGCGAGACGCTGCAGAGTGGGGTAACCGATCCGCAGGACCGGCAGCGCGGTGTCCGACACCCGTTCCGGCGACGCCGCAATCAGTTGGAGGGCTTCGAAATCGGCCGCGCTGACCTTGGTCGTCCGCGCCAGGACCGCATCGCGCACCGACGACGGGATCGGCAGGTGGGGTTCGCGGGAGACCTCGGTCGCGAAGTAGGGGTTACCTCCGGTCGCGGCATGGACCCGCACGGGATCGAGACCCGTACCCTCGACCAGTTCCGCGATCGCCGCGACACTGAGCGGCGGCAGCTCGATCCGGAACACGCCCTCGGCGAGCAGGGCACGCGCCGCCGCCTGGGGCTCGAGCTCTCGATGCGTCAGGAGCAGAACGAGCGGCATCGACTCGATGCGTCGACACAGGAACCTCAGCACATCGGTCGACGCGGCGTCGACCCAGTGCAGATCCTCGACCACGAGAAGCGTCGGTGCAGCCCTCAGATGAGCGAACGCGGCTTCGCAGACGTCGGCGAGCATCATCGGTTGCAGACCGATGCCCAGGTCTTTGACGGGACCCAGTGGACGTGGTGTGTCGAGCGGATCGCACGCCACCCGCAGCACACGCACGTCCCGGGCGGTCGCACACACCTGCGCGATCAGCGTCGTCTTGCCTGCACCGCTCTCGCCGGCGACGGAGAAGGCCGAACCCACCGGCAACCGGTCAAATGCCGCGCTGATCTGCGACAACTGCTCGGTTCTCTCCAACAATCGCACCGTCCGAGTGTAGGCCGCCCGACGCTCGAATAGGTGGGTCTACCCATTCATGGGAAGGACGTTCGGCGAAAGATGGGAGGTCCTCACCGATGCCGTCCGTATGCCCGGTGACCGACTGTTGTGGTGCGCCGGTACCGACAAACGGTCACCGACGGCCAGTCGTCCCACCACACAGAAATGGACAATCCGATGACGACATCTCTCTCACCAGACCTGGTATCGCTGCGGGAGAAGCAGCAGAAGGTCTGGAGCAGCGGCGATTACAACCGTATCGCCGCGCTGACCGTGCCGGTCAACGAAGCGACCGTGGTCGCGGCATCGGTCATCCCCGGCGAACGCGTCCTCGACGTCGCGACCGGCACCGGCCACTCCGCGCTCGCCGCTGCCCGCCAGGGTGGCGACGTCACCGCGATCGACTACGTGCCGGCACTACTCGACATCGCCCGGGGTCGGGCAGCCGCAGAACATCTCGACGTCGATTTCGTGGAAGCCCCGGCCGAGGTCCTGCCGTTCGGCAACGCCGCGTTCGACACCGGTATCTCGTCGATCGGCATCATGTTCGCCGCCGATCACGAGCAGGCCGCGCGCGAATTGACCCGAGTCGTCCGTCCGGCCGGAAAGATCGTGGTCACGAGTTGGACCGCAGACGGTTTCGTCGGTGGAATGCTCGCCGCGGTCGGCCGCCACGTGACACCGCCGCCGGGCGCGCGTCCCGCCACCCGGTGGGGCGACCAGCATTACGTCGCATCGCTGTTCGGCGATCGTGTGCACTCGGTCGATTCGCACACCGCCGTACTGACCGTTCGGTTCGTCGACGCGGCCGCTTTCGCGGACCTGTTCCTCGGCTACTACGGTCCGACGTTCGCCGCGGCGTCGAAGCTCGACGAGGACGGCAAGCACGCACTGCGTGCCGATCTGATCTCCCTCGCCGAGTCTCGGCAGCAACCGGTCCCCGGCGGGATCTCCATCGACTGGGAGTACCGCGTCGTCGAGGCGGTGCGGTCATGAGCGCGCCCCGGAGTCGTGGCAAGGCCATCGCTCGTCTCGGCGCGACCCTGTCGATCGCCGCGGCCATCGGCGTCGCCGCGCCGCTTGCGACGACGGCTTCGGCAGCACCCGCGCGCACACCGGGCGCGACGCTGACGATCGTCGACCAGAACATCACCGGTGCCGGCAAGAACCGCATCATCATCCAGGGCCTGTATCCGATGACACGAGCGGACGCGGTCGGATTCGTCACCCACATCAACGATCGGGGTTGCGGTGGAATGCACTACATCGTGCTGGGCGACGACGGTAGAGAGCAGTACCTCTACGACCGCAACTTCCCGGGCACCTCGGTCGGGACCGAAGGTTTCCTCCGGGCTTCTGACCGCGGGCTCGAGTATCTCCGGGAGTTCGTCGTTCCGAGCTCGGTTCTCAACGAGGACCGGGACGGTGCCGACGAGGTGTTCACCCGGGTCCGTTTCACCGACGGCGACTGCCGGGCACGGGTCCAGACCACCAACGTGGTCGTCGGGCGGTTCTGACCCGACCCGCCGGCGACACCCGCCCACCCGGCCTGTGCCGGGTGGGCGGCTGTCGGATCAATTCAGCTCGGCAGCGTCCACGTCGGTGTCGATACGCATGGCGGCCACCAGTTCTCGATAGAGCTCATCGGTGGCTAGCAAGCGCCGATGGTTGCCGACCGCCCGCACCCGACCGGCTTCGAGGACGACGATCTGGTCGGCGTCCATGATCGTCGAGAGCCGATGCGCGATGGTGACGACGGCTCCGCGAGTGGCCTGTCGCCGGATGCCCTCGGCCACAGCCGCCTCGGTCAACCCGTCGAGTTGCGCGGTCACCTCGTCGAGCAGGAGGAGTTCTGGGTCGACGACCAGCGCGCGGGCGAGCGCGATGCGTTGCCGTTCCCCGCCCGACAGCGTTGACGTGGTCACGTCGGTGAGTAGGCCGTCGGGCATGGAATGGACACGCTCATCCATCCGGACGGCCGACAGGGCACGCCACACCTCGTCGTCTGTCGCCTCGGGCGCCGCGTAGACGAGGTTGTCGCGGACCGTTCCGGGGACCAGAGGGGTGTCCTGCTCCACGTAGGCGATGCGTGCTCGCAGATCGTGGAGTGTCCACTGGTCGAGCGGCCGACCGTCGAGCACGATCTCGCCGCGATCCGGTCGTAGGAACTTCAGGAAGAGGGAGAAGATGGTCGTCTTCCCGGCACCCGACGGTCCGACGATGGCAGTGTGTCCGCGGCGTGGGATCGTCAGGTCAATGCCGTTGAGCGCAGCGGGGGAGTCTGGTGCGTATCGGTACACCACGTCGCGCAGTTCGAGTGCGGACGCGGTCCGGTCGACCCGAGCCGACGTGCGATTCGCCACCACCTCGTCGTCGGATTCGGTTCGCAGGTCGGAGATCTCGGCAATCCGCGCAGCCGCGGCCAATCCCGACTGCAAGGCCGTGACACTCTGGGTGAGCAGCGAGACAGGCATCATCAGTTGGAATCCGTAGAGCAGGAATGCGATCAGAGTACTGACGGCCATCGAACCGTCGGCGACGCGCCAGGCCCCGAACGCCAGGACGACCATCACCGCCAGATTGATCCCGGACCCGGTGATCGTCCAGGCCCATGCTTCGATACGCACGGCCCGGATTCCCTTGCTCGCCGACCGGTGCGCGAACTCTCCGATCCGGTCGGATTCCCGCGCCTCGGCCCGACTCGCCTTGACGGTGCGAATCGATCGAAGGATCCCCTCCAATCGGCCACCCAGGAAACCGATCTCGGCCTGCGCGTCCTGCTGCGCCTTCGCCAACCCCGGCATCAGTACGGCGGCGGCGATCCCGACCATGACCACGACGACCATCGTGGTCGCGAACAGCGGGAGGTCCAGAAACGCCATGAGTACCAGCGCGCCGACCATACCGACGAAACCGTTGACACCGTTGACAATGCTCGACGTCGTCGCTTCGCGGATCAGCAGGGTGTCGGAGGTGACGCGCGCGACCATCTCGCCGCTCGACCTACGGGCGAGCTCGGGGACCTCGACGCGGAGCAGGTGTCCGATGAGTCCGGTGCGGGTGGCGAGAATGATGCGTTCGGCCAGGGTTCCCAACATGATCGTCTGGATCAGACCGATCACCGACCCGGCGACGAGCAACACGGCCAGGACTGTGATCGGCGCCGCCAGAGATTCCGACACGGCAAGACCGTCGAGCACCCACTTCGTGACCAGCGGGGTCGCGAGTTCGGCAGCGGTGCCGAGCAACCCGAGGACGACGCCCACGGCAAGGACGCCCCGGTACGGACGTATGTAGTCCCAGAGGATCGCGAGTTTGGCGCGCATGGGCATATCCGGGGTCTGCCCGGGATCGGCCGCGGTTGTCGAAGTCGTCATGGTGTGAGCCCTCCCGAGCGGAACATGCAAGCTCTACAATGACACATTGGTGTCCCATTTTCAATCAAGTGTGTTGCAGATACCCGAGTGTGGTGGATAGTCTCGGCCAGGTGAACGATGCGCCGGAACCGGCTGCCGTCTCGGGCGTGCGCCTGCGCACCCGACAGGCCATAGTGTCAGCCGCCATCGCGGCGTGGGCAACTGATTTCTCGACGTCCCTGGGCGACATCGCCGACCGGGCGGACGTCAGCCGCAGCACCTTGCACCGCCACTTCCCCGACCGTCAGTCTCTCGTCGATACGGCGCTCGTCGAGGCGAGGAGCGTTCTCGAGCGGCAGGCGAGCGAAGCGGTCGACGGGTGCGAATCGGCTCGCGCAGCACTCGAATCGCTGATGCGGGTGATCATCGGCATCGACGACGTCATCGTGTTCCTGTTCGCCGACCCACACCGGTTCGACGGCCACCCGGAGTGGGCTGAGGAAGAGGACCAGATGCTTCCGGAGATCTTTTCTCGGGCGCAGAAAGACGGTGCCATCGCCGATGATCTCGAAACGAGATGGCTGGCCGGGGTGTTCTATTCACTCTGTTTTGTCGGTGCGGTCTCGATCGCCGGCGGGGTGATGTCGCGTCGCCGCGCCGCCGATGTCGCCGTCCGGACGTTCTTCTCCGGAGTCGCTGCCGACTGAGAAGCCGACGCACGCGTGTGCTTTGGGTCGGGGCAACACTTCTACCACCGATGAGTTTTGTATCGGGGTGGTGTCAGACCCTGCACCTACCACCGATCGGATGAGACATTGGGCAGCGTGAACGTACTGGCGTGCGTGGCCGCAACGGTCGCCGCGTTCCTGGTGAGCGGTGTGTACTACGGCGTCGTGGGTGCACCCGCCGCGGCGGAAGTACACCGACCGGCCTGGGCGACGCCGGTTGTCGAACTCATCCGCAACGCACTGCTCGTACTCCTGGTCGCCGGTCTGGTCGCGCAACTCGATCCGGATGCCACCGGTGCACTTCTGCTCGCTGCGGGGCTGTTCCTCATCCCGTTGGTTCTGTTCGCGGGCGCGGTCTTCCACGAGGGAACGGCCCTGTCCGCGGCAGCTGTACACCTCGGGGATTGGGCCCTGAAGCTGCTCATCCTCGTCCTGATCGTGTCGCTGTGGCGGTGACAGTGGAATCGCTGTGGACCGCACAATCCCCGTCCGCTACTCCGTGAGGAGGATCGGGTGACGGTTCATCGCCTTTCGGATCACAACCGTCCTGGCACGTGAGAACTCAGGCCGGCTCCAGGGCCCGCTTGGCCTTTTCCAGAGCGGCGAGCGTACGCAGCACCGAATCGCGCTTGGCGGTCAAGTCGCTCGCCTTGGCCTTGCCGCTCAGTCCGGGGTCCGCCTGCGCGACTGCCAGCCGTTCCTCGATCTCGGCGAGCTGCGCCAGCAAGGACTGCGCACGGCTCATGAGCTCCTCATGGTCGGGTCGGGAGACGTCCGCAGGGCGGGCGCTTCCGGCCCCGACGTTCTTGGCTTTGCGAGCCGTTGTGCTGCCGTCCTTGTTTGTGGTGGTGGACGCGGATCGTGTCACACCGCGCTGGCCGGACCGGACGCGCAGTGGGGGCTGTGTGCGGGTCCGATTCAGCACTGCCCAGGCGTCACGGGCCGCCACCCGGTGTTCGCGTTCCTCTTCGTCGTCGGACGTCATCGACGCGCCCAAAGGTCGTAGCCCGTAGAAACCGACGAACTCGCGGGCCGCCGCGATAGTTTGCTCTGCCTCGCGGCAGCGCCCGCACCGCGGTTCGCCGCGGAGTTCTGCGATGTCGTCGCTGGATGAGCACCACACGCAGGCGTGGGCAGTGGAGTCGGTCACGATGGCATCGGCAGCAGCGAAATTCACGGGTGAAAACACTACGGCACAATGTTTTTCATGCTGCGACCGGGCTTCGTCCAGCAGGCTCGGGCCGGGATTGCGCTGGTTGTTCCCGCGATGGGACCACGTGCCAGCCTGCCGGATAACGGGCGCGCTCGGTACGCATCACGACGATGGGACGTCGGCAGACATCGCAGAGCTGCTGGAATCATTCCGTCGAGCGTCCCGTTGGTGCCACCATGCGAGCAATCACTTATGACCGCTTCGGCGGTCCCGACGTCCTGGAACTGACCGACCTGCCCACGCCCAAGGTCGGACCCGACTCCGTGCTGGTGCGTGTCCGCGCCTCGAGTGTGAATCCCGTGGACTGGAAGGTTCGCGAGGGCTATCTCGCCGAGATCATGGAGACCGTCTTCCCGGTGGTCCCGGGCTGGGACGTCGCGGGAGTGGTCGAGCAGGTCGGCCTGGACACACCTGAGTTCCAGGTCGGCGACGAAGTGTTCGGTTACGTCCGCAAGGACGTCGTCGGTGGGGAAGTGGCGGGCGGGACGTTCGCCGAGTTCGTCGCCGCCCCGGTGCGCACCCTGGCACACAAGCCGTCGAACTGGTCGTTCGAAGAGGCTGCGGCGCTCCCGCTGGCCGGTCTCACCGCTCTGCAGACCATCCGCCGGGCCGGAGTTCAGTCCGGAAACACCGTGCTGGTCCATGCCGCCGCGGGCGGAGTCGGATCGTTCGCCGTGCAGATCGCCCGGTCCCTGGGCGCACGCGTGATCGGGACGGCCTCGGAGTCGAACCACGACTATCTCCGCAGTCTGGGCGCCGAGCCCACGACGTATGGCGAGGGCCTCACCGACCGGGTACGGGCACTCGAGCCGCAGGGTGTCGACGTCATCCTCGACTACGTGGGCGGCGACGCACTCGACTCGGTCGAGGACGTGTTGCGCGACGGCGGCACGGTCGCCTCGATCACCGACGCGCGGGCGCGCGACGAATTCGGCGGCCACTACGTCTGGGTGCGTCCCGACGCCGCGGATCTTGCCGAACTCGCCCGACTCGCCGACGCAGGCAAGATCACGCCGGAGATCGCGGAGGTGTTCGATCTCGCTGATGCTTCCGACGCGCACGAGCAGAGCCAGTCCGGTCACGTGCGCGGCAAGGTCGTCATACGCGTCGCGAGCTAATGACAGCACAGGTCATCTAGTCGAGGTTCGCCTCTGCACGTAGGTGCGTTCGACCCCGCTGGGCCCTCGCAGTCGGTCCCGCGCAGAGGTCGTCATCCAACACGACAGGCGGCTCGCGGTCATCGTGCGACCACCGATCAAGGCGTCTCCATCGTCTGGGCGCGACGGATCTCCTCCACAGCCCGGGTCACGTACTCCATCGGGTCGACATCGGCACGCGCCGTGAGGTCGGCGATGACCACCAGGGCAGCAGCGGTGGCCTCGGCGCCCAGTAGGTCGGCGGATGGCAGCGCATCGGCGTCGGCGGTGTCGCCCACTCCCAACGCGCCTGTCAGCACGAGGGCTACCGCTGCGGGACTGACGGCGGAAGTCCATGAGGCGGCGGCACGGCTGGTGCTGGTCATCACCTCGGACACATCATCGCCGGTCAGACCATCGGGGAACACGGTCTCGAGGAGTTCGCGCATCATGAGTGCATGCACCTCCCGCGACTCGGGGTGCAACGCGAGAAGGTCGGTCGCGGTACCGAACGCCTCGGTGTCGTGGGCGCGAGCCGCACGGATGGCTTCCCCGGTGGTCTGTGCGACCCTGTCCGCTATCGGCGACCGCTCGGACCGTGACTCATTGTGCGGCATAGGAATTACCCTCCCTGTGTGTTCGGCAGTGAAAACTCACCGTCGGAACCGGTGGCGCTGGCGGCTGCTGACGACTGCAGTCGTTCTATTTCAGCGGAATTCGGGTTCGTGTGCGGACACACGCCCGGCGGACGGGGGCGAACGGTGAACCAGACCGACCACAGGCATGGTAGGTCATCCCGGTCACCGACTGTCACATCGCTCGACAGACCCCGGATGCTGTACTTCGACAAAGCCTGTCGGGCGGTTCGCCGCTGAGCACAATCCACTTGGAACGCGCGGCTGCACAATGCGTTTCGTCACACGTGACGAAACGCAACCTGCGGCCATGTTCACGACATAGGCAAGGACTCAGTCTAAGAGCGGCTAGCGTCGGGTGTCTAGTCGAGTGGCACGTCGGCGGCCTGCTTGTCACCGGCGATGACCTGCTCGACGTCGGAGAGGGTGTAGCCGGTCACCTCGACGAGGAAGTGCAGGTAGCCAGCGCGGGCCTTGACCTGGCTGCCGCCGAGGTAGTTGCGGTCACCGACGTTGCGCCAGGCGTCTTTCCACATGTGCGCTTCCCGCGACGCAAGCGCGATGCCGAGTCCGATGATCTGGGCGCGGTCGGCGGTGGTGGCCTGCTCGATCAGCTCGGCGGGCTCGCCTCCGAGGATCGTGGCCGCGATCTCGGCGGCGTTGCCCTGCATGCTGTTCGCTCCGAACATGTCGTGATGGGCGCGCATCGATTCGGCGATGAACTTCGCGACCTTCGGGGCGCTGCCCTTCGGCAGGGTCTTGCGGACCAGCCACGCGGTCAGCATCTCGATCCGCACCTCGCGGGCGGTCACGCTCGCGGTGTTGAGGACCCGCACCCGGCGACGTTCCTGCTTCCGGGCCTCCTTCTCGTCATCGCTGAGGTCAGCGGTGGCGGTTGCGCTGCTCGGGGTGCTGTAGGTACGGAACCTCATTCCTAGGTCGCGGAACTCGCTGACATACCAAGTGGTCTCGATTGACCGGCTCGCCTGGCGAGTGAGGGCACGCGGGTCGTGCAATCCCTCGTCGGGCTGGGCGTCAGCGGGGGTGTCCTCGTCGGTGAGGTCCAAGTCGATCAGGTGCTCGTCGATGCTGTTGCCCTCGGCGTCGACCCACCCTTCGGTCACGTCGGCCCACACGTAGGCGAGACGCTGACTCACTGGCACGTCCTCAATCTGTACGGGCTTACCCTCGGCGGTCTCGATGTGTTCCAACTGGGCGCGGGTGTGCCGGTGCTCGGGTCTACGGGTCACGGCCTCGATGCCGTCGGCGGTGTAGACGGCGACCTGGGCCAGCAGCTCGACCCGCTCGTCGGCGTTGTCGGCCAACTGCTTGGCCTGATGCTCGAACACGCCGCGTGCGGCGGCGTCTAGGAGCCATTGCTGCGCTTCGGGGTCGTGGTCGTAGGCCGCGACGGTCGCGGACTGCTCCAACGTCAACCCCGCTCCCTGCTCGATCAAATCCAGGGTCGTTTCGGACTTCGCCAACGCGAGGGTGGCGTCCACGTCCTTCTTCTTGGTGCGGATCGTCTTGGCGATCTTGGTCGCCGACATCCCGGCCAGGGAGAGTTGTTCGATCGCGGCCACGCGGTCGCGGGTGCGGAGTCCTTCGCGCTGGAAGCTGGCCAGCTGCTCCACGATCCGGTCGATGGTCAACGCCTTGTCGTCGGCGTCGGACGCGACCGGCACGACGTAGACCGGGACGGTGGCAAGCTCGGTTTCGCGCGCGGCCAGCGTGCGGCGCTGCCCGTCGCGTACCCGGACCTCGCCGTCGACCTCGACAGCGAGGATGGGTTGGCGCACGCCGTCGCGGATCGAATCGACGAACTCGGCGGTCAGGGTGGCCTCGGCCTCGGTGCGAATGTTGGTGTCGATGACCAGATCGGCCGGGTTGAGGTGGCGCAGCTCGCCCGTCGCGGTGACGGTCTCGGTGGTGGTGTTGTGTGTCATGGGGTTTCTCCCTTACTGTGGTGGGTGAGACCCCGGCCAGCTTGACCCTGGCCGGGTTTTCTTTTGTCCGCGTACCGGATTGCGACGCGGAAGCTTCTTTTACAGGTCGCCGATCTCTTCCCAGTGGGCGATCGCGTCGGCGGCGGCGAGGGCGGGGGACAGGTCGTTGTTGTATGCGTCTTTCCAGCCGAAATCGGGCAGGTCGCGGTGGCTGAATCCGTTGGTGCGTCTGCGGATTGCTCGGTCGACTCCGTACATCCACACGGCGAATTCGCGGTCGCCGTCGGCCTCGGTGAGGCGGTTCGGTTCGTGCTGGGCGATCTGGTCGGCGGCGGCGTCGACGTTGGCGGGGTCCTTGGTGGCGATCCAGGCGTTCATGTCGGTGGGTCCTTTCGGGTTGTTGTGCGGGTTAGTCGTGGGTGAAGGTGCGGCCTGCGCCGAGTTGGTCGATTCCGCAGCATTCGCAGAGCCAGTAGCCGGGTGGGTCGATGTCGTCGGCCTGGGTCAGGTAACCGTGATCGGCCATGAACGCCAGGACCTGGGCGGTGCTCTCGGTGTTGAGGGCGGTCATGTCTCCGTAGGCGACGGCGACCGCGCAGCTGTTGCACAGCTGGTAGGCGGTGGTGGTGGCGCTGGTCATGGTGACCCCTCCCGTTGTGAGTGCTGGTTTGCGTTTGCACTGGCCATCTCTTTGCCGGAGGGAGTGGGCTGCAAGGGAGGAAGTGAAAAAGTCATCCGGGCCGTAGGCCTGCAAACCCGTAGGGCGGGTTAGTTTTTCACGCCCTTGCGGGCCGCGAGTGGAGGTAAGAGAATGCGGCAGGGCAACGCAAACCAACTCAGCCCGAAGGGCTCAGGGCGCGGCGTAGCCGCTCCGATGAGGTGACGGCGCAGCCGGCAGACAAACCGCAACCGGTCGGGGCCGGCGACCTCGTCTCGGGAGGTCGGGCACACCGGACGCACAAGGCAGTCGGGGTGATTGTGCGGGAGCGACGCGGGCCGCGGTAGGGCTCGGTGTCGCGGCAGCACAACGTCGTCTTTGAAAGTGGGCGCATCTCGTGGCGCTCACGCCCTCGTGGTGGGTGCGGCGGCGGATGCCGAGTCGATCAGTACTGACGTAGAAGCCACGGCGGGTGGCCTCGAAGCTCAGTGCGGATACCTGGCCTACCCAGACTCCGATGAGATCGTGACACCGGACGGCAAAGGTCGCTTTAATTCGTTTCAGAATGGCTCATTTACCCCACAACTGGCGCACATCCTGTCAACGAACCTATTATGGACATTTGGGCGGATGCTGGATATGAAGCCGGAAAGTGGGGTTAGCCCATCGCCGCACCGGTCATCGACCGCATCAACAACAAGGTCTTTAGGGTCCTCTCCGAAATGCTCGGCCATCAGAGGTAGCGCGGTGGATCGACCGTAGGGTCGTCGTCGATGGTGTCGACGTGCGGGTCGGCGAGAATGTTGGTAACCGCAAGGGAGCTGGCACCGAAGGTGGCGAAGTGCGGGTTGACGTCTCTGACGACACTCCGTGCACGGTCCGCCGGCCAAACGAACGCCGGGATCGGCCAAGAAGACCCGAACGGCGCGCGGCGTGGTTGTCGTCCCACGCGGCCAGATCAGCCTCGCCTCGCACAGGTAGTACCGACGGACGCTATGCCGCCGCTGCTCGTTATTGATGTTGATCCTCACGGCACCGGTTCGCCCGCACAGGGTCTCGACATGACTGACCAACGGCCCTCGTGAATTAACCCCTGGCTCAGTGGGTGACCGGTAGTAGCACTCGTCGCGAGTGGTGGTGTGCTGCATTCGAGCGAAGTTCTGTACACCGCGAGAAGCGCCTGAGACAGTGAGCGGGTGAGCCCGTCGTGAACTCGCCCCGGCCGTGCATGGTCGGAAGAACGTGCTGAGCGTCGACGAACTCCAGCCAGGCGGGGGCGCCTAGGTGTCTGCGTTGCCGTTCTTCCATTGTGGCCACGGGATGTTCCAATCGCCGAGTCCATCAACTCCCGGCAGTGTGTCGGCGTTGGTGTTCTTGACCGTGACGGGGTCACCGCGCAGGGTGTTCTTCACGAGCCATTCCGCGTCAGTGGGACTCAGGTTTGGGCAACCGTTGCTGACGTTGCTGCTGCCTTGCGCCGACATCGACCACGGTGCGCCGTGCATGTAAATGCCGCTGTAGGACATTTGCACCGCCCATTGAACGGGTGTGCGGTATCCCGCTGCGGACTCGACAGGCACTCCGTAGGTGGACGAGTCCATGATGATGTGCTCGACGCGATCTCCGATCATGTAGATACCGCGGGGCGTCGGAGTGCTGTCTTTGCCGAACGAGGTCGGCATCGTGCGGATGACCTTGCCGTCTCGTTTGACGACTATCGTTTTGGTGTTGTCGTCGGCAACGATTTCCTGAGCTCGGCCAATCGTGAAGTCGTAGGACAAGTTCTCGTCGCCGTAGAGCCCGTCGCCGAGGTCGACTCCGTAAATGTTGACGGCGACACTGACTTTGGTGCCCGGCGTCCAGAAGCGTTCGGGCCTCCACCGGACTTCGGAGTCGCTGATCCAATAGAACGCACCCCGCATCTGGGGGTCAGACGACACGGTGATCGCCGCCTGTGCCTTCTTTCGGTCGGGGATGGGATCGGCGAACCGCACCCCGACTGTGTGGGCGATCCCGACGGTTTTCTCGCCGAGGATGGCAGCGCTGGTCAGTGACTCCGGTGAGGTCGTGGTGAAGCGCTGCGAGACGACCGATCGACCGCCCACGCCCACGGCCTCGGCTTGAACGGAATACCGCTTCGAATATCCCAGGGGTTGGGTGCTTGTCCACGTTGAGCCGTCCTCGCTCAGTGAGCCCGCCAAGGGACGGCCGCTGGCTGTGGGGATACGGACGTTTGTCAACGCGCCGCGGCTGGCCGTGACAACAATAGGAAGCCCAGGTTCGACAACCGCGTTGGGCGCGAGTCGACCGCCACCTTCGGTGGCCACAGCAATGGAAGGCTGTGCGATGTCGGCGAAGCTGTCAACGGCCTGAATCTCGTTGCTGTAGGCGGCGCCTCCGGTTGAGCTGCACGAGGTCAATAACATCACCACAGCCGTCAGGGCTGCGAGCATCAGCAGTCGCGGAATACCTGCCCGGACCGACCCGCGGCATCCACGAGCGCTCGAGCACTGCGGCTGCGCACCGTAAGCCGCCAAGAGATCACGTGGCTCTTCGATAGCTCGAGTCCTTCTTACGCGGCCCATCGATTGTGGCGAACCCTCTCACTCGGCGCCTGGACTAGGTTTACTATCCACGATAGTAGTTGAATGCTGTGCGCTCCTCTACCCGCTGCACAGCGCGAGAGAAGGTTCGAAACGTCTTCGTGGTGGGCGACCGCCGAGCGGTCACGTCGACCTCATTATTGCCGTGTGGCGACACCCCACAGGTAGTCCCCGCCGATGCGTGTTCGCCACCGCTCGCCGACGTCGAGGCCGTGGTGCGACAACTCTCGCGACACCTGCGGGACCACTCGTCCTCATACCTCCCGCGCGCCGATAAGGCGGGTCGTCCGACGACGTAGACTCCCCGGGTTCTCAACCACGGTGCAGGATCGAGTTTGGGTCCATCTTGCTGCCACACCTTGTAGTGCAGGTGTGGGCCGGTGGAGTAGCCGCGGTTTCCTACCGTTACGATCTGCGCGCCGGCCAGGACTCGCTGCCAGACGCTCACCAGTGTCTCGCTGATGTGCCCATACACGCCGATCGTGCCGTCGTCTTGCAGCACTCGCATCCACAGCCCGAGGCCGGCGGCCTTCGATAACCGTCCCCGCCCAAGGCGATCTTTGAGGTCGCGGGTTCGGTGTGCTCACGCAGCTGTGACACGCGCAGCAAGTTCGTGGGGTAGTCGGGGCTGCTCGTCTCATCGATAACGACAGTGACGTCTTCGAAGACGTGGCGTTTCTGGGTGCCGTCAGGTGGTCGAGAGTGACCACCCAGGTCGGCCGGGTGCCACCGTCTGTCAGATCCTGCTCGTGGAGTGGGTGGAGTGGACGTGATCAAAAGCGCGTCCGGATCTGAGTCGCCTCCTTCCTTCGTTGCTCCACACGAGTCCGTTAGCTGAGCGTGTAGAGCAATTGTTCGTTTGCGGCGTATGCATTTTCGGCGTTTCTGGCGACCAGCGCGTTGACACTATTGATGGTGCTGCGTTGTTCCCAGTGTGTGCCGTCTGGGCTGCGCCAGACGGTGTCGGCGGTGTCGATGCCCCAGAGCGTGCCATCGGGTGCGGCCGCCAGGAGAGCTAGGGCCGGCGCATCGGGAACGGTTGTGAAGGTCTGGGCGTCGTCGGTGCTGTGTTGCAGGCCATCTGGGGTAGTCGCCCATACGCCGCGGTCGGTGATCGCGAGTGCTGCTGCGGCCAGGGGCGCGCCGGGGGTCCAGCTTCTCCCGTCATCGGTCGATACGAGCAGGCCGTTGATTCCGTCGAAGCCTACGAGTAGTTGTCCGTTGGTGGCGAGCGCGTGGAAGTCGATGTCGCCGGCCACCGATCTCGGTGTCCATGTCTGCCCGCCATCTTCGCTGGCGACGAGTCCCAGCGGGTTGGGTGCCGAGCTCCGCGGGCCGGGATGGCCGGAGGCGAAGATCCGATCAGAGCCGGTTACCCCGGCCAGTCCCATGAAGTCGTCGTCGGAGACGCCGACCCGGCTGGTGGTTCCATCTGCGGTGAGGGCGATTACGCCGGTGTGAGTTCCGGCGAGGATAGTGCCGTCGGCGCGGATGTGCAGGGCGTGGAGGTGATCGAGTTCTGGGGTCAGTGTTGCGCTCTCTGCTGAGGTTGCCGACGGTGGTGGGGATGTGGGTTGTTCCCGGGTGGAGCAGCCGGTTAGCACAATCAGCGTGGCGATGACTGCGAGGACGACCGCAGCGGTGCGGTTGGACGGGTTTGAGGCAGGCAAGCGGCTAGGACTTTCGTGTGGGTAGGACTGAGTTCGGGCGTGGGTGGTGTGGTGATCGGGGTGGTGGCGAGACCGGGTAGGAGCCGCCCTAACCCTCTGGGGGTGTCGTGGTCACGACTTCTGGATGGGGGTGGAAGGCTGTGAAGGCTTTTGGCCGCAATGCTTTTGGAGGACGAGGGAGATGAGGACGTTGCCGAGGTGGTGACGTGCCCCGGAGAGGTCGCCGATCGCAGCGAGGTGGCGGACGAGACCGATGTGTGCGGCGAGGTGGCGGCGTCGGTTCGAGGTGACGCTGAGGTGGTGGGCGCGGTGGAAAAACTGGTGGGTCGAGTATGGCGTGGGTGCTCGGTAGACGTCTCGCATGGCATGCAGATACTGACGACGGTGGTCGTCGGGGGGCGAGTGCGTCTCCTTCGGGTTCTCGGTCACGGCGCATTCCTCGGACTGGTACGCGCAGGCCGGGTCAACCCGCGTCAACTAACTACTATAAAACCTAGTAATTGGCGGCGCGGTCGGTGCCTGAGTTGCGGCGTCACCGACGAACTTCTGGGGCATACTGGCTGGTGGTGCAGGTGGTGGGTCGCCGGGAAGGTGTGTTGAGTGTGGGTCTCAGCGAGCTGACGGCGGGGCGTCGAGGATCGAGGCGAACGATGGGTGAGCATCCATGAGTGCAGCGGTGGTGTTAGTTGTTGCCGCGGGTGTGCTGGGCTGGTTGTGGCCTCGATGGATGGTTCGGGTGCAGGGCCGTATCGATGCTCGTTGGGTGTTGGTGGCCTGGCCGGCCGCGCAGGTCGTGTTTGCGATGTTGTGGGTGGGAGCTGTTGTGACGCTGGCGGTTCCCGGCCATTTCGGCATCCATTCGTTGTCCGAGGTGGTGTCGTGTCTGCGGGTGTTGTCACACGGCGCATCCCCGCGGGTGGAGGCGATCTCCGGTGGCGTGCTGGCGGTGGTGACCGGGGCAGCGATTGTCCGAGCGGTGACGATCGCGGTGCGATCGGCGGTGCGGATGCGTGGTGCTCGTGAGGAGTATCTGCAGTCGTTGCGGTTGGTGGGCGCCCGCAGTGAGCGCTATCCCGACGTGTGGTGGCTCGCCGACGGGCGGCCGATGGCGTTTTGTCTGCCGGGCAAGGATGCCGGGATCGCCGCCACGACCGGGTTGCAGGCGGCGTTGTCCGGTGAGGAACTCGATGCCGTCGTTGCTCATGAGCGCGCACACCGGCGGCAACGTCATCACACCGTGGTGTTGGCGGCCCGCGCTCTCGGGCGTGCGTTCCCGCTGATTCCGTTGTTCAGCCGCGCGGGCCGTGAGGTCGCCGGCTTGGTCGAGCAAGCCGCCGATGCCCGCGCGGCCCAGCTGGTGGGTGCGCGGGCGGTCTGCTCGGCGTTGGGAACGTTGGCCCGTTCGGGGCCCGTGGCGGGCCCGGTGGGCGTGTTGTCGATCAGCGATTCGTCGTCGGTGGGGCCTCGGTTGAGCCGCTTGGACTCCGGTCACCGGTGCCGGTCGCGACGTCATCATGTGGGTGCTGCCGCGGCGGTGGCTGGTGTGGTGGCGGTGCCGACCACGCTAGCGGTGTCCGGTGTCGTCTCGGCGATGGTGATCGCGATGTGTGTGTAGCCGAGACCGACCCGGGCAGGTCCGACCGCTAGGGGTTGTTGAGAAGCTGCTGCATCCTCGCAATTTCGCTCTCCTGATCAGTGACGATCTGACGTGCCAGAGCGATCGCCTCGGGCGATTGGCCGTCTTGAATCTCGGTCTTGGCCATGGCGATGGCGCCGCGATGGTGTTCGATCATCTGGGTCAGGAACAGGCGCGACGCCTCGGCTCCTTGCGCGTCGCGTAGCTGCTGCATCTGTTCTGGCGACATCATGCCCATCATCGACGGCATCGGGGAGGAACCCGGCGCCATCGAGGTACCCATGTCCATGTTGTGTCCCTGGCCCTCGAGTGGGGCTCCCCATTGCTTCAGCCACGACTGCATCTGCTCGATCTCAGGCTGCTGAGCGTCTTTGATCTGCTGGGCCAGACTGACGACCTGGGGGTTGATGTTGTCCTTCTCCAACAGGATGTCGCTCATCATGATCGCCTGGGTGTGGTGCGGGATCATCTGCTGGGCGAACGAGATGTCCGCGCTGTTGTGTTCGGCAGAGGCCGCCGCTGACGATTCGGTACTGACCGTGCTGGTACCCATCCCCGACATCGAGGAATGATCCTCAGTCGAGGTGTCCGAACACGCGGCCACCACTGTCAGAACAGCCGCCGCGGCAGCAACGACGACACCGGTTCGTGTGACTCTCATCGATCTCCTCCTCAAGAGTGATACTTCGCCACCGCCCGGCGGCGCTTCGATAACAATTCTACTAACACCGATAGTAGTTAGTCGCCTGCCCGGCACCCACAAAACGGGCGGTGAACTGCGCAAACAAAGCCGCTAATGCCTGATTAGTTCGCTTCGTAGTGGAGCCGCGTGTGACTGGTGGGACACAAGTGACTTGTGGTGTGATCTCGCGGGTACACGCATGGCACTCGTGCGTGGGTCTACGACGTCCGCGGGAAAGGTCCGACCGCATGCAGATGGTGTTGACATCGCTACGGGTCAAGGCGGGGCAGCAGTGGGGCCCCAAAGCGCTGGGGGTGGCGGCGGCGGTGTGCGTGGGCGTTGCGCCTGTGATTGCCACCGCACCGGCGGCGGCCTCAACCGATGGACATGTGGCCGGGGAGCTGATCGCGATCGTGCAGGACTCGGTGAAGGCCGCTTTGGGTGGTGCCGCGGCGGCGAATTTGGGGAAGCCGATCACGCAGACGGCGTCCTGCCTGGGCGCTCAGGCCCAGTCGGGCAGCGTCGGCGATGCGGGCAGTGCAGCCGCACTGCAGTGCTTCGGCACGTTTTCGCTCATTGATCCGATAGACGGGTTCCGGATCATCGACGCGTTACCGCTGGCTCGGCTGGTAGCCACCCTGATCGCCGCAATCGTGCCGCACGATCCGAACGAGCCGCATGGCCCCCAGCCGCAGGAACCCGGAACGCCGACACCGCTGCTGCCCGGTAGTGGCGGTGCGGTGGCGCCGACTGCGGGCGAGATCACGTCCACCTTCGGTGACGGACGGGGCCATCAGGGCATTGATATCGGCAATGATCTGGGCGCGCCCATTGTCGCGGTAGCTGACGGGGAGGTCATCACCTCCGGACCTGCCGAGGGGTTCGGGTTGTGGATGCGGATCCGGCACGATGACGGCACGATCACCACCTACGGCCACAACGACGAGAATCTGCTCGAGCAGGGCGCGCGAGTACGGATGGGCCAATCGATCGCCACAGTGGGCAACCGTGGGGTCTCGACCGGCCCGCATCTGCATTTCGAGGTTCTCGACCCGACGGGAGTCAACGTCGATCCGGCACAGTGGCTGGCCGATCGCGGGGTGGTTCTGGCGATGGCCGCTGATGCAGACGCCCGCGCGCCGGGGCCGGTGGTGCCGCAGTGGGTCGGCGAACCACGCCTGTGACGAACCCGGCGTGGTGGGTGGCTCAGGAACGAACGAGGCGAGCGATGGCCGCCGAGGCTTCAGCGATCTTCTCCTGTGCCTCGTCGCCGCCGGAGTGGGCGGCATCGAGCACGCAGTGGGTGAGGTGGTCGTCGAGCAAACCCAGCGCGACCCCCTCCAGTGCCTTGGTCAGCGCCGAGATCTGGGTCAGGATGTCGATGCAGTACTGCTCCTCGTCGACCATCCGGTGGATACCTCGGGATTGGCCTTCGATGCGCTTGAGGCGGGCCAGGTATTTGCCCTTATCGCTGATGTAACCGTGGGAAGAGTGTTCCGAGGCAGAGGATTCTTCCGGGGTGGAGGATTGTCCCGGTGCGGACGCAGCGGTCATGGACTCACCTTCTCAATGGATCTCGGTCGGTTGTGCTGCAGTCCACGCACTGTACTCGCGCCTGGCTGCAGGTCGAGTCGGCGTAACAGTTGCGCGTTGAGTGCGACCACGACCGTCGAGGCTGACATCAGAATCGCTCCGACCGACATCGGCAGGACGAACCCGATGGGCGCGAGAATTCCGGCGGCCAGCGGTACAGAGATCAGGTTGTATCCCGCTGCCCACCACAGGTTCTGCTTCATTTTTCGGTAGCTGGCGTCCGACAGCTCGATGACCGACAGCACCGAGCGGGGGTCGTCGCTGGCGAGGATGACCCCGGCCGAGGCGATCGCGACGTCGGTGCCGGCCCCGATCGCGATGCCCACATCGGCCTGGGCCAGGGCGGGGGCGTCGTTGACGCCGTCGCCCACCATCGCCACCTTGCGGCCTTCGTGCTGCAGTTCGGCCACCTTGCTGGCTTTGTCTTCCGGCCGTACACCGGCGAACACCCGATCGATACCGAGGTCGTGAGCGACGGTGTGCGCCACTGCTTCGGCGTCGCCGGTAATCATCACAACCTCGACCCCGCGGGCGTGCAGCACCTCGACGGCTTGGCGGGATTCCCCGCGCACCTCATCAGCAAGTTTGAGAGCTCCAATCAGCTCAGTGTCGCGGGTGACATGCAGGATGATTGCGCCGTCGGCGCGCCAGCGATCAGCGATGGCCAGTTCCTGATGGCCCTGTTCCTCGAGCATGCGGGGCCCGCCCACCCGCACTGTGGCGCCCTCGACGCGAGCGGTCACACCGACCGCCGGTGACGAGGTGAAGTCGGTGGCCGCCGGCACCGGCCGCGCGCGGTCTCCGGCAGCTGCGACAATCGCTCGCGCCAACGGGTGCTCACTGTCGGCTTCGGCGCTGGCGGCCAGGGCGAGCACGGTGTCCTCATCGACGCCGTCGGCGGCCGCGATCTCGATGACCGTGGGCTCACCCTTGGTCAGGGTTCCGGTCTTGTCGAACAGCACCGCATCCACAGTGCGCATGGCCTCAAGTGCCAACCGGTCTTTAACCAGCACGCCGCCGCGGGCGGCGCGTTCGGTGGCAATGGCCACCACCAGGGGGATAGCCAAGCCGAGTGCGTGCGGGCAGGCGATGACCAGCACGGTGATGGTTCGAATCACCGCCTGGTCGGGTTGGCCGATGACCGTCCACACGATGGCGGTGATGATCGCTGAGCCGAGCGCGAACCAGAACAGCAGCGCTGCAGCGGAATCGGCCAGCCGCTGGGCGCGGGAGGTGGAGTTCTGCGCGTCTGCCACCAGGCGCTGAATCCCGGCCAGCGCCGTGTCATCGCCGGTGGCGGTGATCTGGACCCGCAGCCCCGAGTCGGTGGCCACCGTGCCGGCCACCACCTGATCGCCGATGCCGCGGCGCACCGTGCGCGATTCTCCGGTGACCATGGATTCATCGAGCTCGGCCGAGCCGTCTACGACGCGACCGTCGGCCGGCACGCTGGCCCCCGGGCGCACGATCACCACATCTCCGACCTGCAGCTCACTGGGAGCAACCGTGGTGATCTGGTCGCCATCGACGCGTTCGGCCTCATCGGGCAGCAGCGCGGCCAGCGAGTCCAGGGCCGAGGTCGTCTGGGCCAGCGACCGCATCTCGATCCAATGCCCCAACAGCATGATCACGATGAGCAGCGCCAGTTCCCACCAGAAGTCCAGTTCGTGGTGCAACACACCGATGCTCGCACCCCAGGACGCCACGAAGGCCACCGTGATCGCCAAGGCGATCAACAGCATCATTCCCGGTGCACGCGACCGCAGTTCTGAATAGGCGCCTACCAGGAACGGCCGCCCACCCCAGCAGTACATCACCGTACCCAGCACCGGTGAGACCCACTTCAACACTTCACCATCGGGTAGGTCATAGCCGATGAGCATCGCGAACATGGGCGAAAAGGCCACGACCGGCACAGCCAGGGCCAGCATGATCCAGAACAGCCGCCGGAACTGCCCGACGTGATCACCATGCCCCCCATGCCCAGCGTGATCATGGTCTGCGCGGGCGCGCTCAGCATGGTGATCGTGGTGGTTGTGTGACGCTGCGGCGAGTTGGCCGTGGTGGCGTTCATCGGCGGCGTCGTGACCGACGTGCTCAGGGGAAGAGTGCTCGTTCATGCCGCTACCTTATACCCCTGGGGGGTATATGTCGAGGGGTTGGTGGGTGGAACTGTGGACGATGAGTGGGGCGGGCTGGTGAAGGCGCGCAGCCGCAGGCTGTTGCTGACGACGAACACGCTGGACAACGCCATGGCGGCCCCAGCCAGCATGGGGTTGAGCAGTCCCAGCGCGGCCAGCGGTATCGCGGCGACGTTGTAGGCGAATGCCCAGAACAGGTTCATTTTGATCGTTTTCAGAGTGGTGCGTGCCAAGGCGATCGCGTCGGCGGCAGCGTTGAGGTCGCCGCGGACCAGGGTGATGTCAGCGGCATGCATGGCGGCGTCGGTGCCGGTGCCCATCGCCAGCCCGAGATCGGCGTGGGCCAGGGCAGCGGCGTCGTTGACGCCGTCGCCGATCATGGCCACAACCTTGCCGTCGGATTGCAGGTCGGTGATGACGGCGGCTTTGTCGGCCGGCAAGACGTTAGCGATGACGGTGTCGATACCGACCTCAGCGGCCACGGCATCGGCGACGGTCTGGTTGTCGCCGGTCAACAGGATGGGCGTCATACCCAGTGCGGCGAGCCGGGCGATGGCGTGTGCGCTGGTGGGTTTGATCGCATCGGCGACCGCCAGGACCGCATGGGCGCGGCCGTCCCAGGCGACGAGTACGGCGGTCTGTCCGGCTTCTTCGGCGGCGGTCTGCGCCTCGTTGAGGTGAGGGTCATCCACGGCGATGCCGTGTTCGGCCAGCAGCGTCGGACGCCCGACGGTGACCACACGTCCCTGGACCAGACCGCGCACGCCTCGACCTTCGAAGTTGCGGAAGTCGTCGACCTCGTCGAGCGGCCCGACTTCGGCGGCTGCACCAGCAGCGATGGCGGCCGCGACGGGGTGCTCGGAGGCATTCTCCACCGCCCCCGCGAGGGCGAGCACGTCTTCGCGAGTGGTGGAGGGAGCAGTGGTGACCTGGACGAGTGTCATCTGTCCCGTGGTGACCGTGCCGGTTTTGTCGAGGACAACGGTGTCGACGGTTCGGGTGGATTCCAGGACTTCGGGGCCTTTGATCACGATGCCGAGTTGGGCTCCGCGGCCGGTACCGACCAGAAGTGCGGTCGGGGTGGCCAGTCCCAGAGCGCAGGGGCAGGCGATGATCAGCACAGCGACCGCGGCGGTGAACGCCGCTTGCAGGGGATAGCCGGCGCCGATCCACGCGCCGAGGACAGCGATGGCGACGGCGATGACCACCGGCACGAAGACACTTGAGATCCGGTCGGCCAGTCGCTGGGCGTGGGCTTTGCCGGTCTGGGCGCGTTCGACCATCGCGGCCATTTGCGCGAGTTGGGTGTCCGCTCCCACGCGGGTCGCCCGCACCCGCAGGTGCCCGCCGGCGTTGACCGTTCCGCCGGTCACGGTGTCGGCGGGGGCAACCTGGACTGGCATCGACTCGCCGGTGACCATGCTGGCGTCAACTGCCGAGGTGCCAGACACCACCACACCGTCGCTGGCGATCTTCTCGCCGGGCCGCACAATGAACTCGTCGTCGACGGCGAGCTCGCCGATCGGTATCCGATGCTGGTGGCCGTCCCTGACCACCGTGACGTCTTTGGCGCCCAGCTCCAACAAGGCCCGCAACGCCGCACCGGCTTGCCGTTTGGACCGCTTCTCGAAGTATCGGCCGGCCAGGACGAACATCGTGACCCCCGCGGCGACCTCGAGGTAGATGTTGCCTGCACCGTCAGAGGCGCCGACCGTCAGGGTGAATCCGTGGGTCATGCCTGGTTGTCCGGCGGTGCCGAAGAACAACGCATACAACGACCACAACAGCGCCGCGGTGGTGCCGACCGAGATCAGGGTGTCCATCGTGGCCGCGCCGTGGCGCAGGTTGAGCAACGCGGCGCGATGAAACGGCCAGGCCGCCCACACGATCACCGGCGCGGCCAACGTCAACGACGCCCACTGCCAGTAGGTGAACTGCAACGTCGGGACCATTGCCAGCGCGATCACCGGTACCGAGAGAACCACCGCACCGATCAGTCGGTGACGCAAGGCCACGAGCTCCCCGTCGTCGTCCGAAGGGTCGTCGTCGGGGTCGGCGCCTGTGGGAATGGCGGGCAGCGCAGCGCGGTACCCGGCCTGTTCGATGGTCTCGATCAGCAGGTGGGGGTCGACACCGGCGCGTGCGCTGACGTGAGCTTTTTCGGTGGCGTAGTTCACCGAGGCGCTCACTCCGTCGAGTTTGTTCAGTGTGCGTTCGATGCGTGCCGCGCACGAGGCACACGTCATGCCCGACACGGCGAGTTCGACATCGACGGTGCCTGTCTGCTCGGCGGTGGCCGCAGGTGGGTGGATCGGAGCTGAGGTGGTCATGGGGAAGTTCCTCGAAGGGTGAGCGCCTCGGCGCAGTGCCTCGGTGCAGTGGCCCCGGGGTGGCGCTGGTTAGCGAGTTAGTGTCCGGCGTGCGGATCGGCCGAGGGGGCCGTGGAGTTGGTTGTCGGGGCCGGGGCGCCGGTGGGGGCGTCGAGAACGAAGGTGGCGGTGTGCACAGCGCCGTCGACCTGGAAGTCGAGGTAGAGCAGATAGCGGCCCGGGGTGGGGGCGGTGGTGGCGAAGCGGACCTGTGGTCCCGCGAGTTGACCGGCGGTCGGTGCCGCGCCCTCAGGGTGAACATGCAGGTAGGCCAGGTCGCCCTGACGCAGAGCCACCAAGTGACCGAAAGCGCCCAGATACGGCTGCAAGGTAGTGACCGGTTGTCCTGCTCGCCGCACGGTGACGGTCAATTCGGACTCGGCTCCCGCGCGCAGGTGCCCGGCCAGCTCGATGTCGAACCCGTCGACGGATGACTGTCGTGATTCGGCGGCGGCTGGGGCCGGCTGGTAGTCACCGCTGACTTCGACGGTGCTGGTCAGGGTGAGGGGTTGACCGGTGGCGGCGGGCACGAAGTCGGCATAGATCCGGTAGCTGCCTCCCGTCGCCCACTGCCAGGGCAGCGACCAGCGCCCTTCGGGCGAGAGAGTGGGGTGCACGTGTCGAAAGTAGGCGCCATCCGCGCGGACGACGATCAGGTGCAGCTGCTTGTCGTGCTCGGTGGCGAAGTCGGTGACCGCGGCCCCGGCGGCGTCGAGGATCTCAAAGCTCAGCGGTGCTTGCATCCCGGGCGCATGGGGTGCCACCACATTTCCCAGGATGAAGCCGCCTGCTGCCAGCGAAACCCCGCGAACCTGATCGGCACCGGGGGACGCAGATGATGACGGTTGGGCAGTGTGGCCGACATGGGTGGACTCGGCCGACGACGGTCGTGGCCGATCGGGTGCGACACCCGCGGCGATGGCATAGGCCGCGGCGAAAACTATCAGCAGAGCCGCAGCGAAGACGCCGAGCTTGGTTGGAACATTCATCGCTGGATTCCTGTCATCGGTGGTGGCGACACACACGCCGCCCGGAGAAGGGCTGAAGTCGCCAGTGGGCAGACACTTCAGCCCCTCATCGGCTACTGCGCCAGGTGGTAGCCGGCCTCTTCGACCGCGACGCGGATCGCGTCGGGCTCGATCGGGGCCGAGCTGGAGATGGTGACTTGCCCGCTGGCCACGTCGACCTCGACGTCGGTCACGCCGGCCAGTGCTCCGACTTCTTCACGCACCGACGACGCGCAGTGCCCACACGTCATTCCGGAGACGATCACTGTCGATGTGCTCATGAGATGTGCCCTTTCGGTACAGCAGTGGTGCCGACGACCCTCAGGAGGCCTGTCGCTGTGGCGTCTCGCCACACCACCTTTATACCCTACCCCCCTAGGGTAATCAATGGGTGGAGGTGGGTTGAGCTTCGGTGGGGGCGGAGACGCTGAGCCATCCGCGGCGGTGCAACATCAACAGGGCGGACGCCGCCGCTATGCCGGTGAGGACCAAAGCGATCCACACCAGTTCGGGCATGTCGCGGGTGGTGGCCGCGCTGAACAGCCACCCGGTCGCGGCATTGCCGAGCAGAATCCCGATCCCGACGATGGTGTTGTAGAGCCCGTAGTGGGTGGCGACAAGCGTGCCGCGGGCCAGTCCCACCACAGTGTCCATTTCGAATGGGAACACTGCTGCGGTGGCGGCGGCGAGCAGGGCTGCGGTGAGTAGCAGTGCGGCGATGTTGAGGGCGATGTTGCGCTGATGCGTTGCGGCGCTGGCGACTAGGGGCAGGAAAGCTGCAGCCATCAGTGTCATTCCCACGCTCAGGCTGCCGGTACTGCCCCAGCGGTTGCCGAACCATGCGGTGATGCGTAGCTGTCCGGCGATGGCCACCAGACCGGTCACCACAAACATTGCGGTGACAATGCTGGTGGCGAGGGTGGGGTTGTCCGCTATGCGGTCGGCGTGCAGGGGCAGCGCGAGGTAGACCTGAAAGGACAGCACATACGAGCTGGCCATCGCCACAGCGAAGAGCAGGAATCGCCGGTTACGTACGACGCTGCGCCAGTCCTGAATGATCGAGGTGTTGCTTGGGGCTGGTGTTGTTGCGGGTAGCGCTTTGATCTGCACGAGGGTCAGGACCGCGAAAACTGCTGCCGCACACAGGGAGGTGAGCCGAAAATCCAAAGCGGTCAACGCCAGTCCGACCAGCGGCCCGAGCAGGATGCCGGCCTGGTAGAAGACGTTGAACACGGCGAATGCTTCGATGCGACGTTCACCGGCGTCGGCGGCCAGGTAGGCGCGGACGGCGGGGTTGAACAGCGCCCCGGCGAATCCCGTTGCCGCCGAGGCGATCAGGATCGCGGGCAGCGAACTGGCCAGGGCCAGTAGGATGAATCCGATGACCCGCATCAGGCATCCGGCGATGATGAGCGGTTTGTACCCCCAGCGGTCAGCGAGTGTTCCCCCGATCAGGAACATGCCCTGCTGGGAGAAGTTGCGTATCCCCAGGACCAGGCCCACTGCCCATGCCGCCAGGGCCAGCGGGCCGGCGAGATAGGCGGCGAGATAGGGCATGAGCATGTAGAAGCCGAGGTTGATGGTGAACTGGTTGACCATCAGCACTTGGCTGGGGCGATCGAAGCTGCGGAAACTGCGGTAGAGGCGTCGCATAGGTCAGCTCGTGGGCTCGGTGTGCGGCATGTGAGTGGGGTCGATGATGGTGGGGCACCGGGTCCAGCTACTCGCGACCTGGGTCAGCGGATCGTTGATGGTGTGGGGGGCAGTGGGCGCTGGGGCGTCCATCAGGTCGTGAGCTTGGCAGTACTCGTCGTTGTAGATGGTTCCGTAGTAGCGGGCGGGGCCATCGGGGAAGACCGCCGCGATGCGCGTATCGGCCGAACGAGTGCGAGCCAGCCAGCCCGAGACCAGGGCCACCGCGCCCACGCTCCAGCCGCCGGTGGCGTACTGCGTGGCGGCCAGGGTGCGGCATGCCCAGACTGCTTCGGCCGGCGCCACCCAGTGCACCTCACTGAACTGGTCGTAGGCGACGTTGCGGGGGTAGATGCTCGAGCCGAGTCCCCGCATGATCCGTGACTGTGCGGGCTGGCCGAAGATCGTCGAGCCGATGGTGTCTACGCCCACGACTTCCAGCTCAGGGTTGAACTGCCGCAGAGTATGAGCCACACCGGCTGAGTGCCCACCGGTGCCCACCGAACACACCAGGACATCGATATGGCGCAGCTGCGCGATCAGCTCCACACCCAGTGAGCTGTAACCGGTCACGTTGTCGGGGTTGGAATACTGGTCGGGACACCACGCAGCCTCGTCGAGTGCGAGCAGGGCGCGCACACGGTCGCGGCGGGCTTGTTGCCAACCCCCGACCGGGTGGGGCTCGCTGACGACATCGACCCGGGCGCCGTAGGCGGCGAGCATCTGCCGCAGGATCGGTTCCAGTCCGGGGTCGGTCACCAAGGTCACCGGATGACCGAACACAATGCCCGCTAGCGCTAACCCCAATCCCAGTGTGCCGCTCGTTGATTCGATGATCTGCGCCCCCGGGGCCAGCTCGCCGCGGGCGCGGGCGCGTTCGACCATGTGCAGCGCCGGCCGGTCTTTCATGCCACCGGGGTTGAAGCCCTCCAGCTTGGCCCAGAAACCGTGCCCGTGCTCGGCAAAGGGTTCTTCGATCCGCAGTACCGGGGTGCCGCCGACCAGCTGACGACTCAGCCCAGCACGGCGCGATGTGGCCTCGGCAGGGAAGGTGGTGGCGAATGGATCACTGGTGGTGAGGCTGTAGGAGACAGTCACACGGGCATCCTCTGCATCGATGGACAGGATGTCGCCGGGCCGAAAGCAGATCAACAGTGTGAGAGGGAACTGGGACATATCGTTCGGCGCGGCGACACCGCCACCTTGCCCACTCAACCTCAAGGCTGATCGGCGGTCGGGATCAAGATCTGCTCAAGAATGCCCGCGGGGTTGGATGGTCGTGTAAACCACCGCCACCATAGGGACGTGCCTCATGACCGCGTCATCGTCGACGACGACCTTCGTGGGCCGGCGGCCCGACCACCGCACGGGCTACACGCGCTGGTCATCGAAGATGAGCCTGACATCGCCGAGGTTGTCGCCGACTACCTGCAGCGCAGCGGATTTGTGGTCACCATCGCCCACGACGGCCAAGAGGGGATCGCCGCCGCACGCACGGTGAGTCCTGCGGTAGTCATCCTCGATCTGGGTTTGCCCTCGATCGACGGCGTCGAGGTGTGTCGGCAGTTACGCACCTTCACCGACGCCTACATCGTGATGGTCACCGCCCGCGCCGACGAGGTCGACACCATCATCGGTCTCGCGGTTGGAGCCGACGACTACCTCACCAAACCGTTTCGTCCTCGTGAGCTGATGGCGCGCATCGACGCCATGCTGCGCCGTCCGCGCCCGACCTCGGCGGTAGACACAGCACACCCGCGGACACTGGGGGAGCTGACCCTGGACCCACAAGGCCGTGAAGTGCGGGTAGAAGACACACTCGTGGAACTGACCCGCACCGAATTCGACGTTCTGGAAGCCCTGAGCCGACGGCCCGGTGTGGTGTTCAGTCGAGAACAACTGCTCACCGAAATCTGGGGACCCAACTGGGTCGGCGATGCCCACGTTGTCGAAGTTCATATCGCCAGCCTGCGCCGCAAACTCGGCGACAGCGCCGCGGCCGGTCGATTCATCCGTACCGTGCGCGGCGTGGGCTACCGGATGGGTGACGGCCAACCTCGAGGAGACAGCCATGAACGGTGATCGACGACGGGCACGTATCCCCGGCAGCTTCGGCTCCCGGCTCATGCTCGCTCAAGCTATCGTCATCGCCGGCGGCGGCATCAGCGTCGCGATCGTGGCACTATTCGTGGCTCCACACACCTTCCACGACCACCTCGGCCAAGCTCGCCTCGAGCCAGGGTCAGTTCAGGCCGACCATGTCGAAGCCGCGTTCACTTCCTCGATCGTCGTCTCAATGTCTGCCGCATTGATCACCTCGACGATCCTGGCCACGGCCGTCAGCTGGTTCCTGGCTCGCCGCGTACAACAGTCAGTCGCCAGTGTCGCCCGCTCAGCCGTGGCTATTGGCGCCGGCAACTACCGCACGCGCGTACCCGATCGCCAGCTCGGCACCGAGTTCACCCAGCTCAGCCGAGCTATCAACCAACTTGCACAACGGCTGGATTCACAAGACGACATCCGTAAGCGGATGCTGTCAGACCTTGCCCACGAACTGCGCACCCCACTGACCACCATCGGCGCGATCACCGACGCCATCGAAGACGGAATCCGGGCTCCCGACTCACAGACCTTTGACGTCGTGCGCACCGCCACCACCCGCCTGCAGCGTCTCGCCGAGGACATCGCGACCGTATCCAGCACCGACGAGCATCAGATGCCCCTCCACCCGGCGACGATCACTGTCAACGAACTGCTCATCGCGACCTACGAAGAAGCCGCCGACCTGTTCACCGACGCCGAAGTCACGCTGGGCATCGTCACCACCGCCGCGCGCGTACACATCCATGTCGACGCCGAACGAATGAGCCAAGTACTGCTCAATCTGCTCACCAACGCGCTGCGACACAGCTCCCCGGGCCAGCGAGTCGTAGTGAAAGCCGACACCGCCCCGGCACACGCGGTGCGCATCAGCGTCGTCGACTGCGGTGACGGCATTCCCCCTCAACACCTTCCACACATCTTCGACCGCTTCTACCGCACCGACTCCTCACGCACCAGAGACGCCGGCGGCAGCGGAATCGGCCTCACCATCGCCCGCTCTATCGTCGAAGACCATGGGGGCACCTTGCTCGCCGAAAGCCTGGGAGCCGGACACGGAGCCACCTTCACCATCACGTTGCCGACCACCACCCGACGTCACATCCACCGCAGCACCCCTGGAACCGAATTCTCCGTGGCCTTCAAACACCGCACGCGTCGCGGCGCTGCCGATGCGCTCCAACGGGACCAAGCTACTAACTGAGGTAGTCCGTCGTAAGATTGACCCGCATCTAGAGATGGTGGGTGAAAATGACTGGGCTGGGTTCACTGGAACGCGCAGTGATGGACGTGCTGTGGTCAGCCGGTGCGGCGATGTCGGTGCACGACCTAGTCGAGGAACTCCACGACCGCGAACCGGCCTACACCACAGTGCTCACCGTCGTCACCAACCTGCACAAAAAAGGGTTCGTCGGTCGAGAAAAAGTCAGCCGCGCCTACCGGTACTTCCCCATGCAGACCCGTGAAGAGGCCACCTCACGCACCTTGCGTCAGGTCCTCGACGCCAGCGGGGACTCCGCGGCAGTACTGATGCACTTCGCCCAGACCGTGACACCCGCCGAGCGTGAAGTGCTCAGCGAATACCTCACCCTTAAACCTCGCCACACCCGCGGCGGCGGCACCAAAGCCTAAGCCATAGAAACCCTCCGACAAGGGAAACTCCGGCGAGGCCCAGGCCCGACTACTCAACCGGTCGCGCGCCCCTTGACTGCTGGGAGTAGACGCGCCACCAGCGCACCGGCCACACCCGCAGCGAAGGCCGCAGCACTCAGAGCCGACACCCAGTCGTGCACATCCACAGCGGTCAGCACCCGCAGCTCAACCGGATCACCGCGCCCGACTCCTGAGCGGGGGTCGGATGGCACGAGATCCGACGTTCGGAGCAGCATCACCAGCCAGAACGCGGCCACCGCCTCAAACATCACCACAGCAAGACCCACCGCACGGGAGATCGTACGGGCAGGACCGCGCGGGCCGAACCGACCCGCACGCCGCACCTCGACACCGTCAGTCATGCCCAACCATCTCCTCAGCACACCCGCATCACACCCCACTTCTACTAACCACCTTCGTATTCTGTGGCCATCGGGCGTGGGCGCCGGGAACGAGGGTCTCGAAGCAATCTGAATCGCCCCGGGTTTGCTGGGGGCTCGTTTACTTGGTTCCAGCGACTGCCGGGACCGGGTTCTCACGGTAGCTGGTGACTGTGTGGGTCGACCAGTAGGTGGTCTCGTACTCGACGGGTGGGACGTGCCCGATCTCGCCGTGCAGGCGGCGGTGGTTGAACCAGTCGATGTACTCGGCGACGGCGATCTCGACCTCGCCGACACCGCCCCAGCCACCGCGAGGGCGCATGACTGGGTTACGGATACACTCGGCCTTGAACAACGAGTTGAACGCCTCGGCCATCGCATTGTCGTACGAATCACCCTTGGAGCCAACAGAAGTCACTGCGTCTGCTTCGGCGAGACGTTCGGTGTAGCGGATGGCTCGATACTGCACTCCGCGGTCGGAGTGGTGAATCAGCCCGGCCACGCCCTGGCCGGCACGCGACCGCGCCCACAACCCCATATCCAAGGCGTCGAGCGCGAGGTCGGTGTGCATGGTGGTCGAGACCTGCCAGCCCACGACCATCCTTGAGAAGACGTCGAGGATGAACGCGGCATACACCCACCCCGAGTGTGTGCGGATGTAGGTCAGGTCCGCCACCCACAGCGCGTTGGGCGCCGCCGCGGTGAACTGCCGTTCGACACGATCGGCCGGCTGCGGAGTTTCGGCCCCCTCGCTGTGCGTGGTCTTCCGCGTCTTGGATCTCGTTATCCCCTGCAGCCCATCAGCTTTCATCAACCGCTCGACGGTGCACCGGGCCACGCCGATACCCTTTCTGCGTAGTTCGGCGTGGACTTTGCGGGCACCGTAGACGCCGAGATTGTCGGCATGCACGGTGCGGATCTCACCGAGGATCTCGCGGTCACGGACCACCCGTGGCGCCTCGACTCGTCGAGAGCTCAGATGGGCTCGGACTGTGGACGGAGCGATCTGGGCGGCCGTGTCGCGCAGGGCCGCGCAGATCGGATCGACTCCGTGTTCGTCGCGGAAAGCGGCGACGAACTCCACGATCAACGCTGTGGGCGGTCGATCTCCGCCGCAAAGAAAGCTGATGCCTGCTTCAAGATGGTGTTCGCCCGCCGCAACTCCCGGTTCTCCCGTTCCAGCTGCGCGATCCGCTCAGCCTCGCTGGTCGTGGTCCCCGGGCGGTCCCCGCCATCGATCTCGGCCTGCTTGACCCAGGTGCGAAGCGCCTCCGGGTGCACACCGAGTTGATCGGCGATCCGTTTGAGCGCCCCTGGTCGCGTGGCTGGGTCCTTGCGGGCCTCCACCGCCATCCGCGTCGCCCGCTCCTTCAGCTCAACGCTGTACTTCCGTGGTGCTGCCATGCTCTCCATCCTTCACAGATTCGAGAGCCTCCGACAAACCCGGGGCGTTTCAGGCGATTGATGACCCTCGATCTCGTGGACCTTTCCCCACCCTCGCGGGCAAAGCTCACAGATCCAGTTCTCGGACGCGCGCCGCTGGCTTGTCACGTCGACCAACCAAGCGACGCAAACCGACATTCTGCGGCAACTGAGGATTGAGGCTGATCCGAATGGTCCCACTTGAGCAGAGCCGCGCAACCACACGCCTGCAGGGGCTACTGCTCGCCCTTGAACTCGATCGGCACCGGCTGTTAATACGCGCTCGGCTCGACACCCGGGCGCGACGACCGCGCGACGCAGCCGGTGACCACGCAGACCTAGCAGAGGTCGTCGAGTTGTTGACCGCACTCGTCACAACATATCGTCTGAATGAGCTGTACCCCTTCGACGCCGTCCGCGAAGCGCGCAACACCTCCCACCGCGCAAAATACCTACTCGCCGCCATCGGCCCGAAGTCGAGCGGGCGGCCGAAATTATCCAGGGGCGAGGAGCTGTGTCCCCCCGGAAATTAGTAGTGCGGGCGGCTGAAAGACTCGCTCTCACGGCGGAGAGATCCAGCTTGGCACTACACGTCTCTGGCGGGCCCAACCATCACCGCGCCATCCACAATCTCGACATCGCGCTCAATCGTCTACAGATTTTGCGGACTCATCGAGACCTGGCGCCTGGATCATACTCGGTCTGCACACTCGGCGAGAGACGTGAACGGCAGGCGTGGTGACCGCCGCGCCCGCTGGTGTCAGGATTCGTCACCTAACGACGGATGGTACCGATGAATAAGAATGAGATACCGGCATCGCCGACGCCGCACATCCAGCGTTGTGCAGGACCGCAAGGCCAGGGACAAATCAGCACCGGATCAGGTCTCGAGGGGAGAAGTCGAGCCCACGGTCGCGCATATTCGATTTGTAGTGACTGCGGCACTCCCGACCGGAAGGAACCCCAACGATGGCCGCGAAGTTCGAACTGTTCACCGACGAGGCCCGGCAAGAACCGTTTCCATCTGAAGCAGCCAACGGCGAAATCATCGCCGCCAGCCACGCATATGAGTCGAAGGCCTCAGCGCGAACCGGGATCGAGTCGGTCAAACACAACGCCGGCGACGCCACAGTCGACGACCAGACCACCTAGGCACCACACAGTCGCGCACTACTCATGTCGACCGCAGTCCAAGGACTGAACCTGCCCATTCGACCACGGACCAGACTCACTCACCGGCATCGAGTGGATCGAACGACTCAATCGCATACATGCCCATTTCCATCCGAAAGAAGGACTCGCTCTACACCCTGTCGACGCTCGCACTTGACCCCCACGATCTGACCGCGGCGCTCTGACACTCTCCACCCGTTCCGACAGAACTCGAGGCGCAGCCACCGTTGCAGACGTCGCCTACGACAATGGGTTTGCTCATGTGGCACGGTTCGCGGCCGCCTACAAAGCCGCCTACGGTGAAGCCCCTATCTTATGTCAAGTAAGCCCCTGCATATTGCATCAGATGCAACACGTGGCCTGAGATCCGTCATTTGGATGTCAGTTGGCGACCTGGGGATTCGTCACTCGTGTCAGTAGCGCTCGTCACCGGAGTCATCTACCCGTGCGTATCTCGAGCGCGCACCGCCACCCTGACTCTCGATCTGTAGATCAGCGGATGCCTTCGGCCGCCAGGCCCTCGCGCTGCTGGGTGGCGTCGATGCTGAATGCGCCGCCGTGGATCAGCTCACCGAGGCCACTACCGAGGCATTCCAGCAGTACCCCGACTACGCGGTGATCACCAGTTTTCCTGGCCTGGCTGACCTCTCCGGCGCTCGGGTGCTCGGCGAGATCGGCGACGACCGCGAGCGGTTCACCGACGCCCGTTCGCTGAAGGACCTACGCCGGTTCTGTGCTGATCACGCGGGCCTCCGGGCGCAGCATCTCGATTACCCGCCGCGTGGTGAAGAACAACCGACTCAACGCTGCAGGATTCCTTTGGGCGTTCGCCGCGATGGCGAAAGCCGGCGCACCCCAAGACCATTAACGCCGAGGACGCGACCGCGGCGATCGGCACGCCGCTGCGCTTCGGCACCTCTTCGACCGCTTGCTCGGGCAGCTCCACTACTGCTTGCAAACCGGTCAGCACTACGACCCGATCAAGGCGTTCGGGCCCGCTCAGGACGCGTCCTTCGAGATCGCGGCTTGACCTCTTGGTGTGATCGGAGGTCTTCTTCGGCGCGTTCAAGACCGATATCGACGCCGAACTCGCCCAGCTCGGCCCGACCGGGTACCGGCCCTTGTGGGTGCGCGACACCCTGTTCTGAGTCAGCAGCACGGCGCCTCGCCGGCCGGGTCGATGAGCGCCTCGGCCAGTGGGCGTGCGAGCTGGGTGTAGGCGTCGGCGACCGGTAGCACGGTCATCCCAGGATGCTCGGATCGCCACTGCTCGGCGGCGTCGGGAGTGGCCAGGAACATCTGCGGATTGCAGCAGGTGGCGCGGACCTGCCCGCCCCGGATCCCGGCGGGGTCGACGAAGGCCACCATCGCGGCGGCCGGTTGCAGGTCGGTGACTCCCGTGACTGGATCGACGGTCAATCGCACGGCGCTGACGGTAACCGGGCACTCGGATTCGACGTGTGCGCTCGCCCCGATCACGGCGGGGAAGACGAGCGTGTCGGGCGCACACCAGGTGTAGAGCTGATGGCCTGCGACGGTGAATCGGTGCGGGGTCGGATTCAGGGTCAATCCCCACCCGAGGACCCGGCCCTGCTCGTCGTATTCGATGTCGGCGCCGATCGGTGTCTCTTCGAGATCTCCGGCGTCGACACCGGCTGCGGCCGCCAACTCCGTGACGGTGACCGGCGCTCCGTGGGCCAGCAGCCGCAGCGCGGCCCGCAGCAGCGCCCGGTCACGGTCGGCTGGTGCGATCGTGGCGAAAACGTCGGCGGGAATGGAGTCGGTGCTCATGAGAGTCAGCCTTTCCGAGAATGCGTCGGGTGCGATGTCGATGACGGTAGGGTCTGCCCCCGGGGGCAGAGTCAAGCCCGCGTCGGGCATCGGCACGGACCTCGGTCCAGCACACATCGTCGGCGGCCCACCGCGCACGGTGGATGCTGGTGAAGTCGTCGATGCGGTCGAGGATCTGCTGGGCGTCGCTGATCCGGCGGTGCAGCCGCTGTCGCGACCGCTCCAGTAGCTCGGCCAGACGCGCGCCGACCGCTCCGTCTCCACTATCGACGGCGTCATCGGTGAGCTGGCAGATCTCGGCGATGGTGAGCCCAAGCCCGCGCAGCTCGCCGATGAACCGCACACACCACAGTGCGTCATCGGTGTACAGGCGGTAGCCGGCCGCGCTGCGCCCCAGGGTGTGGATGAGCCCGAGGTCGGTGTATTCACGCAACGCCTTCACCCTCACCCCGGTCCGCGCCGACAACACGCCGATCGTCATGTGCCCGTTCATCTCGGCCTTTCCTGGAGGAGATCGTCAGCCTGCGCAGCAGGACAGTTTCGTCACGTCGGTGGTGAAGGTCTGGGCGGTCAGTTTCAACGCTTCGGCCATGGTCAGATACGGCGCCCAGCTGTGGGCGAGCCGGTCGACGGTCATACCCGCGGTCATCGCGTATCCGGCGGCGGTGATCAGGTCTCCGGCACCCTCGGCCAGCGCGTGCACGCCCAAGATCCGGCCGGTATCGGCGTCGGCGACGATCTTGGCCAGGCCACGGGTATCGCGATTGACCAGCGCCCGCGCCACACTCGACAACGCCAGCGTCCGGCACCGGCACCGGTATCCGGCCGTCACCGCCTCGGCCTCGGTGAGCCCCACGGCGGCGATGGCGGGGCTGGTGAACGTCAGCCGCGGCACTGTGGCGTAGTCCAGGACCCGATCCGCGTCGGCGAACGCGTTGTCGGCCACCAGCGTTCCCTGCGCGGCGGCCACATACACGAACTGCGGGCCCCCGGCCACGTCCCCGGCCGCCCAGATCCGGGCATTGCCGGTGCGCTGACGGTCATCGACGATCACCGCGCCGCGCCCGTCGACACCGACCCCGACCGCCTCCAGGCCCAGCCCCGCGGTGTTCGGGCGGCGACCGGTCGCGACCAACACGTGTTCGGCCCGCAGCTCGCTGACCCCGGCCCGAGTGCGCACGCTCACCAGCTTGTGGCCGCCACCGGCCAGGACCTTCTCGACGGTGGCCGCGGTCAACACGGCGATATGCTCATCGGCGAAGACAGCCTCGATCGCGGCCGAGATTTCCGGTTCCTCGCCCGGCGCCAGCCGCCCCAGGGCCTCGATCACCGTCACCCGGGCGCCGAGGCGGGCGAACAACTGGGCTTGTTCGAGCCCGACAGTGTTGCCGCCGATCACGATCAGCGACTCCGGGAGCCGCTTCAGGTCCATGGCGGTGGTCGAGGTCAGATACCCGGCCTCGACCAGACCGTCGATCGGCGGGATCCACGGCGTCGCACCGGTCGCGATCAGGTAATGGCCAGCCTCGATCACCCGGGTCCCGCCGTCGTTCGCTCCGACCCGCAACCCCGGCGCCGCACTCGTGCCGTCGAACACTGCCGTGCCGGAGACGATCTCCCACCCGTACTCGCCCGCCAGCTCGATGTACTTGTTTGCCCGCAGCTGCGCGACCAGCGCGTCCTTACCGGCGATCAGGCCCGGAAAATCCAGCGGCACCGCAGCGGCACCCAGGCCGGGAAACCGGTCGGCGGCGGCTGCGGCGTGGCGGGCCTCCGCGGCGGCCAGCAACGTCTTCGACGGCACACACCCGACGTTCACGCAGGTGCCACCGACGGTGTCGCGCTCGATCATCACCACGGACCTGCCGTGGCCGACCGCGGCGATAGCGGCGGCGAACGCCGCCGAACCGGACCCGACGATCGCCAGATCCGGACGGGATTGTGTCGTGGCCACGCCTGCCTCCTGAGGGGTTGAGCAACCGCGTCGCCAGCCAACGGCTGCTATTCGCATTGACGAATACCTACAGGGCTCATACTATGCGCTTAAGCGAATAGTTCAAGTGGTGTGGAGGTGCCCCATGTCCCGGTCCACGACCGCCGTGCCCGGCGACGAGCTGGCGTGCACACATCTGGATACGACGGCGAAGTTCTTTCGCGCCCTGTCGGATCCGACCCGGTTGAAGCTGCTGGAATACATCCTCGCCGGCGAACGCACCTCGGCCGACTGCGTCGCGCACGCCGGCATCTCCCAGCCGCGGGTGTCGGTGCACCTGTCGTGTCTGGCCGATTGCGGATACATCGTCGCGCGCCGCGACGGCAAGAAGCTGCGGTACACGGTCGGAGACCCGCGCGTGGCCGAACTGGTGCTGCTCGCCCGGTTGCTCGCGGCCGACAACGCCGCCGCCCTGACGTGCTGCACCCGCATCGACCAGGTACCGGACGGTGACCGGACATGAACGCCCTCGACAGCCCTCACGTCTCGGCAGCCGCTCACCGTCGGCGGGTTCACCGCGGCTGGGACTGGGTGTCAAGCTCGCCGAGGTCGATGCCGAGCTCGCCGAACTCACCGCGGTCCGGCGACACCCTGGCCGCCGCGCTGGCGGCCGGACGCGAAGACCTGCTCGAGCGCAGCGAATCCCCCTGCTGCCCTGTCCCATCGACACCGAACCCAGCGCCAGGCAGCGGTGGCTCGGCGAGCTGCGGGGGAGGCCGTTGTGGCTGCTGCGACCTAGACACGCCGCTGGCGGGCTTGCATCGGGACCGCGGCACTGCTGCCTGGGCTGTTGCGCGGTGGTGCCCCGCTGCTGATCGCGGCCGTAGCACTGAGCAGCGGCACGCTGCTGGTGAGCCTGTCATGGCTCCAACCGCTCGGATTCGCCCATCGGACTCGGGCTCCTCGGACTGATCTGGTCCCGCCAATGACTCGCGCCCGCGGCTGCGATGAGGGCTGCGCAGCCACACCTTCCGGCGACGCGGGCACTCCGGCCCGCACCACCGCCGCGACCTGGCTCAGGCCGTCACCGAGTTTGGCGCCTGCGAGGCCACCACGGTGATCAGCACCGTAGCCATCAACGGCGCCATCGCCGGTGCTCACCGCGCGCCGAGACCCGCTGCCCGGTCCCGGCGCGCGGTACACCTGGGGTGAGCCACGCCAGCGTCAGTGGGATGACGATCAACACGAGGAACGCTTCCAGGAACGGTCCGGCCTCCACGAACTCGGCCAGATCCGACGTAGAGCCGCAGCTGGTGGCAGGGACACCGCTCCGCCGCGCCAGCTGGGTAATACGCATCATCACCACCCCGCGACCCTGAACCTTCGACTCGACTCGAAGGTCAGACCGGCCGTGACGGTTGCCCCCGAGGGCGGTGTGGCCCCGGCGGCCGGTCCCGTGTCCGCGACGAATCAACCTGGTCTGATCGCCGCGCTACTCAGCGGCGGCCCGTGGTGCGCGAGTGTTGGGTGGGCGAAACCTGAGGGCGGGCAGCCACCAGTTCCAGCCGCCGAGCAGGCGCATGAGGGCGGGGACGAGGACGAGGCGGATGAGGACGGCGTCGATGGCGACGGCGACGGCAAGGGCGAGTCCGAGTTGTTTGAGTTCGAGGATGTCGGCGGTGAGGAAGCTTGCGAAGATGGCGATCATGATCGCGGCGGCCGCGGTGATGGGGCGTGCGGTGTGGGTGAGCCCGGCCGCGACGGCGCGCTGGTTGTCGCCGCTGGCGTCCCAGTATTCGCGGATGCGACGAATCAGGAACACCTCGTAGTCCATCGAGAGCCCGAACAGTAGCGCGAACACCACGGTGGGTAGGTAGACCTGCACGAATCCGGGGCTGGTGAAGTCGAGGACGTTCTCGCCCAGACCCCACTGGAACACCGCGACGGTGATACCGAGGGCGGCGCCGGTGGCGAGCAGGTTCATCGCGATGGCCTTGAGGGGTAAGGCGATACTGCGGAAAGCGGCGATGAGGAAGACCAGCGAGGCGGTCAGCACCAGGGCTACGACCAGCGGAAGTTTGGTGGTCATTTCGTCGGAGAGATCGACGAATTCGGCGGTGCTGCCGCCGATGCGGATCTCGGCTCCGGCTGCGCCGGCGGCTGTGTTGCGCAGGTCGCGGACGAGGTCGGTGGCGGCCATCGAGTCGAAGGTGACCGAGGGGATCGCCATCGCGAGCATTCGACCGTCATTGAGCTGGGCGGGCAGGACGGTGTCGATGCGGGCGTCGCCGTCGATCTCGGTCAGGAATCGGTTGACCCGTGCTTCGGCGTCTGCGGTGAGTGGGGTGTCGCTGGGGCCGGTGGCGATGATCTCGACCGGGGAGAGTGCTCCGGGCGGGAAGTTGGTGTTCAATGCGGTGCTGGCGCGTCCGGTCGGGGTGTCGTCGAGGGCGGTGGTGCCCATGTCGAGGCCGTAGCGGATCCCGAATACCGGCAGCGCGGCGAGGACCAGCACCGCTGCGGCCGCGGTGCCGAAGAGGACGGGTCGGCGCATGACGAGATACGCCCAGCGCGCCCAGCGGCCACCGAGAACGCCGGGAGCGTCGGTGGCGCTGTCGGCAGGGCGCCAGCGGGCCGGGAGACTACCGCGGTTGACAGCCGGGCCCAAGGCGGCGAGCAGGGCGGGTAGCAGGGTGACGGCGACGGTGAGCATACTGGTGACGGCGGTGGCGACGCCGATGGCGATGCCACGGAAGATCGGTGCCTGGATGATGATCAACGCGCACAGCGAGATCATCACCACCAAGCCCGAGACCAGAATCGTTTTGCCTGCTGTGGCGAGGGAGCGACCGACGGCGCCGCTGATCGCGGCATGGTCTGGCCCGGTGTGGTGGGTGAGTTCTTCGCGGAAGCGGCTGACGATGAACATCGCGTAGTCGATACCGACGCCGAGGCCCACCATGGTGGCCATGGCCACGGTCAGCGAATCGAACGCGGTCACAGCAGTGAGGGTGAACAACACTCCGACCGCGGTCAGCATCCCGGCGATGGCCACTGCGATCGGGACCGCCGCTGCGGCCAGGGCGCCGAGGGCGAGGACGAGCAGGACCAGCGCGACCGGGATGCCGATTGCCTCGGCGCGGGCCAGGTCGGCGTTCTGCAGTTCGGTGGCCGCGTTCTGTACCGCCGAGTACCCGGTGACCCCTACGTCGATGGAATCGTCGCCGGTGGTGGCGATGGCGTCTTGCAGGTCGCGCGCGACTTTCGCGCGTTCGGCCATGTCGCCGTCCATGCCGGCGAGCGCGATCGCGACGTGACCGTCGGCCGAGATCTGGGATCCGGGCAGCCCGTCGTAGGGGCCGACGACGTCGACCACGCCCTCGACCGCGGTGGCGGCGGTGATCGTGCGAGCCACCGCTGCACGGAACTCGGCGTCGGTGGCGGTGACCGCGCCAGACTGCAGCACGATGACCGCCTGTTCCGTACCGAACTGCGGGAAGTGCCGGGCAACCAGGCGATCCACCTCGGTGGACTCCGAGCCCTCGACACCGAAATCCATCGCACCGAGCCGGTTCTCGAGCAGCGGGTAGGCCACCGCGCACACCACCAGCAGCAGTCCCCAGACCGCCAGGACCGCACGTCTGCGCCGGGCCATCAGAACGCCCCACCGATATAGCACTCCGGGCGAGCCCGGCGGCGATGGTTGCTGAGGCGAGTTCTCGACGACGGCGGACTTCTGCTGGTTCACGCGTCCTCCCTCCGTAGCGACCACGAATTGATCGCCATATCACGATGTAATCGTTGAAACGAGATTAATCACACTCTCACTCGATATCAATAGCTTTCGCCGCTATCATCGCTTTATGGCGATTAATGATGGCGGGGGTTGCCTCGTCGAGACGCAGGGGTTGGATCCGGCGGTGGCCCTGTTCCACAGCCTCTCCGATGCGACACGGTTGGCGATCGTGCACCGGCTGGCGTGCGGGGAAGCGCGGGTCTTGGACCTGATGGCCGGGCTCGGACTGGCTCAGTCAACGGTATCGGCGCACGTAGCGTGCCTGCGCGACTGCGGGCTGGTCGTGGGCCGCCCGCAAGGGCGGCAGGTGTTCTACAGCCTGGCCCGCCCGGAGTTGATGGACCTACTCGCCTCGGCAGAGACCTTGCTCGCGGCGACAGGCAATGCGGTGGCGTTGTGCCCGAACTACGGCACCGACTCCACCACCGAGACGGAGAGCGCGGAGGTACGAGCATGAGCGACGCATGCGGCTGCGGCCACGACGAACCCGCCGGTGACGGCGAGGCCGAGGAACGCGAACCCGAAAAGCTCTGGGAAGTCAGTGAACTGCGCGCCGCCGCGGTCGCCGGAGTGCTGCTGGTCGCGGCACTGATCGTCGGCTGGACCGGCGGCCCACGCGCCGTCGAGTTGGGGTTGGAGATCGCCGCACTGCTCGTCGGTGCATACACCTTCGTCCCCTCCACGCTCAAACGGCTGGCCAAGGGCAAGATCGGTGTCGGCACGCTGATGACGATCGCCGCGATCGGCGCGGTGATCCTCGGCGAGGTCGGCGAAGCCGCCATGCTGGCGTTCCTGTTCTCCATCAGCGAGGGCCTCGAGGAGTACGCGGTCGCGCGCACCCGCCGCGGGCTGCGCGCCCTGTTGAACCTGGTACCGGACCGGGCCACCGTGCTACGCGACGGCACCGAAACCGTCATCGCCCCTGCCGAGCTGCGCGTCGGGGATCGGATGCTGGTGCGCCCCGGTGAGCGGGTCGCGACCGACGGGGTGATCGTCGACGGGCGTAGCGCGCTGGATGTTTCGGCGATCACCGGCGAATCGGTACCGGTAGAAGCCGGGCCGGGCGCGGAGGTGTTCGCCGGGGCGATCAACGGCACCGGTGTGCTGACCGTCGAGGTCACCACGACCGCCGAGGACAACTCCCTGGCACGGATCGTGCGGATCGTGGAGGCCGAGCAGGCCCGCAAGGGCGACGCTCAACGCTTGGCCGACAAGATCGCCAAACCGCTGGTGCCCGGCATCATGATCGCCGCCACAGCCATCGCGGTGATTGGCGCGCTCTTCGGGGATCCGGTCACCTGGATCGAACGTGCGCTGGTGGTGCTGGTCGCCGCCTCACCGTGCGCGCTGGCGATCTCGGTGCCGGTGACCGTGGTCGCCGCGATCGGTGCGGCGAGCAAGCTGGGTGTGCTGGTCAAGGGCGGTGCCGCACTCGAGGCGATGGGCCGGGTGCGCGAGGTCGCGCTGGACAAGACCGGCACGCTGACGGCGAACAAGCCTGCCGTCGTCGAGATCGCCGCCACCGGCGGTGTGCACGGGGACCGGGTGCTGGCGGTCGCGGCCGCGCTGGAATCGCGCAGTGAACATCCCCTCGCCCGCGCCATCCTCGCCGCCGTCGACACCGTCACTCCCGCCACCGACGTCGAGGCGGTCACCGGTGCCGGGTTGACCGGCCGCGTCGACGGACGCCGGGCGCGGCTGGGCCGTCCGGGCTGGATCGAACCGGGTGTTCTGGCCGCCGATGTGGAACGGATGCAGCACGCGGGGGCGACCGCGGTGCTGATCGAGCTCGACGGCCAGGTGATCGGTGCGATCGCTGTGCGCGACGAACTGCGGCCCGAGGCACACGAGGTCATCGACCGATTGCACGCGCTGGGAATCCGGGTCTCGATGCTCACCGGTGACAACGCCCGCACCGCCGCCGCTCTGGCCGCTGAGGCGGGGATCGAGGACGTGCACGCGGATCTGCGCCCGGAGGACAAGGCCCACATCGTGGGCGAACTGCGCAGCGACCGGTTCACCGCGATGGTCGGCGACGGCGTCAACGACGCCCCCGCACTGGCAACCGCCGACCTCGGTGTGGCGATGGGCGCGATGGGCACCGATGTCGCTATCGAAACCGCGGATGTGGCGTTGATGGGTGAGGACCTGCGGCACCTGCCGCGGGCTCTCGAGCACGCTCGTCGGGCTCGCCGGATCATGTTGCAAAACGTCGGTTTGTCGTTGGGGTTGATCACGATCTTGATCCCGCTCGCGCTGTTCGGGATTCTCGGGTTGGCGGCGGTGGTGCTGGTGCACGAACTCGCCGAGATCGTCGTCATCGCCAACGGTGTCCGCGCCGGACGCACCAAACCCCTGGCCTCGCTGACCGATTCGGCGGCAAAGCCCGCACCGGTACTGGCCGGAGCGCCCGCGTGACCGCCACCGCGTCGTCTGCTCCCACCGTGTCGCGGTGGGGGCGGCGACTGCGGTGGGTCGCTGCCGCGGCCGCGCTGGCCGGTATCGACCTCACGCTCAAAGCGTGGGCGCAGACCACGCTGGCCGGGGCCCCGATCGAGGCGGGTCCGGTGGACCTTAAGTTGGCGTTCAACCCGGGAGCGGCGTTCTCGATCGCCGCCGACGCACCGAGCTGGGTGATGCTCACGCTCACCACGGTGATCACCACCGCGGTCGCGGTCGGCGGATGGGTGGTCGCGCTGCGCGCGAACCTGCTCACCCGCGTCGCGCTCGCCGCGATCCTGGGCGGTGCCGCCGCCAACGTCATCGACCGGGCCCCCGACGGTGTGGTCACCGACTACCTGCACACCGGCTGGTGGCCCACCTTCAACCTCGCCGACACCTTCATCGTGCTCGGCGCGACCGCCCTCATCATCGCCACTCTGATCGGAAACTCCGATGAGCGAGAACCACTCTCACCCGAACACCACGCCGACGACCGGGACTGAGCCGGGCCCGTCACGTCGGTGGGCAGGGCTGGCGGCGCTGGTCGTCGCCCTGCTCACCGTCGGGCTGGACCTGATGGTTCTCAACGTCGCCCTGCCCACCCTGGCCCAAGACCTCGGCGCGAGCACCACCCAGTTGCAGTGGATCGTCAACGCCTACACCCTGGTCTTCGCCGCGCTCATGCTGCCCGCCGGCGGCTTCGGTGACCGCTACGGTCGCAAACGGCTGCTGCTGATAGGTTTGGTCGCCTTCGTCGCCGCCTCGGCCTGGGCCGCTTTCAGCGGGTCCACCGGCTCGCTGATCGCCGCCCGCGCGGTCATGGGCATCGGGGCCGCGATCATCGTGCCGCTGTCGCTGGGGATCCTGCCGACCCTGTTCGGCCCCGACCAGCGTCGCCGCGCGATCGCGGTGTGGGTCGGTGCACTGGGTGTCGGGTTGCCGCTGGGGCCGATCGTCGGTGGCTGGCTGCTGCAGCATTTCTGGTGGGGCTCGGTGTTTCTGATCAACGTCCCGGTCGGTGTCGCCGCCCTGGTTGCCTGTGTGGTGCTGTTGCCCGAATCGGTCGACCCGCATGCACCGGCGTTGGACTGGCTCGGGATCCTCACCGCCGTGCCCGGTACGGCGGCGCTGGTATTCGGCATCATCCAGGCTCCCGCGTACGGGTGGACCGATCCCGTCGTGCTCGCGGCTCTGGCGGCCGGTGTGTGGCTGATCGCGGGATTTCTGGTGTGGGAAAGCCGTGCCCGCGACCCATTGGTCGATCTGGCACTGTTCACCAATCCGGCCTTCACCTGGCCCACCCTGGCCGCAACCGCGGGCACCTTCACCCTGGTCGGCGTGCTGTTCGTGCTGCCGCAATACCTGCAGATACTGCGCTACCACGACGCCTTCGGCACCGGCCTGCGCTTGGTGCCTCTGGTGCTGGCGATCATCGTCGCCGCAGCCGCTGTGGACAAGATCGTGACCCGACTCGGCGCCAAAATCCCGATCGCCACCGGCATGGTGATCGCCGCGGCCGGATTCGTGCTCGCATCCCGCATCACCGTCGACTCCGGCTACGGCTTCGTCGCGGTGTGCCTGGCGACCGTGGGCCTGGGAGCCGGGCTGGCGTTGGCGCCGGCTGTCGACGCGGTCATGGCGAGCCTGCCCGAGCATCGCAGCGCCGCAGGAGCTGGGTTGCTGATGGCCATTCGACAGGTCGGTGCCGCGTTCAGCGTCGCGATCCTGGGCACCCTGCTCACCGTCGTTTACACCCGCGACCTCGACCCCCACCTGAGCGGCCTGCCCGAACCAGTGGTCAGCGCGGCGCGTGACAACATCGCCGGAGCGCAACTTGCCGCGACCCAGATTCCCGGCCCAGCGGGCGCCGATCTGGCCGCGTCCAGCGCCCACGCCTACAGCCACGCCATGTCCGCAGTGTTCCTTGCCAGCGCCGCCATCAGCGCACTACTGGCCGCGGCCATCGCCGCCAAACTCCCCAACCACACTCCTGCGCCCGCGCCGACATCACCGGCGCGTGATCGAAACTGAAATAGCCACTCCCATGACAGCGGCTACGGCACGCGACACAACTGCGTGTCAGCCGAGCAGCAGTGCACTCCCAGAGAAAGGGCATCCGCCGGAATGGTTACCTCGATCCTGCAGGCCATCGGACTCTTCCTGGTGACCAACATCGACGACATCATCGTGCTTTCGCTGTTCTTCGCCCGCGGCGCGGGAACCCGCGGAACAACGGCCGCCATCGCGACCGGACAATATCTCGGTTTCGGAGCGATCCTCGCCGCGTCGGTCCTCGTAGCGCTGGGAGTCACGGCGCTGCTGCCCGAAGAAGCCATCGCCTACTTCGGGCTCATTCCTCTGCTGCTCGGTCTGCTCGCCGCCTGGAGAGCATGGCGCAACAACGGCGACGACGATGAACGGTTCGAGGGCAAGAAGGTCGCGGTCTGGACGGTGGCGGCGGTGACCTTCGCCAACGGCGGCGACAACATCGGCGTCTACGTCCCGGTCTTCGCGACCGTGGGTACAGCGGCGATCGTCGCCTACTCGGTCGTGTTCCTGCTCTTGGTCGCCGTGCTGGTGTTCACCGCGAAGTTCCTCACCACCCGCAAGGCCATCGCCGAGATCTTGGAACGGTGGGAACACATCCTGTTCCCGCTCGTGCTGATCGTTCTCGGAATCGTCATCCTCGTCAGCGGCGGCGCATTCGGCCTCTGACCGTCGTCCCGGTCTGCACGGCCCAGATCACGGAGGACAGCGGCGATCGGCTCCAAAGAATGAAGTGCTATTCGAGGCCGTAACCGGTAGACAGCCGTCCTTCGGTTGGTCCATGGTTGTGCTCAGGGGCGCTGCACCGTTGTGGCACTACTACCACTGTGGCACTACTACCATCGACGTAGTTCAAGGCCTCCGGCAACGTGGGGCTTCTACCGCGCCTAGCGGGGTCGCTCGTGCAAACGCTTTAGTCGGGCGCTGTCATCGTTGCGAACTGTTTCCGCCCCAGCGCATAGCCCTGACCCACTGGTCAACTTAAAACGCTGATGGAACCGTGAGGGGCGCCGGTTCGGCGCGCCCGCGCGGAGAGAAACTAACCCACGTAGTAGTAACCTGTTCGTGGCTCGTTTGATATCGATCTGTTCCATCCGGGACGACTCTTGGACTGAAGGACCTTCCTTGGCACGGCATCGCAAAGCTGACCCCAGCCCGCTCCCCATTGGTATGCACACGTCCCCTCGCGGTGCCTCGGCGGCCTTCACCCTCGGAGCCACGGGGCCGCAGCCTTCGGGTGTCGCGCGTGCGGCGGGGCGACATCGGATGCCTCCCTCCCCCGAAGCTGTGGTCAGGTCCATCCGGCCCGCTACCTCTGTTCCCCCGCGCGCGTCGCACGCTCGGTCGGGGGGTGCGCCCGGGACGTCTTCATCTTCATATCTACCTCGCGATGGCCGTCCATACACGTCTCGCTCGCATGATGTATGGCCGCGCGCAGCCCGGTTCGATCATAGGGGTTTCGGGCCACCGCGCACACCGCGCACGGTCGATCTCGGCAGGAACCCAGGGCCGCAGCGCCTACTGCTCCATGGGAGCGGGCGTCCGGTCTCGATTGCCAAGGCAGTCAGCAAGTTCGATCTGCTTTTCTCGACGTGCTCGACGACGAGAAGGTCTCGGGCGCATCAGCCAGGTCGACGGCCGTTGCCGGGCTGAGTGGATCGCTCGTGGCCGCGGTGGTTCTCTGTGTAGCCGGCGGGGCCGCGGCCACCGCGCTCGCCGATCGTCACAATCCAACGAACACCCCAGCGCTCATGGCTGGCGTGTCCGCCGACGACCGATCCGCAGCAGCGCCACGACCTGTAGCCCCCGGATCGGTGGACGAAGAACAAGGCACCACTCTGGCAAGGGCATCGTCACGCGATGAGCTGTCCGCGGCCGTGCGGGAGCTAGCCTCGTGCTTTCACGCTGATTCCGTGTCGTGAATGAAGAATGGTGCCCTGACCTGGGATGATTGAGATTGCGAAGTCATCAATCGGACCAGATCGAGGAGCACCATTCAGGTGAGTAAGTCTACGTCGCCCTATCCCGTGCTGTCTGCAGATGGCACCGGAACCGGGGTAGTGTCGCAAGCCGGCGCCACGGTGTTGCTGCGGACAGCCGAGAAAACGGGCCTGACCACCGATTTATCGGACGCGTTGACACCGTGGCGTAAACCCCTGGCGACCCACGATCCAGGCAAGATCATCACGGATCTGGCCGTGGCAGTCGCGATCGGCGGTGATTGTCTGGCCGACATCAACCAACTGCGCGCCGACCCCGCCGTATTCGGTCAGGTCGCCTCTGACCCCACGGTGTCACGACTGATCTCGGCGTTGGCCGCCGACGCCCCAGCGGCATTGACGGCCATCAACTCCGCCCGCGCTGCTGCCCGGGCAGAGTGCTGGTCAGCAGCCGCCACGTCCGCCCCCGATCACGACGCCGATACTGGCGATCCCCTGATCGTCGATCTCGACGCAACCTTGGTGACCGCGCACTCGGAGAAACAGGATGCGGCACCAACCTACAAGCGCGGGTTCGGTTTCCACCCGCTGTGTGCGTTTGTCGATCACGGTAGCCAGGGCACTGGCGAACCCCTGGCCATCCAATTGCGGCCCGGCAACGCCGGCGCCAACACCGCCGCCGACCACATCACGGTCACCGCCGCCGCACTCGAGCAGCTACCGACGGTGCAGGGGTATCGGGTCGGCAAGTCGGTGCTGGTACGCACCGACTCGGCCGGCGGCACCCACGAGTTCCTCGGCTATCTCACCCGCCGGCGCCTGGCCTATTCAGTGGGATTCGGGCTGACCGAGACCATCGCGGCCGCAACCGACCGGATCAGTCCCGAGGCGTGGACCCCGGCCTACGATGCCGACGGCGTGCAACGCGACGGGGCGTGGGTGGCCGAGTTGACCGGGTTGATCGACCTATCGGGCTGGCCGCAGGGGATGCGTGTGATCGTCCGGAAGGAGAGGCCGCACCCGGGTGCACAATTGCGGTTCACCGACCGTGATGGGTTGCGGCTGACCGCGTTCGCCACCAACACCGTCCGTGGCCAACTCGCTGATCTGGAGCTGTGTCACCGGCGGCGGGCTCGATGTGAGGACCGGGTCCGTACCGCCAAAGACTGTGGCCTGACGAATCTCCCGCTGCACGGCTTCGATCAGAACCGGATCTGGTGCGCGATCGTGATGCTCGCCTGCGAGTTGATCGCCTGGACGCAGATGCTCGCGTTCACCGATCACCCTGCTCGCCGGTGGGAACCCAAGCGACTGCGCCACCGCGTGTTCTCGATCGCGGCCAAGATCAGCCGCCACGCCCGGCGAACCCGCATGAAGCTGGCCACCCACGCTCCGCACGTCGATCTGCTACTCGACGGGCTAGCAAGGCTTGCAGCACTTCCAGCGCCGGCCTGACCACCAGGCCGACCAACCTTCGATCCAGAAAGGACATTCACACCTCGGGGCCGTGAAACCCGACGCACACCGACGCCTCGGACAACACCACACGGCCCACGCCCGAAATCCGGTCCTCAGACCATCCAACCGGGCCACTCAACAAGGGACCGCCACCTCACGAAACATCGAGGTTAGATGCCGGATTGCCTGGCCCGTACATAAACTTCTGGAACGACTTAGATGCGGGATTGTCTTCCCCGTACATGAAGTTTCGGAACGCCTCGGAGCGCAGCGTCGTGTCAAACGCCTCGTTGGTGCGAACCCATTCCCTCAGGCGCTCCATAGTCTCTTCGGGCAGAACGATCCTCGAACCAGAATCGGAGACAGAAATGCGTGCATTCTTGACCTCGTCGATCACATCGTTGTCCACATCGGCGTCGAGATAGGTGTTGAGGTCTTCGAGGAAGGTGTCCGAGTTCACGTGGTGGTATCGCTGGCCGGTTTCGTCAGCGAACTCACGCAGAAGGTCAGGTAGAGGCCCGAAGTCCTTGTCGTCAACGATCTGACGCCAGTCTGCCTTCATGTCGTCGCTCACAAACAGCACGTCCTGCTCGACAGCTCGGGCCAGGTCCATCATCTCCATCCAGATGAGTGGGTCACCGATCCCGCCGTCCCGCTTGGACTCATCGACTCCGGTCCCGGGGGGCATGGCAGCGGCGAGCCGAGCACGTGCCTGGTCCTCCCATGCCCGGAGGTCGGTCGATGTCCGCCGACGACCGATCTGACCGGCATCGGTGAACAGCTTCTCGATACGATCCCGGATTGGGTCATCTGTCTGAATTTGTTTGGGGTGGAGGATATTCGACTCACGCTCTGCCCGTATCGCTCCGTCGATGGTAGTCGCGGCTTCCTTGAATGCCGTGTCCGCCGCGTCGAGTAGTCGTTTCTGTACTCCGGTGTCCTTGACTTCCCTGATAGCCGCGCGAAGTTCCTGCAGGAGCTGACTATTGACGCCTTTGCCCTTGACTCCCGAGATGATGTTCGTCGCTCTGGTGTATTGCTTGGCGTGATCGGCTGCGACGGACAGTCGTTGACGGTGGTATTCGAAGCCGGCGCGGTAGGGAAGGAAGAGGCGCGGACGGATATCGTCCCGTTCGAGCTGGACGAGGATCTTCTCGCGGGACTCCTTCGATATCCGGTACAGGCCCAGCAGGACGTTGGCATCCAACGCGATTCTGGCCTTAGTGACGAAATCGCGGCGCTCATCGTCGCCATCGGAGTACCACTCACCGAACACATCACGCATCGCGTCCTCCTGCCTTCGCTGCGCCATTCCCGCTTTGCGGCGGGGCCGCTGGTCAAATCTAAAGCTCGGGTCCGTGGTCGCGGGAGCGTTCTGTGCTACGCGACGATGGCCGCGGGGAGGTCCCCGGTGCCGGTGTGCGCGGTGCCGCCTGTGCAGCACGGGTGTCGGCGAGCAGTTCTCCAATCGAACGTGGCCTGTCCGAAGTCCAGACACCGTCGTCGGGGTTCCACTGGCCGTTCTCTGTCGCGCCCGTCAGGATCGGTTCGATGAGGCTGTTGGCGGCCGTGAGCGCGGCGTCGGCCTGGTGCAGGTGCGCCGGCAAGCCGCTGTGCGCGGCGCGCTCTGGGTAGTCGCGCTCCCAGGTCGGGTTGGGCAGCACCAACGGCGCAGGGATCGTCAGGTCGCGGCGCTGTTCTTGGTGGCAGATCGCAGCATGCAGCTGCTCGGCGTCGAACGACTGGGTGCGGGCGAGGATGACGAGGTCGACCAGATCGTGGGCGCGGGTCGAGGGGCTGTCGCCGTGGGGGCCGTGCAGCTCGTAGAGGGCAGCGACTTTGTCGGCGACTGCCTCGGCGGCGGCCTGCATCCGGATCACGGGCATGGGGTCGAGTTCGTCGAGCGCGAGCACCGGGCGCGGGCTGATCGTCTCGGGCGGTAGCAGCATCTCCCGGTGGGTCGCGAGGTCGAGCGTGGCGTCGGAGAACCGTTGTCCGGCAAGGTTGTAACGGATACGCCCGGCGAACAAGCCCGGGCTACGAGTCGCGGTGATCGTGATGTCGAACTCGCCGAAGTCGCCGGGTCCGGGGTGGGCGGCCTGGCGCAGCGAGTGCTGCATGTGTTCGGCGTCGAGGCGGGTCGCCAGGTCGGCGTCGGCGGTGGGGCGGGCCTGGGTCGGCGCCCGGAATTGCAGGGCGGTGCCGCCGGTGAGGATCCACTGGTCGGCGTCGGGGGAACGGAACAGCCGGGCCAGGAACAACTGGAGGGTCACGGTCTGAGCGAGCTCGTCACGGCTGAATCTGCTCGTCCGAGCCTCGGCGGACAGGCGGGCTTTCAGCCCGGCACGGAAGGCCTCTTCGGACGCATACGCCATCAGCCGACCAGCACCGGTTCGGCCGGCATCTGGGCCTGATCGAGCAACGAGGCGAACAGCTCAGCACCCGAGGCGTAGTTCCAGCGCGGCGCGGCCCGATCACATGCCGCGATCAGCTCGTCGGCGTCGACCAGCGATTCGGTCAGGCAGGTGTGCAGCGCGGTCCCGATGTGCCCGCCGTCGCCGTGGGTGAGCAGCAGGTCGACCACGGTGCGCGCGGGTGTGGTCACCGGCAGTCCGTCGACGAGGTCCCAGTCGCGGCCGCGGTCACCGATCGGCCGGCGCCAGGTGCGCACCGACGGGTCGCGGACGTTGATGCGATGCGGGCTGCTCAGCTCGAGCCCGGATGCGGTGATCGTGCCCAGCCGAAGGACCTGGGCGGCGGCGGCGTGGCTCACCACGCTGTCGGGGCGTGTGCGGCGTTCCTCGATGTCGGCGGCGGGGTGGAGCGCCAACCATTGTGCCGCCCAGTCGCCGAGGGTTGTCCAGGCCGTGGACTCGGGGATCTCGTAGACGCCGTGGTGGACCCGGACGATGGCCTCACGGGCAGCGAGGCGGGCCAGGACGTAGGGCGCGACGCCGAGGTTGCGGGCTTGGGCGGTGGTGAACAGGCCGAACTGGCGATCCGCCAGCCCGCGGATCGCGCCCCACCGGCCAGCGTCGATCATGCAGCAATAATAGCAACGGGAGTGATCGGTGAGGCTTTCCGAGCTGTCCGAGCGCGGCCCGTCCGTGCAGACTGGCCCGCGTGCCCCGGCACAGTGGTCACGGTGTGCCGGGGCGGTCGACGTCGTCATCCGCTGGTGGGGTGCAGGACTTCGCGTAGGCGGGTGCCGATCCATAGCGGGACTGGTGGGGTGACGGCGTTGCCGTAGCCGTCGATCTGGTCGCGGCCTTTGCCCCACACGGTGAAGGTGCCTTTGTGGTCGCCGAAGTCGGGGTCGAATCCGCAGCCGCGGCCGACCTCGTGCGGGGTCATCATGCGGAAGAAGCACTCATCGAGCGGGATGTCGGCGAGGGCGTCGCGCCAGTGGGAGGCCAGCAGGGCGGTGGTGTCGCGGCTGGTCAGGGTGCCCAGTGGGTCGGTGAGCGGGTGCGCGGCGGTTTCGGTGCCGGTGCTGCCGTTCTGTTTGAACCAGCCTGCGAGCAGGGCGGGGTCGCCGGTCGCGGTGAGCAGGCCGGGGGTCTGTTCGGCGGTGATCGTCGGCATGGCCTGGGCATGGCTGGTCGGGGTGGTGTGCTTGCGGAAGGGCACCACACCCGAGGACACGATGCTCAGGGTCTCCGAACCGCCCTGGGTGGGCAGCGCCTCGTCGAGGCCGCGTGGTGCGCCCTGGAAGTTGTTGATGGCCATCGCGACCGGGGGAGTGAGCAGGCCGGTAGTGTTGGTGGCGGGCTGGGTCCACAGCGGCTGACCCAGGGTCCGGGTCCGGCACTGCGATCCGGGGCGCTCGAAGGTGTTTCCGGCGGCGACCATGATGGCGCCGGTACTGAGCAGCGCGGTCTTTTGCTGCGAGGTCTGGGTGGCCATCGGTTGCAGCGGATGGCGTTCCACGCCGCGTTGGGCCTTGGCCGGCATCAGCACAGCGGGGAACTCGGCGAACTTCTGGCGGCACCGCTCGGCACGGGCCATGGTCGCCGGGGCCAGCGGCTTGGTCCGCTCGCCGATGCGGGTGCCCAGGTGGGTGAGGTCCAAGGCCGTCAACGACGGTGTGGCGGTGGGAGAGACCTCACCGAAGCAACGCGGGCAACGGTAGTTGTACTGCTTGCCGTAGCGCACCGATCCGCTGGCGGGCACGCCGGTCTTCCACGCCCACATCGCCTCGACAGCCTCATCGCAGGGGCCACACCACGCCTGGGGGCGGTGATCGAGGTCGGGAGCGGGCAGCGTGCGGTCCCAGAACACGATGTAGAGCCGGTCCCGGCTCTGGGGGACGCCGAAGAACATCGAGTTGAGGTAGAGCACCTTGTGCTCGTAGCCGAGCTTGGTGATCTCGCGCAGCCACCACCGATACGTCGACCCGTCGCCGACCTTGCGTCGCCCGGGCACCGCTGGTCCCCAAGACTGCAACTCGGTGGTGCATTCGACCAGGATCAGCAGCGGGTGGTGCTGATCGGCGTAGTGCAGCACGCAGTTGGCCGTTGCGCGGTCCCGCTCGGATCGGGTGGCGCGTTCCTCGAACTCGGGGTCGTCGAGGTCGAACAACGTCAGACCCTGTTCGTAGGCACGTTGGGTGTTGGCCTGGGAATGGTTGGTGCAGGTCACCCCCGCGACCAGCAGATCGGCCGCCGGGAGTTCGCGCACCGAGTGGTAGGTGTCGGAGTCGGTGTTGATCAGATCAGCGATCCAGTGCTCGACGTGCGGGTGGTTGGCCTCGTGCACCTCGACCTTGTAGCGGTTGTGGTTGGCCCCGACGATGGTGTCGAATCCTGCGGCCTCGATGCCCTGGGTGAATCCGCCAAATCCTGAGAACAAGTCCAGCGCGGTCGGGTTGTCGTGACGGAATCGTCTGCGACGCAGCGCCGGTCGATGTTCCGCTGTCTTCGAGATGATGTGCCCCATGATCGTCGCTTCCTCGCCCATTCCATCCGTGGTGGTTGCCTATAGACTACCATCAGCGGTAGCCTATAGGCAACCATTACGGCACGGCGTAAGAAGGAGCAGCACATGGCAACGACCACCGAAAACACCTGCGCGGCAACACCGATGAGCGTTCATGCGCGAGCGATCGCCGCAAGCATCGAGCAGTGGCGCCGAGCCTGCGACCTCGCAGGCAGTGTCGACGCTGAACATGACGCGGCTGCCGCCCTTGTCGGGCTGGTCGAGCAAGCGATGCCCGAGCTGGCGCGCACCGAGGTTGTCGAGCGGTCGTATCTGGTCCGCCGGGTGCAGCGCTACGTCGGCCCGCTGCCTGAGCAGTGGGCGGCGATGGACGATTCCGGCCGCGACCAGTACTACTGTGACCACTGGCTGGCTGTCGAGGAGTTCGACGAGCACATCGACGACGACCAGCTGACCCTGACGATCGTGAAACCCGCGCAGTGAGCAGCTGTCCCGCGCCGACCGGGCGCACCGCCGTCGTAGTGCCGCCCGCGGCGACCTCGCCGGTAGGCTCAGCCACGCCGAGTGCGCCCGCCGACCTGGCGGGCGATAGGGGAGGAGGAGCCGTCATGGCCGTCGACATCGACGAACCTGCGTTGCTACGCGCTCTCGGAGAAGCGATCACGACCCGCCGCGAGGAACTGGGCCTCAGTCAGCGGGCCCTGGGTCTCGAGGCCGGCGTCGAGCGCAACATGCTGCGCGGCGTGGAAGACGGATCGCGGCGAGCAACCATCATCACCCTGGCGCGCATCGCCAAAGCTCTGAAAATGCCGGCCTCGCAGCTACTTCATAAGATCGGGCACTGACCTTCCCTGCATGGGGTGACACGCGGCCTCGGACCCAGGACGGAGGGGAGAGGGACTGCACAGTAGGGGGCCTCACCGCCCTCCCCTCCGATCCTGTGAGAACGGTCTTCGGCTGGGTGTGGCAACTCAGAAGAACGCGTCGCCACATTAGCAAACCGGATCTTTGCTGTAGTCGACAACTGGGCAAGCATGTTCGCGGCGCGCGAGCCAGCTGCGGTCAGACGCAGTCACAAGTAGCCAAAGCTGCTGGCGTGCAACGAACAACATCACCATCGGCGCGCTCTAAGAGCCACCAATGTGATCCGGTTCGCTGTTGCAAATGTACATCAGCCGGGGCGTTCGGCCCCGTGATTCCCGTTCACTATCGTCACTGGTGACGAAAGATAGTGCTATACACCGCAATTCGCCGAAAATGTACCTTACGACGTCGTAGCTGGTGATCCGCTGTGCTGCCGCTCCGCCATCAGAGGTAGCGCGGGGGATCGACTCTTGGGTCGTCGTCGACGGTATCGATCCTCGAGTCGGCAAGGGTGTCGGTGATTGCGGCGGCACTGGCACCGATGGTGGCGAATTGCGGGTCGGCGACGCACCATGCACGATCGGCCAGCCATGTCACCTAGGGCAGGCTCGAATCTTGGCGGCAACGCCAATTGCTGCGGCCGTGTGGTGTATCGATCCTCGATTGTCGCCGAGTTTCGCCAGCTGGCGCGCCATGCCTAGATGAGCGGTGACGTGCCGTCGGCGGTTCGTCGTGCAGAGGCCATGTGCTTCGGCGAAGAAAGTGTGCGCTGAGTGGGGTGTTGGCGCCCGCCGGACCTCTCGCATGGCCTTTCGGTACCGCCGCTGCTCATCATCGACGTGCTCGAAACCTGTGACCACCCGAAACGCTCCCTTGTCGGCGAGGTTCACTATGACCCCTGTCCACATCGACTCTAAATACTATCTCCGTTAGTAGGGAGCGTTCTAGGGGTTGCGGTGCCGAGTTTCTTGGGGCATGCAGGCGTGTGTTCCGGTCATACTTGGGTGCAGTGCCGTGTGGCGAGGGAAGAAGGATTGATGGAGAACGGTCCCAGCGAGTTGAACACCGTCGGCGCCTGGCGCGAGATGGGTTGGCGCTGATGAGCATGGCGGTGGTGCTGGTGGCTGCAGCGGCTCTGCTGGGTTGGTGGTGGCCGCGGTGGATGGTGCGTATCCAGCCACGCATCGATGCTCGGTGGGTGTTGGTGGCGTGGCCGGCCGCCCAGGCGATGTTCACGGCGTTGTGGGTCGCTGCGGTGTCGGTGCTGGTGGTGCCGAACCACTTCGGCGTGCATAAGTTGTCGGCGGTGGCCTCCTGCCTGCGTGTGTTGTCTCATGGCGCGCCGGCCCAGGTGGAGACCGTGGCTGGGGCCGCGGTGCTGGCCAGCACGGTGGCGGCGGCCGTTTGGGTGGTGTCCTTGGTGGCACGTGCTGCGGTCGCAATGGGCCGGGCACGCGAGCACTATCTGCAAGCGTTACGTCTGGTTGGCCAACGTTGTGATCGGTTTCCTGATGTGTGGTGGCTCAGCGATCAGCGGCCGATGGCCTTCTGTTTGCCGGGCCGCAACGCGGGGATCGCTGCGACGACGGGTTTGCAGGACGTTCTGACCGGCGCTGAACTGAATGCTGTGATGGCTCACGAACGCGCACACCGACGCCAGCGGCATCACGCGATCGTGTTGCTCGCTGGGGTTCTGGGCCGAGCGTTGCCGTTCATTCCGCTGTTCGCTCGCGGTGCTGATGAGGTGGCGACACTTGTCGAGCAGGCCGCTGATGCACGGGCGGCCGAACAGGTCGGCACCCGGACAGTGTGCTCGGCGTTGGGAACGCTGGCCCGATCGGCCGGGTCGTCGGATTTTCCGGCGGGGGCGTTGTCGATCAGTGATTCTGCGAGTGTGACGCCGCGTTTGCACCGGCTCTATGACGGTCGGCGATGTGTGTCACGTGGTCACCACGCAATGGCCGCTGCCACGGTTGCAGGGGTTGTTGTCCTACCTACCGTCGTCACCGCCACCGGCGCCGTGTCGGCGCTGGTGGCGGTAGCTTGCCTGCTGTGATGGTGAAAGCGAGCGTGTCATTTGCTCGAGGCCGTCGGGCGGGTGCGGCTGGGCCACTACAGGCCGGCGAGTAGTCGCTGCATCTCGGCGATCTCCGATTCCTGGTCGGAGATGATCTTTCGCGCCAGTGCGATGGCTTCGGGGTTCTTCCCGTCCTGGATCTCGGTCTTGGCCATGGCGACGGCGCCGCGGTGGTGCTCGATCATCTGTGTGAGGTAGAGGCGAGCCGCCGCGGTTCCCTGGGCCTCGCGCAGCTGTTGGAACTGTTGTTCGGTCATCATTCCGGGCATGTCGTGACCGCCCATTGACGGCGACATCGATTCCCCGGCACTCATCTGACTCATGTCGTGGCCCTGCGAGCTCGAGCTCATCGAAGCTCCCCACGTGGTCACCCAGGACTTCATCTGGTCGATCTCGGGCTGCTGGGCGGCTTTGATCTGCTGGGCCAGTCGGACGACCTCGGGATTGATGTCGTTCTTGTCGAGCAGGATGTTGCTCATCGTGATCGCTTGTGAGTGATGGGAAATCATCTCCTGGGCGAAGGTCATGTCGGCCGCGTTGTGCTCGCCCATGTCGGCCACAGAGGATGGTGCCGCTATCGAGGTGGTGGTGACCATTCCCGTCATCGAGGAGTGGTCTTGTCCCTCGGAGTCGGAACAGCCCGCCAACACCAGCAGGCCCGCCGCTGATGCCCCGATGATGATGCGCGCGCGCTTTGTCGACATCTGTCCTCCTTGTTTCAGACGCCCCGCAAGGTGGCGCTTCGATAACAATTCTACTAGCCACGATAGTAGTTCGGTGCGGTTCGGGCCCTTGCCTTTCCCCTACTGACCTGCGGGAAGCATGTCTCGCGACGAAAATCACGGCTGCAGTCGTGGGAACTTGTGTGACTGGTGGGGCTGGTGGTGTGCGTGGTGTGATGCTGGGCGTCGCTCTCTCGGCGTGGACTTTCGGCATCGATTCGATCCGCCCGAGTGGTGGTCGACGTCGACGTCAGAAGGGTTCGACGGTATGCACATGGTGGTGGCTTCGTTCGCGGGCGCAGTGAACGGGCGGTGGATGCTCATGGTGGTCGCGGTGGCGACGGCAGTGGGTGTGGCGTGGGCGCCGGGGCTGCCCGCGGCGGCCGCACCCGATGACCATGTCGCCCGGGAGCTGGTGGTTCTCGTGCAGGACACGGTCAAGGCGGCGCTGGGCGGTGCGGCGGCAGCGAGCTTGGGTGAGCCGATCAAGCATGCGTCGTCGTGTTTACGTGATCATGCGCAGTCCGGGAGCAGCGACAGCGGCAGTGTGGCCGCGTTGGAGTGTTTCGGCGCGTTTGGTTCGACTGTCGATCCGCTCAGTGGCTTTCGCATCATCGATGCGTTGCCGCTGGCTCGTCTGGTGGCAACGTTGGTGGCGGCGTTGGTGCCGCACGATCCCAGCGTCCCGCATGGGCCGCAACCACAACCGGGGGCTCCGGGTGCTGCGGTGCCGGGGAGCGGGGGTGCGGTGGCGCCTACTGCCGGCTCGATCACCTCGACGTTCGGGGATGGGCGCGGCCATCAGGGCATCGACATCGGCAACGATCTGGGTGCTCCGATTGTCGCGGTGGCCGATGGGGAGATCATCACCGCCGGCCCAGCGCAAGGCTTCGGCTTGTGGATGCGGATCCGCCACGATGACGGCACGATCACCACCTACGGCCACAACGATGAGAATCTGCTCGAGCAGGGCACCCGGGTCCGGATGGGACAGATCGTGGCCACGGTGGGCAACCGCGGTGTGTCGACCGGCCCGCACCTGCATTTCGAGGTTCTCGATCCCGCCGGGGTGAATGTCGATCCCGCACAGTGGCTGGCCGAGCGTGGGGTGGTGCTGGCCGTTGATGCCGAGGCCGAACGCCCGGCCCCGGGCGGGCCGGTGGTGCCGCAGTGGGTGCGACAGCCACGGACGTGAGCGGATGCGTCCGCGCCGAGGGTCGGGCGTGATCGGTTGTGCGGGTGGGGATCAGGAACGGACGAGTCGGGCGATGGCGGCGGAGGCTTCGGCGATCTTGTCCTCGGCGGTGGCGCCGCCGGCCTGGGCGGCGTCGAGGACGCAGTGTTTGAGGTGGTCGTCGAGCAGGCCGAGCGCGACACCTTCGAGCGCCTTGGTCAGCGCCGATATCTGGGTGAGGATGTCGATGCAGTATTGCTCTTCATCGACCATGCGGTGGATTCCGCGGGCTTGGCCCTCGATGCGTTTGAGTCGCGCGAGGTAGCGGCTTTTGTCACTGATGTAGCCGTGCGCGGTATGTGCGCACTCGTTCTCCGGTGCGGACGATGTCGTCATCGGACAATCATCTCCTTTTCAAGGGTCTGTTTCCTTACCCAGTGCTGGCTGTGGGGCGGGTGTCGTGCAGCGCGTGGGTGGTGCTGGTCTGCGGGCGTAGGTCCAGGCGGCGCAGGAGCTGGGCGTTGAGAGCCACGACCACCGTGGACGCCGACATCAGGATGGCACCGACCGACATGGGCAGCACGAATCCGATCGGGGCGAGGATCCCGGCAGCCAGTGGCACCGAGATCAGGTTGTATCCCGCTGCCCACCACAGGTTTTGCTTCATCTTGCGGTAGCTGGCCTTGGACAGTTCGATCACCGAGAGCACCGAACGCGGGTCATCGCTGGCGAGGATGACTCCGGCCGAGGCGATCGCGACGTCGGTGCCCGCGCCGATGGCGATGCCGACGTCGGCTTGAGCGAGTGCGGGGGCATCGTTGACGCCGTCGCCGACCATGGCGACTTTGCGGCCCTCGCGCTGCAACTCGGCGACCTTGTCGGCTTTGTCCTCAGGGCGCACCCCGGCAAAGACCCGGTCGATACCGAGCTCTGCGGCGACGCTGTGCGCGACCGCTTCGGCATCACCGGTGATCATCACTACCGCCACGCCCACTTGGTGCAGGGCGTCGACGGCTTGGCGGGACTCCGCACGTACTTCGTCGGCGAGTTTGATCGCGCCGACGACCTCGTCGTCACGCACGACGTGCAAGATGATGGCCCCGTCGGCGCGCCACTGCTCGGCGATGGCGAGTTCGTGCCGGCGGTGCTCCTCGAGCATGCGCGGCCCGCCGACCCGCACGACCGTCCCTTCGACATGGGCGCTGACCCCGACCGCGGGTGAGGAGGTGAACTCGGTGGCCGAGGGGATCTGCAGGGCCCGGTCTCGGGCGGCGGCGACAATCGCCCGGGCCAGGGGGTGTTCGCTGTCCGCTTCGGCGGCGGCAGCGGCGGCCAGCACGTCCTCGGCGTCGCTACCAGGGGCGGGCTCGACGGCGATCACAGTCGGTTCCCCCTTGGTGAGGGTTCCGGTCTTGTCGAACAGCACTGCGTCCACGGTGCGCATAGCTTCCAGGGCGAGGCGGTCTTTGATCAGCACTCCCCCGCGGGCAGCGCGTTCGGTGGCGATGGCGACCACCAGCGGTATGGCCAGCCCGAGTGCGTGCGGGCAGGCGATGACCAGCACGGTGATCGTGCGGATGACCGCGTCATCGGGTTGACCGATCACCGTCCACACGATCGCGGTGATGACCGCAGCGGTCAGTGCGAACCAAAACAGCAGCGCGGCCGCGGAATCGGCGAGGCGTTGCGCACGTGACGACGAATTCTGGGCGTCGGTGACCAGCCGCTGGATACCGGCCAACGCAGTGTTCTCACCGGTCGCGGTGACTTGCACGCGTAGACCGGAATCGGTGGCCACCGTTCCGGCGACGACCGGATCACCTACGCCACGGCGGACGGTGCGCGATTCACCGGTCACCATCGATTCGTCGACCTCGGCGGTTCCGTCGATGACGCGGCCGTCGGCGGGAACGCTGGCACCAGGGCGCACGATCACCACATCCCCGACCTGCAACTGCGCCGGGGCCACAATGCTGATCTGTTCACCGTCGACGCGTTCGGCCTCATCGGGCAGCAGTGCCGCCAACGAGTCCAGCGCCGAGGTCGTCTGGGCCAGCGACCGCATCTCGATCCAGTGCCCGAGCAGCATGATGACGATCAGCAGGGCCAGTTCCCACCAGAAGTCCAGTTCATGGTGCACAACCTCGAGACTGGCTCCCCACGAGGCGACGAAGGCCACCGTGATCGCCAGAGCGATCAGCAACATCATGCCCGGTGTGCGCGAGCGTAATTCACTTACGGCCCCCGACAGGAACGGACGCCCGCCCCAGGCGAACATCACCGTGCCCAGTACCGGGGAAATCCATTGGACCACTCCGGTATCGGGCAGCTGATAGCCGATGAGCATGGCAAACATCGGTGAGAACGCGACGACCGGCACTGCGAGGACGAGCATGATCCAGAACAACTGCCGGAACTGGCCCACATGGTCACCATGCCCGCCGTGCCCGTGACCGCCGTGACCGGCATGACCACTGTGACTGTCGTGACCGGCGTGGTCGTCGGAACCGTGATGGCGTTGTCCGGCAGAGGAATCGGGGTGGTGATGTCCGGTGTGATCGAGCACCGCCTCGTGGTGCTCAACCTGGCCGTGGTGGTGCTGATCGGCGGCCGTGTGACCGGCGTGTTCAGCAGAGGTGTGCTCGTTCATGACGCCACCTTATACCCCTGGGGGGTATGTGTCGAGGGTGTGTGGGAGGTGCGGTTGTCGTCACCGGGTGTGGTGCGTGAGGTGAAGGCACGAAGCCGCAGGCTGTTGCTGACGACGAACACGCTGGAGAAGGCCATCGCGGCGCCGGCGAGCATGGGGTTGAGCAACCCGAGTGCGGCGAGGGGGATGGCGGCGACGTTGTAGGCGAAGGCCCAGAACAGGTTGGTCTTGATCGTCGCCAGCGTCTTGCGGGCCAGGGCGATCGCGTCCGCGGCGGCGTTGAGGTCGCCACGGACCAGGGTGATGTCGGCGGCTTGCATGGCCACGTCGGTGCCGGTGCCCATGGCCAGGCCGAGGTCGGCCGAGGCCAGCGCTGCGGCGTCGTTGACCCCGTCGCCGACCATGGCAACGACTTTGCCGTCGTTCTGCAGTGCGGTGACGGCCTGGACTTTGTCGGCGGGTAGGACTTCGGCGATCACGGTGGAGATGCCGACCTCGCGTGCGACGTGTTCGGCGGCCTTCTGGTTGTCACCGGTGAGTAGGACCGGAGTCAACCCCATGGCCTGCAGTCGGGCGACGGCTGCGGCGCTGGTGGGTTTGATGGCGTCGGCGACGACCAGCACCGCACGGATCTGTCCGTCCCAGGCCACCATCACTGCGGTTTGTCCTGCGGCTTGCGCGGATTCGCGGGCAGTTGTCAGATCGGGATCGTCCAGCGACAGTCCCCAGTCGGCGAGCAGGCTGTCGCGTCCGACGAGGACTGCATGGCCCTCGACGGTGCCCTGCACTCCCATACCTTCGATGTTGGTGAATTCCTCGACCTCGGCCAGGGCGCCGAGCTCGGTGCGTGCCGCGTCGGCGATGGCGGTGGCGATGGGATGCTCGGAGGCGTCTTCGAGCGCACCGGCGAGGGCGAGTACTTCGCGGTCGGACGTGTTGGCATCGGTGTGCACGTGCAGCAACGTCATCTGACCGGTCGTGACGGTGCCGGTCTTGTCCAGGACCACGGTGTCGATCGTGCGGGTGGTCTCCAAGACTTCCGGTCCCTTGATGAGGATGCCGAGCTGGGCTCCCCGTCCGGTACCGACCAGCAGGGCGGTCGGAGTGGCCAATCCCAGCGCGCAGGGGCAGGCGATGATCAGCACGGCCACCGCAGCAGTGAACGCTGCCTCGATGGGATAACCCGCCCCGATCCAGGCGCCCAGGACCGCGACAGCGATGGCGATGACCACGGGCACGAAGATGCTCGAGATGCGGTCGGCCAGCCGCTGGGCATGGGCCTTGCCGGACTGGGCGTGTTCGACCATGGTGGCCATCTGGGCTAGCTGGGTATCGGCACCGATGCGGGTGGCGCGTATGCGCAGCCGCCCGCCGGCGTTGACCGTTGCCCCGGTGACGGTATCGCCCGGACCGACTTCGACCGGCAGCGATTCGCCGGTGAGCATGCTGGCGTCGATCGCCGAGGTGCCCGACACGATCTCACCGTCGGTGGCGATCTTTTCTCCCGGCCGCACGATGAACTCCTCGCCGACCGACAACTCGTTGATCGGGATCCGTTGTTCGTGGCCGTCTTTGATGACGGCGACCTCTTTGGCGCCGAGTTCCAGCAGCGCCCGCAGCGCTGCACCGGCCTGCCGTTTGGAGCGTTTCTCGAAGTAGCGGCCCGCGAGTACGAACATGGTGACCCCGGCGGCCACCTCAAGGTAGATGTTGCCCGCTCCGTCGGAGGGCGCCACGGTAAAACTGAAGCCATGGGTCATCCCGGGTGTGCCGGCGGTACCGAAGAACAGGGCGTACAACGACCACAGCAACGCCGCACCGGTACCCACTGAGATCAGGGTGTCCATGGTGGCGGTGCCGTGACGCAGGTTCACCCAGGCCGCGCGGTGAAACGGCCACGCCGCCCACACGATGACCGGGGCGGCCAGGGTCAACGAGGCCCACTGCCAATAGGTGAACTGCAGCGCCGGGATCATCGCCATCGCGATGACCGGTACCGACAGCACCACCGCGCCGATCAGACGAGTGCGTAATGCCTGCAGCTCGGGGTCGCTGGCGGCCTCATCGGTCGCCGCTGCGCTCGCATCGTGATCGGTCTGCGCCGACGGCGGAAGCGTGGCCTGGTAGCCGGCGTTCTCGATCTCGGTGATCAGCAGCTGCGGATCCAGATCACCCGAGGTGGTGATACGCGCCTTCTCGGTGGCGTAATTGACTGTGGCACTGACACCGTCGAGCTTGTTGAGTTTGCGCTCGATACGCATCGCGCACGACGCGCACGTCATTCCGCTGACGGCGAGTTCGATGTCTGACCCGGCCGAGCGGGACGGGGAGGTGGTGGTCATGAGGACTCCAAGACGTGGGTTGAGCCGGCGGGATGGATGACGGGCGGTCAGTGCCCGGCGTGCTCAGGCGGGACCGACGCAGACGACGCCGGAGACGACGAGGATGTCGCGCTTGCTCGAACACGCTCTGCAGCGGTGTCGACGACGAATGTCGCGGTGTGTACCTGTCCGTCGACCTGGAAGTCGAGATAGAGCAGGTAGCGGCCCGGTGTCGGTGCGTTCGTCGCGAACCTCACCTGCGGCCCGGACAACTGCCCTGGCGTGGGTGTCGAGCCTTCGGGATGCACGTGCAGGTAGGCCAGGTCGCCATCGCGCAACGCCACCAGATGCCCGAAGGCACCCAGATACGGCTGCAAGGTGGTGACCGGCTGACCGTTGCGACTCACGGTCGCAGTCAGCTCTGAGTCGGTGCCGGCGTGCAGCTCACCGGTCAGCTCGACCTGGAACCCGGCCACCTCCGACCGCCGCGACTCACCGGCTGGTGGGCGGGGTTGATAGTCGCCACCCACCTCGAGAGTGCGTGTCAGCGTCAGGGTTTCACCGGTCGCTGCCGGAACGAAATCGGCATACACCCGGTAGGTGCCGGCCGTCTGCCACTGCCATGGAATCGACCACCGCCCAGCAGCATCCACCGTGGGGTGCACGTGGCGGAATGCGGTGCCGTCAGACCGGACCACGATCAGGTGCAGTTGTTTGTCGTGTTCCACCGTGTAGTCGGTGACCGCCGAACCGGCGGGGTCGGTGATCGAAAACGTCAACACGCCCGCCTGGCCGGTCTGCGCGGGCGCTGCGAGTCCGGAGAGCAGATAACCCCCCGACCCGACGGTGACCCCGCGCACACCCGGCGTCGCGGCGGCAGACGAGGCCGGTGCGCTCTGGTGTCCGGCGTGCGCCGGTGAGTCCGACCCAGTAGCGCCTGACCGGTCCGGGGCCACCGCGGCTGCCACGGTGTAGGCGGCCACGAAGACCACCGCCAGCGCACCAGCGAAAAGGCCCAGCTTAGAAGGGACGTTCATTGTCATGTTCCTGTCTGTCAGGAGATCGCCCAGCGACGCTGCGCTGCCGAGGAGAGCCGGGCCACCACCGGGGCGGCCCGGCCCGCGACCTCACTCAGCGAGTTGATAACCGGCTTCTTGCACCGCGCTGCGGATAGCGTCACGCTCCAGCGGAGCGGAGCTGTCGATGGTGACCTGGCCGCTGGCCACGTCCACGGCGACATTGGTTACACCGTCGAGGGTGCTGATCTCTTCGCGTACCGACGAGGCGCAATGTCCGCAGGTCATCCCGGTGACAGTGACGGTAGACGTACTCATAGCGATGCTGCCCTTCCCTTCTGGCGATACCCCGGACGGCCGTATCCCGACCCCACCCGCGGCAGTGACAACTGAGCCACTCCCACCTTGGTACCATACCCCCCTAGGGTAATCAACGTCCGACGCTGGTCCGACACTGATCTCGAAGGCGGACCAGCGTCGCGGCGCACCCGGGGGAGCGGACAGACCGGGGATGAGGAGTGGGCGCCCGAACCGATCCTGCGAAAAATTAGGTAGGGGCCCGCGCGGACGCGGCCCCGCAGCGAACCGAGGCGGTGGCAAGCAAGCCGAGAATCAGCCGCGACTACCAGTTCTTCAGTCCGTGCGCCGTAATTACTATGCGCAGTAGTAGCATGTAGGTGGTGGGTGATATGAAGCCGTCGACGGAGGCGACCGCACCGTCAACTCCGCACGGCGTAGCCGTACCCCGGTTGATGGCTGCACTGCTGGTCGGTGGGCTAATTGTGGCGCTGGTGATCTACGCCTGGATCTCCGGCGCCAGTCGCTACGTCGAAAGCGCAGATCCATATCCTGGGGCGGGCACAGCTGTCGCCGATGTGGTCGGCAACTTCGCTGGCTTTGCGTTGGCTGCGGTGATGCTCGGGGGACTGGTCTCGATGGTGCTCACGGCCGTGCCTGACTCGCAAGGCTTCATCGACGCTGCGGTCTATCCAGTGTTTCGCCGCGTCCGCCGCGCCGCGGGGTGCTCTGTGGTCGTTGCGCTATTCATGGCTTTCACCGCGGCCGCAGACACCACCGGCGTGTCTGTGGGCACGATGGTCTCGAGCGGCAAGGTCGGTTACGCGTTCAGTGTGAGTTTGCCGGCGCTGGCGTGGCTGGTCGTGGCGGCAGCGGGTGTCGTGGTGCTGATCGGTTCGGTGTCACTGCGGTGGTCGATGCAGGTGGCGCTGGTGGTTCCCGCAGCGATTTGTGTGCTCGCGCTGCCCGTGGTCGGCAATGCCGCGCAGGGCCCTGACCACGACTACACGACCGGCGCGGTGATCGTCTTCGCAGTGAGCTTGGCGTTGTCGGTGGGGCTGCGGTGGGCTGATCGGTTCCGGGTTCGTGGTCTGGGGTCGGCGACCATCGACGAGGCGGCCGACCGGCGTGTTGGTGGCATTGTCCTGGGCGCCGATGTGATGGCACTGGCGGGCGCGGTGGCTGTGACGCTGCTGCTGCGGACTCCCGATGTGTGGTCGTCGGCGTTCGGTCGCGCCGCGGGGTTGTTGGTGGCTGTACTGACCGTGTTAATGATTGCCGACCTCGTGCGTTTGCGCCGGGGTGTGGTGACGCCGGCAACTGCTTCTGCCTTCGCCACGGGGACCGCACTGGTGGCCGTGGCGTGCTGGGCGGTGATGGACACCAGGGTCGCACCCGGGTTGATTGCCCACCCTTTTACGGGCTGGGATGTGTACCTGGGGTATTCCCTTCCTGGCCCGCCCGATGTCGGATCGCTGGTCTCGCTGTGGCGTGTTGATCTCGTGGTGGGTGTGGCGGCGGTGGTGGGTGTCGTGGGCTATGTCGTTGCCGCCCGGCGGGAGCGGGCAAGTGGACACCGGTGGCCGATCCGGCGAACGGTGTCGTGGGTCGCGGGGTGCGCTGTGGTGGTGGTGTCCACCAGCTCTGGGCTGAAGGCCTACGGCAACGCGTTGTTCAGTGTGCACATGGCCGAACACACGGGTTTGACCATGATCGCACCCATCCTGTTGGTGGGTGGTGCGCCGATCACCTTGCTGTTGAGGGTGCTGCCGACGATCGGAACCACCGGTGGCGCGGCGTGCCGGCGGGCGCTGCTGATCGTGCTCGGCTCGCGGGGCCTGCAGCTGCTGCTCAATCCGATTGCCGCGTTCGCGTTGTTTGTGGGCTCGTCGTATCTGGTGTACTTCACTCCGGTGTTCGACGTCCTCGTGCGCTACCACTGGGGGCACGTCGTGATGAGCGTGCTGTTCCTGGCCATCGGCTACCTGTTCTTCTGGGTGACTGTGGGGATTGATCCTGGACCCAGACAGTTACCGTTTCTGGCGCGGCTTGGTCTGCTGTTCGCCGTCATGCCTTTTCATGCCTTCTTTGGTATCGCGCTGATGACCTCCACCACGGTGATCGGTGAGTCTTTCTACAGCCAGTTGCAGCTACCGTGGAATCCCGATCTGGCTCGCACGCAATGGGTGGGTGGTGTGGTGGCTGCGGTGATCAGCGAGATTCCGATGGTGCTGGTGTGCTTGGTGCTGTTGGCGCAGTGGGTGCGTGCCGAACGTCGACCCGATCGGTCCGAGTCCACGGCCATTGATGCCGGCACCTCCCACACCGTCGCTGCGATGGTCTCGCAGTTGGCCCAGCCCCAGCCTCTGTCACCTTCAGCGGTCTATACGCGCGAAGTTCTGCAAACGCAGGCTGTTGGAGACGACGAAAAACGATGACAAAGCCATTGCGGCCCCGGCGATCAGAGGATTGAGCAATCCAGCGGCAGCCAGCGGCAGCGCGGCGAGGTTGTAGCCGAACGCCCATGCCAGATTGGTGCGCATCGTGCGTCGCGTGGCCGAGGCGAGTTGCAGCGCCAGAGCGACGGTGGTGAGGTCATCGCGCACTAACACGATGTCGGCGGCGCCGATAGCAACATCGGTACCGCGTCCGATCGCAATGCCCAGATCAGCCGATGCGAGTGCGGGCCCGTCGTTGATGCCGTCGCCGACCATCGCCACACCGGCGCCACTACTGCGCACGTTGTCGATGATGGCCACTTTCTCGGCCGGGAGCACCCCGGCGATCACGTCGTCGATGCCGACCTGCTCCGCGGTGCGCTGCGCTGCGCCGGCGTTATCGCCGGTGACCAGGAACGTGCGAATTCCCATGCGGTGCAACTCATCGACCGCCTGGCGGGCAGAGGGTTTGATGCCATCACGAATGTCGATCAGGCCCCGGACTGCATCATCGGCTGCGACATAGACCGCGGTGCCCCCAGAGCGCTCGATGTCAGTGCGCCGCGCGTCGATCGCGGCGGGCACCGCGGCGCTACGGGCGATCCATGCCGGGGAACCCACCTGCACCTTCACTCCGTCGATTACCCCTCGCACGCCGCTACCGACGTCGGTGACCACCTCGTCGACCGGTGCGGCAAGCGACTGCGGACCGGCCGCGGCAGCGATAGCGGTGGCGATGGGGTGGCTGGTGTGCTGCTCGAGTGTCGCCGCCCAGCCCAGGATCAGCTCGGCACTGTCGTCGTCGACGGTGTATACGCCGGTGACGTGTGGCTGCCCGTTGGTGAGGGTGCCGGTCTTGTCGAAGACCACCACATCGATCGTCCCGGACAGTTCCAATGCGGCGTGTCCTTTGAGGAAGATGCCCAGTTGGGCGCCTCGCCCGGTAGCGATCACCAGCGCCATGGGCATGGCCAGGCCCAGCGCGCATGGGCAGGCGATGACCAGCACGGCCACCGCGGCCCTCACCGCGTGCTCCCATGACGCCCCGGTGAGCGACCAGCCCACGACAGTGGCTGCGGCTAGGGCGATGACACACGGAACGAAGATCGCGGCGATACGGTCGGCGACGCGTTGAGCGCGAGCCTTGGCTGTCTGCGCGCTGTCGACCAGCGCGATCATCTCGGCCAGGCGGGTGTCGTCACCGACTGCGGTGACTTCGACGCGTAGTCGCCCGTCGAGGCACGTCGTGCCCCCGACGGCGGTGGAGCCTTGCTCGGCTGACACCTGAACCGGCGTCGTCTCACCGGTCATGGCGCTGAGGTCCACACTGGCGGCGCCCTCGATCACCTGCCCATCTGATGGAATGGTCTCTCCCGGCAGCACGATGAGTCGTTGCCCCACTTTGAGTTCCGCGAGGGGTATGAGCATGGTCGTGTCCCCTGCGCACTCGACTCGGGCGTCGGTGGCACGCAGAGCGGCCAGCGCCGTCAGTGCTTGAACAGCTTGTGCCCGGGCACGCGCCTCGTAGTAGCGTCCTGCCAGCACGAAGACGGTGACACCGGCTGCAACTTCGAGATAGATGGAGTCGCTGGAAAAGATTGCCGACCACACCCCCTGGCCTGCGGTCGAGGTCGCTTCGGCCGAGAACATCGAGTACACCGACAGTGCGGTCGCGGCCAGCACTCCCAGCGAGACGAGGGTGTCCATCGTGGCCACGCCGGTCCGCAACGTGCGCACCGCGGTGCGGTAGAAGGGCCACGCGCAGTAGGTCACCACCGGCGCGGCAAGCGCCACCAACACTGCTTGCCAGCCGGGAAAGCGAAGGTCGGGGACGACAGCAAGCACCACGGAGAGGTTGGCCAGGGGCACGAACAGGGCTAGCGCGACGATCAGCCGGGTGAACAGTGCCTTCGCAGTCGCTGAATCTTCGTTGACGGCAGGGGCCTGCTCGGACAGTTCCGCAGCCGCATACCCTGCTGTGTGCACGGCGTCGATAGCATCGGCGACGTGTGCGTGGGTATCGAGTTCCACGGTGGCTCGCCGTGTGGCGTAGTTGACCGAGGCGCGCACGCCGTCGAGCTTGTTGAGTTTGCGTTCCACCCGAGCTGCGCACGCACCGCAGGTCATCCCGCCCACATCGAGTTGGATGCGGCGTGTTGGGTGCGTGTGGTCAACGAGGTCGGTCACGGGTGGGCGCTTTCAGTAGGCGGTGAGGGTCCGGCACCGCAAGATGCGAGGGCCCCCGTGGGGCAGTGGCAGCAGGGCTGAGGCAACCAGGCTTCGGCTACTAAGCAGGGTAGTTTGTTCTAGACTGGCAGCAAATACGAGGCGATCAGGCAGGCGACGGTGACTCAGTTGGGTTCGTTGGAACGCGCGGTGATGGATGTGCTGTGGGGCGCTTCGGCGGCGATGAGTGTGCACGACATCGTCGATGCGCTGGCCGACCGCGACTTGGCGTACACGACGGTGTTGACCGTGGTCACCAATCTGCACAAGAAGGGCTTCGCGGGTCGCGAGAAGATCAGCCGCGCCTATCGGTACTTCCCGTTGCAGTCGCGGGAGGAGGCGACGTCGCAGACACTGCGGCAGGTGCTCGATGCCAGCGGCGATTCGACGGCGGTGCTGATGCACTTCGCCCGGATGGTTACTCCCGAGGAGCGCGCGGTCCTCAGCGAGCACCTGTCCCGGACGCGGACGGATCGTCCGAGGAAGCGCTGAGAGTGTGAGCGTCGCATTGGCCCACCTGGTGGGCGCGGCCGTGCTGGGCGTGTTGGGTCCCTACGTTCTCGACCGATTGCCCCAGCGATGGTCACCGCGGGTACTGATCACCGCCTGGGTCAGCAGTATCGCCACGGCGGTGGGATTGTTGATTCTGTCGGCGCTGTCGGCGTTGTGGCCGGATCCGCCGCCGGCCGAACGCTTCGTTGACACCTTGGCTCGGTGCGCGGGAGCTGTCCTGCACGCGGTGCGCGACGATTTCAGCCAGGTGTATGGCATTGCCGTGGCCGTGGTGGTGATCGCCGCGGTCGCTCGCACCGCGATGTCGTGCGCTCGTCACACCCGCGATGTGCATCGCGTGCACCGTCTTCATCGCGATGTCGTTGCTGTGGTGGGCAGTACCGAACCCGACACCCCCGACGTGCTCTGGATCGATCATCCCCACCCCATGGCGTACTGCGTCGGCGGGCGCAGTGGTTTCGTTGTGGCAACAAGTGCGCTGCGCACAGACGTGCCCGCCGAGGCGCGGGCCGCAGTACTGGCGCACGAGTTCGCCCATCTGAGGTCGCGGCATGACCGCGTTCTGGCGGTCTGCGATGTGATGGCACGTGCTCTGCCCTTTGTGCCGCTGTTTCGCCGGGCGCCGACGGCAGTCGCGGCCTTGATCGAAGCAGATGCCGACATGTCGGCTGCTCGGGTGACCAGCACGGCTGCCGTGCGCAGCGCACTCGCGCATGTGACCGGCCAGGGTGTAGGCCCCGGGACCCCCATGCCGCACTCGACGCGCTACCGATTGCTAATGCTCGAGAACGGCGCGATCGAGCCGACGAAGTCGACCTACGCTGCGGCGAGCGTGTTGCCCCTCCTGGGTGCTGCGTTGTGTACGGCTGCGGCACTTCCGGTGTTGTCGGTTCTCGTGCATGGGCTTACCGCATAAGTCCCGGTCACGCCCTGTTCGCTCCTCAGTGGCTGCGGCTCGACGCCCGTGGGTGTCGCGCCTGGCTGCGCCACCGGTAGCGGAGGCTGTTCACCGGGTGCTCGTCTCAGCGTGTCGATCGCAGCTGCCTGCGCGGGCGGCACACCCAGTCAGTCGCGCTATCGCGACACCCTGCGTGTTCGGTACCAAATACATGGTGTGCGGTGCTGAGCAGCGCCAACCGATGCTCGACCGGGACCGCTAACCCTTGCTCCACCAGCCGATTCGCTCTCGGTCAGGCCCGGTGATCTTGGGAAAGGCCCGGTGGCTCGTGGTCTCGCCTGACGCGGCGTAGCGACGGGTCTCTCCGCGGCCGCGGGGGTCGGTGGTGAGGTGCTTCGGCTACGGCCGCGCCGCACGGCCTCGTGCTGGTTGCATTGCGCGGGTCGCGACCGCGGCCGCACCGCGGGCCGCACACGTTGCCGCGGTCGCCGCGATCAGCCACAGCAGCAGGGGAGTGCCCTGAGCGAGGACAGAACCTGCGAGCAGGGTCAGCGCAAAGGTCATCACCGCGGTGTAGCCGACTGCGAGGATGGCGAACCACCGCGGAACGGTCAGCGGGCGGCGCGTTCGCGGGACGGCCTGGTCGAGGGCAGGGTAGGGGTAGTTGCTCACGGTCGGCTCTCCGGGTCGGGATCTGTAGATGCTTCGTGGTCTCCGGTGGTCAGCGGCGCACGGCGGACTTCTTCGGCCGCCTCGCTGGGTTCACCGTGCCGTGTGCCGACGTGGGCTTCGGCGCGCAGCCGCTCCACCATATGCGGGTAGTGCAGTTCGAACGCCGGACGCTCCGACCGGATGCGGGGCAGTTCGGTGAAGTTGTGGCGCGGCGGCGGGCAGCTGGTGGCCCACTCCAGGGAGTTGCCGAAGCCCCATGGATCGTCGACGGTGACGACCTCGCCGTAGCGGTAGCTGCGGAAAACGTTCCACAGGAACGGCAGTGTCGAGACGCCGAGGACGAACGCGCCGGCGGTGGAGATGATGTTGAGCGTGGTGAAGCCGTCTGAGGGCAGGTAGTCGGCGTATCGGCGGGGCATGCCTTCGGCTCCGAGCCAGTGCTGCACCAAGAAGGTGAGGTGAAAGCCAATGAACGTCAGCCAGAAATGGATTTTGCCCAAGCGTTCGTCGAGCAGTCGTCCGGTCATCTTCGGGAACCAGAAGTAGATGCCGGCGTAGGTGGCGAACACGATCGTGCCGAACAGCACGTAGTGGAAGTGGGCGACCACGAAGTAGCTGTCGGAGAGTTGGAAGTCGATCGGCGGGCTGGCCAGGAGCACACCGGTGAGTCCGCCGAACAGGAAGGTGACCATGAAGCCGACCGAGAACAGCATCGGGGTTTCAAAGGTCATGTGGCCCCGCCACATTGTGCCGATCCAGTTGAAGAACTTCACGCCCGTGGGTACCGCGATCAGGAAGGTCATGAAGGAGAAGAACGGCAACAGCACGGCGCCAGTGACGTACATGTGGTGTGCCCACACCGCGACCGACAGGGCGGCGATGGCGAGGGTGGCGTAGACCAGTCCTGAGTACCCGAACAACGGTTTACGGCTGAAGACCGGGAAGATTTCGGAGACGATGCCGAAGAACGGCAGCGCGATGATGTACACCTCGGGGTGACCGAAGAACCAGAACATGTGCTGCCAGAGAATGGCGCCGCCGTTGGCCGGATCGAACAGATGCGCGCCGAACTGGCGGTCGACTTCGGCGCCGAGTAATGCCGCGGTGAGCAGCGGGAACACCAGCAAGATCAGCACACTGGTGACCAGGATGTTCCACGTGAAGATCGGCATACGGAACATCGTCATTCCCGGTGCGCGCAGACAGATGACCGTGGTGACCATGTTGACCGCGCCCAGGATGGTGCCCAGACCAGACACGGTCAGTCCGAGGAACCACATGTCGGAGCCGACGCCGGGTGAGTGGATGGCGTCGCTGAGCGGGGTGTAGGCGGTCCAGCCGAAGTCCGCGGCGCCACCTGGGGTGATGAAGCCGGCAATCGCGATGGTCGAACCGAAGACGAACAGCCAGAAACCCAGTGCGTTGAGCCGCGGGAAGGCGACGTCGGGAGCGCCGATCTGCAGGGGCAGTACGAAGTTGGCGAAGCCGATCACGATGGGGGTGGCATACATCAGCAGCATGATCGTGCCGTGCATGGTGAACAGCTGGTTGTACTGCTCGGTCGAGAGGAATTGCATGCCCGGCGTCGTGAGTTCTCCGCGCATCAGCAGCGCCATCAGTCCGCCGATGAGGAAGAACCCGAAGCACGCGACGATGTACATCATGCCGATCAGCTTGTGATCGGTCGTGGTCAGCATCGTGTAGATGAATGACCCTTTGGCCTTTCGCCGCTCGGGATAGGGCCGCGTGGCGACCACCTCGGGCGGGCGCGGGGACACCGCGGTCATGAGGCCTCCATCTGACTTGAAAAAATGGCGGCCCTGATCGAAGCAACACGCGCATCGTGCGTGCGACTTCCCGGGCCGTTACTACGGACTGTAGTCGATTAACTACTAGGTAGCATAGTTGATACTGGAATTCCGAGTCGCAACCGGGAGGCGACAGGACCGCGACGAAAGGTCGCCTCCCTCATTGAGATCGGCCCGACCGGTCCGCCGCGGCCGTGCGCCGCGCCCACCCTTACCGCCAGAGGTCTGCGCTTCCGGTGCCCGACGGTTCGTTGGGCGTGATAGTAGGTTCGGCGTCGCTGTCGGAGGGCAGACTGACGCCGCGTTCGGCGAGCCATCGCACCGGGTCGAGGGCGGCGCCGGATGCATCAGCAACCTCGAAGTGCAGATGAGGCCCGGTCGAGTTACCGCGATTGCCCACCGTGGCAATGGGTTGACCGACCGTGACCGGCGCTGCCGCGTCGATGAGATTGTCGTCGTTGTGGCCGTAGGTCGTGATTGTTCCGTCGGCATGCCGGATGCGTACCCACAACCCGAAGCCTTCAGCTGGCCCCGAGTTGATCACTTCGCCGTCGGTGACCGCGAAAATCGGTGCCCCCAGGTCGTTGCCGATGTCCATACCCTGATGGCCGCGGCCGTCACCGAAGGTGGAGGTCACTCGGCCGTTCGTGGGAGCGACCACCGACCCCGGCGACGGCGACGAATAGACGGGTGGACCAGCTGGTGCCGGGTGCGCAGCCGCGGGATCGTGGGGACGCATCTCGAAAGCCAGAAGCGCCAGCAGCCGCCCGATCGGCAGCGCGTCGACAATCAGTTCGGCGGCTGCTCGTCCCGCGCCGAGCACGGCGGCGAAGCATCCCACCGCAGTGATGGGATCCTCGGCTGGCACTGGCGGCTCGACTGGGCGCGCTCGATCGGCCAGACATGTGCTGACTGTTCGGATCTCGTCGGCGAGGGTTCCCATCGCCGGGCCGCCCAGTGTCGCCGAGATCGTCTCGGCGACCAGTTGGGCGAACTGCTGAGTCACGTGGGTGGCATCGGCGTCGGCTCGCGCTCGAGCGTCAATTGAGAAGCTCAGCAGAACCGCAGCAACGATTCCCGCGACCCCCAGTCTCAGACAGGGCCGTGGAGCGCCGCAGCGGCGGGTGAGGGACGACATAGGCATGCCAGCGAGACCTTCCGGAGACGGGCGCGACGCACTGACGTTCAGCACCACACGCCAGGTGCACATGAGGCCACGATCGGCAGCCCTCCGTTCGAACCATAGGCCCCACAGGTCACAGCAGTAACACGATCTGATTGAGTGCCCATCGCAATCGCGGGCCTCTACTACTAGGTGATGTAGTTGCGGATGCGCAGTGACTGCCAAGCCGGAAACTCGCCCTGAACACAGGGTAATTGCAGGTGAGCGCATCTCTTACACGAGGTGACGCCGCAAAATGCACGTCGCGAGAAGTGGGGTTCCGGTCGGTGGATGTCACAAAAACTATGGTCATGTTGACAATTCGAATGGTGATCTACCACGCTGCGTAGTAGATCAACGTCGAGGAGTGCTGGTGCAGCAGGGGAGAAGGGTATCCGCGGTGCGGGCGGCGGTCCTGGCGCTGATATGCGTGGTGCCGTGGGTAGCGTCGGGTTGTGGTAGCGCTGGCGACGACGCCGTTGCGCAGGGGGGAACCTTTCAGTTCGTCTCGCCCGGCGGGCAGACGGTCATCACCTACGATCCGCCCTCGAGCCGTCAGCGGATCGCTGACGTCTCCGGCCCTGACGTGGTGACCGACCAGACCATCGGACTCGACGACTTCGCAGGCAAAGTCGTCGTCATCAACGTCTGGGGTTCGTGGTGTGGACCCTGCCGGGGAGAAGCCGACGACCTCGAGCATGTCTACGCCCAGAACAAGGCCTCGGGAGTCGAGTTCCTCGGTATCAATCTGCGCGATAACCGGCAAGCGGCGAAGGACTTCATGATCGACAGAAAGGTCGCCTTTCCCTCGATCTACGACTTTGCCGGTCTGACCCTGGCTGCGCTGACCACCCCAACGTCGGTGGTGCCGACCACCATCGTGCTCGACCGCGACCACCGTCCGGCCGCGGTGTTCCTCAAGGCCATTACCGCCGACGAACTCGGGTCAACAGTTCAGCGAGTCCTCGCTGAGCCTGTGGCACAACCCCAATGACCCCGCAGTCGGTCGAAGTGCAGGCTGCGGTCGGCGAGACGTTTGCCGACCTCGTCGCCAGCGGTCCGCTCCTGCTGGCGCTGCTTGCGTGTGTGATCGCCGGGCTGGTGTCGTTCGCCTCACCGTGCGTGGTCCCCCTCGTTCCGGGGTATCTGTCGTATCTGGCTGGCGTGGTCGGCGCCGAGGCGCCTGCGGTGTCGGTGGGGGAGCCGAACAAGCGGGGTCGTTCGCGCGTGGCGCTCGCCGCAGGCCTGTTCGTCCTCGGTTTCACGGTGGTCTTCGTGGCAGCGACCGCCACCGTACTCGGAGTCACCACCACTTTCGTGGTGAATCGTGAAGTCCTCCAACGCATCGGCGGCGTGGTCACCATCATCATGGGCCTGGTGTTCATCGGGCTGGTGCCGGCACTGCAACAGGAACGACGGTTCGCCCCCCGCCGCGTCTCCAACATCGCCGGCGCTCCGCTGCTCGGCGGGGTCTTTGCACTCGGGTGGACCCCATGCCTAGGGCCCACGCTCGCGGCGGTCATTGCGACGGCCAGCGGCACCGAAGGTGCCACCGCAGCCAAGGGCGTCGCGCTGATCGTGGCGTACTGCGCGGGCCTTGGTATTCCTTTTGTCGTGCTTGCGTTTTCCTCGGCATGGGCGTTGCGCAGCCTCGGCTGGTTGCGGACCCACGCCCGCATGATCCAGATCGTCGGCGGCGCCATGATGATCGCGGTAGGTATCGCCTTGATCACCGGCCTGTGGGATCAATTCATCGTGTGGGTCCGCGACGCGTTCATCACCGATACCCAACTACCCATCTGACTACCCATCTGAGGCCTGTAGTGGCGGCGCCGGTTCGACGGACCCAACACCACCGGCTTCCGGTCACCGCACCGTCACGAGACCCAACACCACCGGCGTCACGCCGCCGACGTCGGGCCATCTCAGCACATCCCGATTCAGTCGTGACGTGATCCGCCGGTTCCGTTCCGCCCCGGTCTGTCATATAGTCACATGCGCATGTATTGATATATGTGGACAGCGTAGCTATCTGGGTGTGGATGAGAGGGAGTACGACGCATGGGAGCCGGACACAATCACGGACCAACCGACCCCGCATCCAGCGACTCGTCGCTGCGTGTCCGGTTGGCGATCGCGTTTGCTCTGACGGGGATCATTGTCGTGGCCCAGCTTGTCGGGTCGGTGATCACGGGAAGTCTGGCGCTACTGACCGACACCGCGCACGCCGCGACAGATGCGATCGGTTTAGCGGTCGCGCTCGTCGCAGCAACCGTGATGCACCGCCCGGTCAACAAAACCCGCACCTGGGGACTGCGGCGCATCGAGGTCATCGCCGCTCTGGGGCAGGCCTCGCTGCTGCTCGCTGTGGGCCTCTACGCTGCTGTCGAAGGCGTACGACGACTGTTCTCGCCACCCGAGGTGCCCTCGACCGAACTCCTGCTCTTCGGAGTCATCGGACTCGTGGCGAACATCGTCGCCATGCTCGTGCTCGCCTCGGGACGCGGCGCCAACTTCAACATGCGAGCGGCGTTTCTGGAGGTCCTCAACGACGCACTGGGATCGCTGGGTGTGATCGTCGCCGCAATCGTCATCGCTACCACCGGTTTCCAACAAGCTGACGCGCTGGCCGGGTTGTTCATCGCCGCGCTCATCGCACCCCGCGCCCTCAAACTCATGGCCGAGACGACGCGGGTGCTGATGGAATTCACCCCGAAAGGGATCGATCTCGACGACGTCAGGGCCCACATCCTCGAGATGGACCGTGTGCACGACGTGCACGACCTTCACGCATCGACGGTGGCCACGGGCCTACCGATCATCAGCGCTCACATTGTGGTCGATGACGACTGCTTCCAGGACGGCCACGCCCCCACCATGTTGGATGACATCCGGACCTGCGTGGCGACCCACTTCGCCATCTCCTTCGAGCATTCCACCTTCCAGCTCGAGACCAGCGCCCAGCGCCACCACGAGGAAGCGTTAGCCACCCATCACCCGTGAGGGATCACATCGGCGTCACACCACACCTGCGGTCTGCGCGAGTGCGGATCTCTGCTACGCGAGTCTGCCGTCTCGGGCCGGGCGCTGCCCCGGAGGTGTCACATCAGCGTCGACCAGTACCACCAGAAACGGTGGGCGATCAGGGCGATCACTGCCAGCACCCACACCAGCGGTACCACGGTGTGCACCGTGAGGATCGCATCGAGGGCTCGGCGCGCTGTCCCGGGTGGGCAGAAATGGTCGGCATTGCGCAGGCTCACATACCAAAAGGCAACCACGACAACCACCCACACGGCCATGCAGTACGGACAGAGCGCGTTGATTCGGTACAGGCTCTGGAAGATCAGCCAATGGACGAACACCACCGCACCCGTCAACCCACTCTGCAGCCCGATCATGACCCAGGTGGGCGGCCGGCTCCCCATCAGGACCGCGACAGCAATCAGCGCGGAGAAGCCGGCAATTCCGATCAGTGAGTTGGGAAACCCGAAGACGACCGCCTGGGGGGTGTCCATCACCGATCCGCAATTGACGATCGGGTTGATACTGCAGGTCGGTGTGTACGCCGGATCGGTTGCCAGTTCGAACTTTTCAACCGTCAGCGTGAACGCAGCGATGAGCCCGATACTTCCGCAGACCGCAAGGATCCACGCGAGCAGTCGCGGAGACACTGGGAATCGTGTAGCTGCCGCCGTGGGCGAGGATGGCGAGGCCTGGCGGGGTGGTGGTGGGACGGTCACTGGCGTAGTGCGGATTCGAGCGCCGAGCTCAGATCGTCATAGCTCTCGGGTTTGATGAGTTCGTCGTTGATGAAGAAGGTGGGTGTGCCGGTGACACCTAGCGCTTTGCCGTCAGCGACATCGCGGTCGATGAGTTCGCGGGTGGCCTGCGAGTTGTAGTCGGCGGCGAATCGATCCATGTCCAGACCGAGCTCCTGGGCATAGGAGAAGAACAGATCGTCCAGCGGTACCCGCTGCTCACCCCAGCTGCGTTGGGTGTCGAACATCTTGCGGTACATCGGTTCGAACTGGCCTTGCTCGGCCGCGGCGGCAACGGCCCGTGCCGCGCGGTCAGCGTTGAAATGCCCGGGGAGCGGGAAGTAGCGGACCACGAACGTGACCTGATCGCCGTATGTTTGGCGAAGCTGCTCCACCGCCGGGTATGCCGCCCCGCACCCTTCACATTCGAAGTCCAGGAATTCCACGAATGTTGCCTTGGACTCGGTCGGAGTCGATAGACGTGGGGAATCATCCCGTACCGTCATGCTCGCCTGGGTGTCGGCCTGTTCGCTGTCGCCGGCCCGGGACACCACGAACACCACTGTCAGCGCCAGGCAGAACACGATCACCACGGCGAGTGAGATCTTGACGTTGCGGCTCACCGGGGCACCCTCGACTCGAGTCGAACCTTCAGCGCTTGACCTGCCACGATGTTCACTCCCGTCAAACTACTACTACGTTAGCTAGTAGTTTACAGGCGCGCGGCCCCGGCCGGGCGCCCGCGGGCGGATCGGTGCGCTCGACAAACTTCGGTGAGGGGTGCGGTGCGCGGTGGTGAGTTCTTCGGGTGCTCGGCGGGCCGGTGCGTCGTTTCCACCGATGCTTCATCCGGTGTTGCGCAGCGCTGCTGCGGTCGGCGCCGGCGGCATGCTGTATGTGAGTTTCCCTCCGCGTCAGCTGTGGTTCCTGGCCCCGTTGGCTATCGCGGTTCTGGTGGTGACGCTGCGGGGGCGGTCGTTGTGGGCGGCATCCGGCTATGGCTATCTGGCTGGGCTGGGGTTTTTCGTGCCTTTGCTGCCGTGGGTCGGCATCTATGTGGGTGCGGTGCCGTGGCTGGTCTTGGCAGCAGTCCAGGCGGTGGCGTTCGGGGTCTTCGGGGTGTTGGCAGCGGCACTGGGCAGATGGCGCGGCGCGCCGGTGTGGTTGGCAGGCGCCTGGGTGGCAGTCGAAGCTGTTCGTTCCCGGATACCGTTTATCGGTTTCCCTTGGGGCCGAATCGCATTCGGTCAACCCGACGGGTTGCTCCTGCCGTTGGCGGCGCTGGCCGGCGCGCCGGGGTTGTCGTTCGTTGTGGTGCTGCTCGGCGCGGCCCTGGCCGCGGCGGCGGGGGCGGTGGTCCGCCGGCAGCCTCAAACGTTGGCCGGGCCTGCGGCCACGGTTGCCGTGATTGGACTGCTGGTGTGGACGATGACGCCCGCGGGGGGAGGCGATGACGCGGGGGAGCGGTCGGTGACGGTGGCAGTGGTGCAGGGCAATGTGCCGCGGCTGGGGTTGGATTTCAATGCTCAGCGGCGCGCAGTGCTCGACAATCATGTCCAACGCACCCTCGACCTGGCAGAGCAGGTCCGCTCTGGGCGGGTCGTGCGTCCCGATGTGGTGGTGTGGCCGGAGAACTCATCCGACATCGACCCGTTCGGTAACCGCGATGCTGCGGCGCAGATTGATCGTGCCGCGCGGGCGATCGGGGTGCCGATCCTGGTGGGAGCGGTGATCGCCGGGAGCAACGGCACGTCCCGCAACACGTTGGTGGTGTGGGATCCGGTTACCGGTCCTGGTCAGGAGCACGACAAACGTCAGCTGGTGCCGTTCGGGGAGTACTTGCCGCTGCGGGAACTGATGACACAGCTGTCGTCCTACGCCAGCCGGGCCGGCAACTTCGTTCCTGGCACGGGCAATGGTGTCGTCGATCTTGCAGGTGTACCGGTGGCGGTGGCGACCTGCTACGAAGTCGCGTTCGACGATCTGGTGACCGACTCGGTGCGCGCCGGCGCGCAACTGATCGCCGTACCGACCAACAACGCGACGTTCGGGCGCACCGAGATGACCTACCAGCAACTCGCGATGTCGCGGGTGCGGGCAGTCGAGCACGGTAGGGCGGTGGTCATCGCAGCAACCAGTGGGGTGAGCGCGATCATCGAGCCTGATGGGACCGTTGCACAACGCACAGCGCTGTTCACCCCTGATGTCCTCATCGCGCGGGTGCCGCTGGGGACAACGACGACTCTGGCGACGCGGATCGGAGCAGCAGGAGAAGGGATCTGTGCTGCCGCGGTCCTGGCGGCACTGGTTGTACGCACGTGGAGATCACGCCAACGCACCTGACGCGGCGTGGTTGCTTCAGTGGCGTTCGCGATGGGGCGTTGGTGAGCTACTCGGTGCGTCATCGGCGTCATCCGACGGGCTCGAACAGCAGCTGCACCCTGGTTCTGTAGTGGCAGCACAACTCGTGCTGGTCGCCGCGCCGCGTAATCGTGGAGTCGGCAGCAGGGGCACCTCGGGCACCGGCCGTGGCTGATCGGTGGTGGTGGCGGATACCGGGGCGCAGCAGGCGTCGCCTGTGTCGTTGTAGGGCGCCACCGAGATGTTGAGCTTGCCGGGGGTTACCCGGGGCATGGCACCGGTGCCTGGCAGTGCTTTCGTCCGGGCAGCGCGAATCGCGTTGGCGATCACCAGCACTTCTGCGAGTTCGTGGACGAAGACCACCGTGGCCAGGCCGAGGACGCCCGTGGCGGCCAGCGGAATCAGCACACCGATGATGGCCAGAGAGAATCCTATGTTCTGCACCATGATTCGGCGTGCGCGCCGAGCGTGGGACAGCACGTGGGGGAGATGGCGGAGATCTTCGCCCATCAACGCCACATCGGCGGTTTCGATGGCGACGTCGGTACCCATCGCTCCCATTGCGATTCCGACATCGGCGGTGGCCAACGCTGGGGCGTCGTTGACGCCGTCGCCGACCATGGCGATCGCCCGCCCGCGCGCCAGCGTGGGCAGCAAGTCGGCTTTGTCTTCGGGAAGCAGTTCGGAATGGACGGTGCTGATTCCGGCCGCCGTGGCCAAGGCGTGTGCGGTGCGATCGTTGTCCCCGGTCAGCATGACCGAGTTGACACCCAGCGCCGTCAGCTGAGCGACCGTTTCAGCGGCCTCGGGGCGAAGCTCATCGCGGACGGCGATGGCGGCGACGACGGTGCCATCGCGTTCGATCAGCACGACGGTGGCACCGTCGCTCTGCAACCGGGTGACCTCGCCGGCGAGCGCGCCAGGATCGAGCCACCCGGGTTTGCCCAGGCGCAGTTGCTGTCCGCGTATCTGGCCGGTGAGTCCGTGACCGGCGATCGCGGTGACGTCCTCGGCAGGTGAGTCCAGGGCAGGTGCGGCCGCGAGAATGGCGCTCGCCAGCGGGTGCTCGCTGCGTGCCTCGAGCGCGGCGGCATAGGACAACGCGTCTTCGCGGGTGATCTCGGGTGTGCTCACCACGGCGATGACCTCCGGAGTGCCGCGGGTCAAGGTGCCGGTCTTGTCCAGTGCGACGACGCGGACCCGTCCCAACTCCTCTAGTGCAGCACCGCCTTTGACCAGTGCGCCATGGCGGCTGGCGGCGCCGATCGCGGCGACCACCGTCAGCGGCACCGCGATCGCTAACGCACACGGGGACGCGGCAACGAGGACTACCAGGCCGCGTTCGAGCCACAGCAGGGGATCACCGAGCAGCGCACCGATACCTGCCACGAGCGCCGCGAGCACCATGATGGCGGGGACCAGGGGGCGGGCGATGCGGTCGGCGAGACGTTGGCCGGCGCCTTTGCGTTCCTGCGCTTGCTCGACGATGTGAACGATGCGGGCCAGGGAACTATCCGCGGCGCGGGCGGTCACGCGGACTTCGATCGCACCGCCACCGTTGATGGCGCCGGCGTAGAGCAAGTCGCCCGGACCCGCCTCCACCGGAACAGATTCGCCGGTGATCGCCGACATATCCACGCTGGTAGTGCCCGCGGTGATCGTCCCGTCGGTCGACGCGCGCTCACCGGGACGCACCACCAGCACATCGCCGATGATCAACTCATCAGGGGACACGGTGATCTCGCGACCCTCACGAATCACCGACGCGGTCGGTGGAACCAGCGCGAGCAGTGCCCGCAGCCCGCGCCGGGTCTTGGTGACCGCGTAATGCTCGAGTCCTTCAGCGACCGAGAACAAGATTCCCAGCAGCGCAGCCTCGGGTATTTGGCCCAGCGCCACAGCCCCGATCGCGGCGATCGTCATCAGCGTTCCGACACCGATGCGCCCGTGGCGCAGCGACCTCAGCGTCGACGGCACGAACGTTGAGGCAGCGACGACGACCGCGACCAGTTCCACGACGATGCCCGCGGTCTCTGACAGAGAGCCTCCGATGATCCAGCCGAGCGCGAGGAACACTGCTGCGGCGGCGGCGAAACGCAGCTCGCGCACCTGCCACAACCGAACCGGGCCCTGATCGACCTCGGCGTCGAGGTCGGCGGGATCTGATGGTCCGCAGCATGCGTCAGCCATGAGCTCGCCCCTGCACTGTGGCCGCCGCCGATGACGTCGTCGTGGCTGGTACGGAGACACATGCAATCGCTAGAACGGCTGTCACGAGAGCGTGGCCGGAGGGGGTCAACGCGTACATCACCAACCGTCCGTGCCGGCGCCCGGTCACCAGGCCGGCGCCCTTGAGTAAGCGCAGATGGTGCGAGACAAGGTTCTGCGCCAGGCCTACCACCCACGCGAGGTCGCAGACGCATAATTCCTCGCCCGACAGCAACGCCGTCGCTACACGTAGCCGGGTGGGATCACCGAGTGCGCGAGCTCCGGCGGCGGCACGGTCGACCGCGGTCACCTCGGGTAGCGCAGTCCGGATAGTTTCTGCGTGCGGCAGATCGAGGCACAGCAGGTCGCATGTGTCCACCGACTCCTGAGTCATATCAACATCCTTACGTTCATTGATATGGCCCATTGTAGGCGCGCCGGCGCGAATACCTCAACACCCATCGATATGGCGAGTTGGCGTCGACAAGCTCCAGCCCGGCGGGGGGCGCCTAGGTGTCGGTGTTGCCCTTCTTCCACTGTGACCACGGGATGTTCCAGTCGCCGAGTCCATCGACTCCCGAGAGCGTGTCGGCGTTGGTGTTCTTGACCGTGACGGGGTCACCGCGCAGGGTGTTCTTCACGAGCCATTCCGCGTCTGCGGGACTCAGGTTTGGGCAACCGTTGCTGACGTTGCTGTTGCCTTGCGCCGACATCGACCACGGTGCGCCGTGCATGTAAATGCCGCTGTAGGACATTTGCACCGCCCATTGAACGGGTGTGCGGTATCCCGCTGCGGACTCGACAGGCACTCCGTAGGTGGACGAGTCCATGATGATGTGCTCGACGCGATCTCCGATCATGTAGATGCCGCGGGGCGTCGGAGTGCTGTCTTTGCCGAACGAGGTCGGCATCGTGCGGATGACCTTGCCGTCTCGTTTGACGACGATCGTTTTGGTGTTGTCGTCGGCAACGATTTCCTGAGCTCGGCCAATCGTGAAGTCGTAGGACAAGTTCTCGTCGCCGTAGAGCCCGTCGCCGAGATCGACTCCGTAAATGTTGACGGCGACACTGACTTTGGTGCCCGGTGTCCAGAAGCGTTCGGGCCTCCACCGGACCTCAGAGTCGCTGATCCAATAGAACGCACCCTGCATCTGGGGGTCAGACGACACGGTGATCGCCGCCTGTGCCTTCTTTCGGTCAGGGATGGGATCGGCGAACCGCACGCCGATCGTGTGGGCGATCCCGACGGTTTTCTCGCCGAGAATGGCCGCGCTGGTCAACGATTCCGGTGAGGTCGTGGTGAAACGCTGCGAGACGACCGATCGACCGCCCACGCCCACGGCCTCGGCTTGAACCACGTATCGCTTCGAATACCCCAGGGGCTGGGTGCTTGTCCACGTTGAGCCGTCCTCGCTCAGGGAGCCCGCCAAGGGACGGCCGCTGGCTGTGGGAATACGGACGTTAGTCAACGCGCCGCGACTGGCCGTGACAACAATAGGAAGCCCAGGTTCGACAACCGCGTTGGGCGCAAGTCGCCCGCCACCTTCAGTGGCCACAGCGATGGAAGGGTGTGTGATGTCGGCGAAGCTGTCAACGGCCCGAATCTCGTTGCTGTAGACGGCACCTCCGGTCGAGCTGCACGAGGTCAACACCATCACCACCGCCGTCAGCGTTGCGAGCATCAGCAGTCGCGGGATACCGGACCGGACCGACCCGCGGCATTCACGAGAGCCCGAGCACTGCGGCTGCCCACCGTGAGTCGATCGGCGATCACGTGGCTCTTCGGTAGCTCGAGTCCCTCTTACGCGGCCCATCGATTGTCGAACCCTCCCACTCGGCGCTGGACTAGCTTTACTAACCACGATAGTAGTTGAAGGCTGTGCGCTCCTTTACCCGCTGCACCGCGTGAGAGAAGGTTCGAAACGTCTTCGTGGTGGGCCACCGCCGAGCCACCACGTCGACCTCACTATTGCCGTGTGGCGACACCCAACAGGTAATCCCCGCCGATGCGTGTTTGCCACCGCTCGCCGACGTCGAGACCGTGGTGGGACAACTCGTGCAGGAATTCACCGGCGGTGAACCGATCCTCGCTCGGATGGTCAAACAGCACTTGGTAGGTCGGCCGAGCAAGGGCGGTCGCGGTGACCTCGTCAAAGAAGAACCGCCCACCCGGTTTGAGTACGCGGGCCACCTCGTCCAAGGCTTCCCGCCAGTTCGGGATGTGGTGAATGATCGCGAAGTCGAAGACTGCGTCATAAGTACCGTTCTGCCCTCCGCCGACGTCGTGAAATGCTGAACGCAGGTCCGTTGCGCTACCTCGGGCGAGGTGTGCCCTGCCGGTGTGTCGGCGCAGGCGGTGGCGAGCGCGAGAAATCATCGCCGGATCGAGGTCTACCGCGTCGACGCGCGCGGCGCCGAACTCGTCGAGGATCAGCCGGGTGCCGTAACCCGACCCGCACCCCAGCTCAGCAACGTGCGCTCCCGGGGTCCGTCCGCCCAACGCGGTCAATACACGCGCCTCGTAGCGCTGCAGCCACCGCCGGGGCGGCGAGTTCACCAGAACAGTCTCCACGCGGTTCATCAACATTGTTGACCACCCTCCCTCATTCATCGGCGGAGACCGCTTATTATCGTCTGGTGACGATCAATAGCATGGATGGGTGTCCCACGTCGAGAGCCGGAACGAATGTGGACGCGGCGGTGGCGTTGTTTCACAGCCTGTCCGATAGCACCCGTTTGTCGATTGTGCGTCGTCTTGCCGGCGGGGAGGTCAGGGTCGCCGACCTGGTAGGGGAGTTGGGTTTGGCGCAGTCGACAGTGTCGGCGCATGTGGCATGTCTGCGCGACTGCGGGCTCGTTGAGGGACGCCCACAGGGTAGGCAGGTGTTCTACCGCCTCACTCGGCCCGAGTTGATGGATCTGCTGGCCTCGGCGGAGACCCTGCTGGCGGCCACTGGTAGCGCGGTAGCGCTGTGCCCGAACTATGCCGGCGACGCCGCCGCAGCGTCAGCGAGTTCTACCCCGGCTGGAGCATTTACGTGACCGACGCGACGCCGGCAGTGACGAAAACACTCCACCCCCGAGGCGTTCTCTTGGTCCTGGTTGTCGTGGTGACCTCCGTCGGGCTGGCAGTCAACTCCTTCGTTGTCAGCCGACTCACCGAGGGCAGTACGGCCGATCTGGGAGTGCTCCAATTGCGGTTAGCGTTCAACCCCGGTGTTGCATTCAGCCTCGGTGATCAGCTGCCCAGCTGGGCCATACTCGCCGTGGCCGGGTTAATCACCCTCGCACTGGCCGGCTACGCAGTGCACGTCGCACCCGACGCGGGGGTCGCCGGCCGGATCGGATTTGCTGCAGTCCTCGGCGGCGCACTCACCAACCTGATCGACCGCGCCGCCGACGGCGTCGTCACCGACTACTTCCATACCGGCTGGTTCCCCACGTTCAACCTCGCGGACACATTCATCACCATCGGCGTCGTCCTGATCGTGCTAGATGTGTTGCGGCAAGAATGGTCAGCTCCGCGCGACGCCTAGGGGATCGAACCGTCGCGCGGACTCGCTTAACCGGTGACTGTCAGGTAGATCAAGGCGACGTTGAGCACGATGATGACCGCTGCAGTCAGCCAGGCCAGCGACGTGGTGAGTCGATTGTTCACATCCTCGCCCATCAGCATCCTGTCGCTGGTGAAACGCACTAACGGAACCAGTGCGAAGGGGATGCCGAAGGACAGAACGACCTGCGAGACAATCAGAGCTCGGCTGGGATCGATTCCGATGGCCAACACTGTGATGGCAGGTATCAGGGTGATCAGGCGTCGGAGTATGAGCGGGATCCTGCGCTGCAACAGCCCGTCCATGATCATCGCGCCGGCGTACGCCCCGACCGAGGTTGATGCCAGCCCCGAGGCAAGAAGCCCCAGCGCGAACAGCAACGCCACCACTTGCCCCAAGGTGTCGGCGACCGCCGCATGCGCTCCGTCGATCGAATCGACCCCTTCACGGCCACGCAAAGTGGTTGCTGCCACCAGCAGCATGGACAGGTTGACCGCGCCCGCCAGCAGCATCGCCAGACCGACATCGATCTTCGTCACACGCAACAGCCGCGACCGGATCGGCCCCTCCGGTTGATGGCCGTGTCGATCCCGCACCAGACCTGAATGCAGATACACCGCGTGAGGCATCACCGTCGCACCCAACATGGCGGCCGCGATCAGCACGCTTTCCGTGCCATCGAACCGCGGCAAGAGGCCCCCCACGACAGCCCCGGGGGGAGGTGGTGCCACCACGGTGCTTGTCAGAAAACCGATGGCAATGACAGCCAGCAAGCCAATGATCACCCGCTCGAACGGTTGCTGCCCTCTGCGGTCTTGGACAAGAAGCAAGACCATCGACACCGAACCTGTGATGACGCCACCGATGAGCAACGGCAGGTCGAAGAGCAGATTCAGCGCGATAGCTCCGCCGACCACTTCGGCGAGATCGGTTGCCATAGCGACAATCTCAGCCTGCACCCAGTAGGAGAGCCTGGCGGTCCGCGACGCGCGCAGACGCACCGTCTCCGGCAATGACCTGCCCGTGACCACCCCGAGCTTGGCAGAAAGGAACTGCACCAACCCCGCCATCACGTTCGCAACCACGATCACCCACACGAGGAGGTAGCCGAACTGGGCGCCGGCGCTGATATTGGACGCGACATTGCCGGGATCAACATAGGCGATGGCTGCGACGAAGGCCGGACCAAGCAGTAGGGACCCAGACCGAGCTCGCGCGAGCCGCGGACGAGCCGAAGCCATGACCTCTCGCATTGCCGCCCCTCAATCACAAAGTTCGGTCTACCGAATAAAACTATTCGATACACCGTAGTTCATGGGTCGGCACATGACGAGACTTGGGGAGCTTGGTTGGTGGGGCGAGGTCTTCGACGGCCTGTAAGTGCGAGTGCGCCGCAGCGGGGCGCATCACTGCTTGTCATCTGCGTGCCGAAATACTACGCTACGTAGTATTTCAATGTGGGCAGGAAGAGCAGGTGGGACCCGGATGGCGATGCGGGCGAGGAAGTCCCGGCGGCCGATGGTGCTGGGAGTCGACTGGCAGACAGCTCAGGATCACGTCGCCGACCGCGCACTCTGTTCTCTCGCGAGGGATGACGACCTCCCGGGTGCGGCGTTACCCATACGACGACGATGATGCACACCGACACCATCGAAGCGCCGACGCCGCGACGACCACGCCGCCGGCTTAGCCCCCTACCCAGATTGTGGCGCTCGCTGACGTCGATGAAAACAGCACTCATGCTGCTGTTCCTGTTGGCCGCGGCGGCAATCCCGGGCGCTCTGCTGCCGCAGCGCCCACTCAACGAACAGAAAACAACCCAGTACATTGTCGACCGCGGCGCCCTCGGCACGTGGATGGACAGACTGCAGCTCTTCGACGTCTTCGCCAGCTCGTGGTTCACCGCGATCTACGTCCTGCTGTTCGTGTCACTTGTGGGATGCCTCACTCCCCGAATCCTCGAGCATCTGCGCGCGGTCCGAGCCCGTCCAGTTCCCGCGCCGCGCAACCTCACCCGCCTGCCGCGGCACCTCGAGGACACCGTAGAAGGAACACCCGAAGAGGTTGTTGCCCTCATCAACGCCAACCTCCGGGGCTGGCGCCGAGCCACCACCACACGACCAGCGACTACGCACCGACCCACCGCAGCCGTAGAGATCTCCGCGGAAAAGGGTTACCTCCGCGAGTGGGGCAACCTCGTGTTCCACTTCGCCCTACTCGCCTTGCTGATATCGATCGCGGCCGACAAACTTTACGGCTACGAAGGCACCCGCAGTCTCGTCGCCGATGGCACACAAGGGTTGTGCAACACCTCGACCGCGGTTTATGACTCATTCCGCGCAGGCAGCCTCGTCGATGGCACCGATCTCTCACCATTCTGTGTCCGCGTCGAGGGCTTCGATGCCCGGTTCCTGCCGAGCGGTCAGCCCGACATGTACGAAGCCGACGTCACCTACACCGGGGACGTGCGACAGTCCGATCCCGATACGTGGAGCACCGCACGCGTCCGAGTGAACGAACCGCTGCGAGTAGCAGGCGACCGCGTCTATGTCCTCGGCAACGGCTTCGCACCGACGTTCACTGTGACGTTCCCCAACGGTGAGCAACGCACTCAGACAGTACTGTTCATTCCCGACAACTTGCAGACGATGCTGTCCTCCGGCGCGGCCCGTTTCGATACCCCAGCCGGCCTCTACCCCGACCCAGACGAACGTCGCAATCGACAGATCGCGATCGAGGGCCTATTCGCGCCCACCGCAGCATTCCAAGGAACCCTGCTCACCTCATCGTTTCCCGTGCCGAATGATCCGTATGTGGCGATCAGGATCTACCAAGGCGACACCGGACTGGATACCGGTCGCCCGCAGAATGCGTACTCCTTGAACCGAGCGCTCATCGAGCAGGGTCGGCTCCAGCAGCGGGCACAGGTCAATCTCAGCCCGGGACAGACTCACACCATCGCCGATGGCACCGTGGTGCGCTTTGATGGGTATGAACGCTTCGTGTCCATGCAGGTATCACACGGGCCGGCACAGAACTGGGTTCTGTTGTCGGCGACCGTGATGCTGTCTGGGTTACTTGTGTCTCTATTTATCCGGCGTCGCCGAATCTGGGTGCGGCTAGTGCCCGTCGGAGTCGACGGCCAACGCACCGCAGTAACAATCGCAGGTCTGGCCCGCACCGATCAGGCCGGGTGGGGCGAAGACTTCGACCAGCAGGCGCGGCGATGGCTGACCCAGCCAGGGCCGACAAACCGCCGACCACGGCGCGCACATCAGCCATGAGATCTCACATCCGTACAGATCTCATCTCATTGAACCGCCCCCCCCTGCAGGACGCGGCACCGAACCAACTGTCACGTCACAATCCATCCCGATCGCATTCACGCCACACGGAGGCCCATAGACCATGCGCAGAAACACTTCTCACGGCGCCGCCACCACGCCGGCCTCTTCGGCCAGATCCCTCATCGCCATCGCGCTGCTGTACAACATCGCGCGCCTAGCACTCGCTGCTGCGCTAACTGGACTAATTCTGCTGGTCGCCTACCTAATTGACGTGGACGTCCCGTTCTTCGTAACCGTCGTGCTCGCCGTGATTCTCAGTAGTCCAGTCTCGATGATCGCCCTCAAACCCCTACGAACTCGTATCAATTACCGGGCCGAAGCAATGGACTCCCGCCGAGCAACCAAGAAGGGACTCGCCAGACCGGACGCGACATGAGTTGGCATCAGGCCAGCAAACATGATCAGCCAGGCCCGACTGTCCTGCCGAACATGCAGTGCGGTCTGCCGGATCGGTGAAACCAGCGCAGTTCACCCTCGATGACCACCGACCCGCACCGTTCCTCTCAATCGATCGGGCTAGGCGTCAACTGTGTGGCCGTCGAACCGATCACTGGCCCGCGCGGATTTGGCCCGACCTAGTCTCGTCTCGAGAGCTCGCGACACCTGAGCGGGACCAACTCGTCCTCATACCTCCCGCGCCGATACGGCGGGTCATCCGACGACGTAGACGCCCCGGGTTCTCAGCCACTGTGCAGGATCGAGTTTGGGTCCATCTTGCTGCCAGACCTCGTAGTGCAGGTGTGGGCCGGTGGAGTAGCCGCGGTTTCCTACCGTTGCGATTTGCTCGCCGGCCTGGACTCGCTGCCCGACGCTCACCAGTGTCTCGTTGATGTGCCCATACACGCCGATCGTGCCGTCGTCTTGCAGCACTCGTATCCACAGCCCGAACCCATCAGCCGGACCGGATTCGATAACCTGCCCGTCGCTGGTCGAGACCACCGGTGTGCCAATCGTGTTGGCGATATCGAGGCCATAGTGCGTGGTACTCCAGCGCGCTCCGTAACTCGAGGTCACGGTGCCGTAGGTCGGTGCCGCCGACCGTGGCCGTTGTGGCACCGGGGGTTCAGAGGGCCGCGCGCGATCTGGCTGTGCCAGTTCTCGCATAACCGAGGTCAGCTCATCGCGTGACGATGCCCCTGCCGACGTGCGGTTTCGCTGTGCGTCCACCGATCCGACGGTTACAGATCGTGGGGCTGCTGCGGACTGGACGTCGACGGGCACGCCAGTCTGGGTCAGGGGAGTGATCGTTGGGTTGTGTTGATCGGCGAGCGCGGTGGCCGCGGTCCCGCCGGCAGCGCATAGAACCACCGCGGCCATGAGTGATCCACTCAACCCGGCAGCGGCCGCCGACCGAGTGGAGGTGTCCGAGACCTCTTCGCCGTCAAGAACCTCGAAGAAGCCTGACTGAGCTTGCTCGCTGGACTGAGGTTCAACGACACACAACGCCCGCTCCCACGGTGCGGTAGGTGCTGCCGATGAATGCCTGCCGAGGTCGAGCGGGCGCTGCGAGCGAGGCGGCCCGAAAGATCGATGGGCACGCCCGGCTTGGCGGGGTAGGGCGGTGCGCGAGCGCGCGGTGTATGGACGGCCACTGCGAGGTGGGTATGGCGGCGCCGCCCCGGGCGCCGTCGTCGATCGAGCATGCGGCGAGTAGGAGGGCACCGGGGCGCCCGAGATGATGGGCCGAGTGAACCCGGCCGGCACCTCGGGTTGGAGAGGCATTCGGTGTCGCCCGGCCGCATGCACGACGTGTGCATGCTCGGGCCGTGCGAGTCCAGGGGTGAGGCTCGCTGATGCGTCGCGCCGGAACGCAGAGATACCAGCGGAGGGCGGGCTGGGATCAGCTTTGCGATGCCGTGCCAAGGGGAGTCCTTCAGTCCAAGCGTCAGTCCGGATGGAAACAGTTCGATATCGAACGAGCCACAGACAGGTTACTACTATCCCGGTTAGTTTCTCCCCGTTGGCCCCAGGATCGATCCTTCGGGCTCTGCGAAGCTCCGATGGTGCGTTTGGTTGACCAGCGGGTACGTTGTGGCCGACTACGGGTCGGCGTCCATGCGTTCGCCAGTTCCCGCCTGGGCAACTGCGTCGGCAACGAAGCGTCCGGCTCGTAACGGTCACCATAGATCGAAACGACTGGGGGCTAGGCTGACAGCCCCTGTCGCCGACAGCCTGCACTCGACGATCACCCGCCAGAGAGCGTGACGGCGGTCCTGGCATGATCGGCCGCATGCGTGGACTGCTACGAGCGCTCGGGTGGGGTGCGGTCCTCGCCGCTACTGCCGGGATTGCTGCCCACTATTCTGGCCTGGTCAGCAATCTCGCGTCCCGGCTGGCGGCGTTCACGCCGGTGCTGATCATCGTCGGCGTCGTCGGTCTGCTGCTGTTGCTCGCTGCGCGCGCCTGGCTCTCCGCGGCAGGAGCTGTGCTCGTCATCGCCGTGGGCGTGACGGCGCAGGCCCCGCTGTATCGGGGGGCGGACGAACAGGTCTCGGACTCGGACCTGACCGTGATGCAGGCCAATATCTATCTCGGGCAGGCTGATCCGGACGCGCTAGTGTCGCGGGTGCGCGACTCAGGCGTTGACGTCCTGACGGTGGTCGAGCTGACGTCTGAGGCGGTGGGAGCCCTCGAGCGCGCCGGGTTGCGCCAAGCCTTGCCGTTCGTGTTTCTTCGTCCCCGAGACGGTGGAGGTGGAGCTGGCATCTATGCGCGGGCCCCGCTGACCGACGGGCAACTCTTGCGTGGGTTCGAATTGTCGAATCTTCGTGCGCGACTGCTTCTTCCGAACCGCACGCCCATCTCGATCTATGCACTGCACCCATTGCCGCCGTATCCCGAACCGTCGTGGCGCTGGGATGCCGAGCTCCGCGAGTTGCGCTCGATCCTCTTCGCCGACACAGATCCACTGATCATCGGCGCCGATGCGAACTCGACCTACGATCACCGCTCCTTCCGGCAGCTACTGTCGGGACCGCCGGATTCGCCCCAGCTGACCGACGCCGCCGAGCATCTCGGATCGGGCGTCGTCGCGACCTATCCTGCCGGCCGGCCCTACCCGTCGCTGCTTGCGCTCGACCGGGTGCTGACACGCAATGGCCCGACACCGACATCGTTCCGGCGGATCGATCTGCCGGGCTCCGATCATCACGGGGTACTCGCGAGCATCCGGCTCAGCGAAGGATGACGTCCCCGAGTAATCTCGAACCATCGGAACACCTCGGTTCGTGACCGACAGCCTTATGTCAACTCGATCGAGCCTGGCAAGATATCTCCCCCAACGCTTTCCATATGCCGCCACTCGCTACTTCATGATTCAGCCGGGTGGCGCCGGTGAGGGTGGAGGTGGGTTGCGGTCGCCGGGTTGGGGTATCGGGAAGGTCATCGACGGGCTCGGTGGGTCCGGTGGTGCGAGCCGGCTTTGGGGGTTGGCGCGCACCGCGGCCTCAGCCCCGGCCAGGGGCGCGGAGGCTCTGTCGCGGGCTTGTTGTTCGGTCACCGGTTTGCGGCCGTCAACCGGGATGAGGGTGTACCACTCTTCGGACTCGAGGTAGCGGGTGGCGAACAGGTACCACTGGCCGACCTTGAGGGGTGTGTCGCCGTTGACGGAAATGTAGACACCGTCTTTGACTCCGCCTTGCTGGTTGACTACCACGCTCTCGAAGACTTCGCCCTTGATCGCTGTTTTGGTGAGCACGCTGTACTGAGTTTCGGGGAGCCGCCCGAGCGCCTTGGCGCCAGCAGCTGATTCGACACGGCCGGTGAAGACGTGTGTGGAGATCGCCATCAGATTACGTAAGTCAGAGGTGTCGGTGATCGAGTCCGCATGGGCGGTCGAGGTGGCCGTGGCCGATTCGAGGGGTGGGATGCCCTCATTGACGGTTTGTTCGCCGCACGCGGCCAGGGTGGCAGCGGCGAGGATGCCGGCGATGCCGAGCGTGAGGGCCGCCGGTCGTGTTGCTCGGTGGTGGGTCATCAGAATCCCCACTTGTTGTGGTACAGGTCGCGGGTGAGCCGGTGGGTGTGTAGGACGTTTCGCGGGCCCCGTCATTATCTGCCATCAGGTCGTTGGAGCAGGTGTGGAACAGCCCCAGTGCGTGCCCGACCTCAGTCCAAGTTATGTCACTTTCTAGCAAAAGTTCCTGTCCCCCAGCTGTTTTAATGTGCCGATAACTTACGTTATGTAAAGTAGGCGATGCCGAGTATCCCGCGAACTCGACCTCTCCCAGAGCGGGCCAAATGGCAGGTGGCTTGGTAGAGGAGCCTAACGAGCTATCCGATTGTTAGCTGGTGGCGACTGTGCCTTCCGTGATTGCATCACGCAGCACGTGCTTGAGAATCTTCCCCGAGGGGTTACGGGGAATGGGCCGGGTGATGAGCTCGCGCGGAAGCTTGTAACCCGCAATGAACTGGGATCCGTACTCGCGGAGCGACTCCAAGGTGACCTCGCGGCCCTCGACCGGGGTGACGACGGCGATGAGGCTCTCCCCGAGCATCTCGTCCGGCCGCCCGACGACCGCCACATCGGCCACGTCCGGGTGGCCGGCGAGGGCCTGTTCGACCTCCACCGAGTACACGTTGCGCCCGCCCGTGATGATCATGTCCTTCATCCGATCAACGATCGTGATAAACCCGTCGGCGTCCCGGACCGCCACGTCGCCGCTGTGCAGCCAGCCGTCGCGGAGCGCATCGGCGGTGGCCTCGGGCTTGTTCCAGTAGCCCTTCATGATGGTCTCGCCTCGGTAAATGATCTCCCCGGGCTCGCCGACCGCGGTGTCGTTGCCCTCGTCGTCGACGATCCGCGTCTCGGCGTTAGTGATGGACGCCCGTCCGGTGGCATCTGGGCGGGCGCGTACTTCGTCCGGAGTGAGGAAGATGCCGGTCGGGCCGCCTTCGGTTTGGCCGCACAGCTGGAAGAACTGCACGTGCGGCAGGGTGGCGAGCAAGCTGGTCGCCGCGCTCGGCGGCATTGGTGCGGCGCCGAAGAAGCCCAGCCGCCACGCGGACAGATCGCGCGTGCCGAGCTCGGGGTGCTGCAGCAGTATCTGGTACATGGTGGGCACGCCCAGGAACACGGTGATGCGGTGCTTCTCCAGCGCATCCAGGACCGCCTTGGGCTCGAACGCTGGCAGCACCACGTGAGTGGTGCCCAGGCTGAACCCTGACATAACGAACAGGACCAGCTCCGCGCAGTGGTACATCGGCGCGACGTGCAGATTCCGGTCGAAGATATTCATACCGAGTGCGGAAACCGAGTTCCCCACCCACAGCATGCGGTGATGGTCGAACAACGCTCCCTTGGGACGCCCGGTCGTGCCCGAGGTGTAGAGGATAATGCAGTCGTCGTCCTCGATGACCTCCACTTCCGGCGCGGTGGTCGGCATGGTGTCTGCGAGCCGCGCGATGCCCTGCGCGGCGGGCTCGTCCAGCACCAGACTTTGCGGCGCGGACGGCAGCGGATCGAGTTCGTCGAGGCCGGCCACCACCACCGCGAGCCCCTCGGAGTACAGCAGCACCGTCGCACCGGAGTCCTCGAGCAGGTAGCGAAGTTCGCGGGCCGGCACGCGAGGGTTGAGAGGCACGGCGACGGCCCCCAGTCGGAACGCTCCGTACAGGCCCAGGATGTACGCGTCGGAGTTCGGACTCAGCAGTGCCACCCTGTCGCCCTTGCCGACTCCGAGCGACGCCAACGCGTGCGCATACTGATTGATCCGGGCCGCGAGCTGCTCGTACGAGTAGGTGCTCTCGCCGAAGATCAGTGCGGTCTTGTCCGGGTGCCGGCGGGCATTGAGCGCGAGGGCGCCTCCGAGAGTGGCCATGGTGACTCCTGAGGTGTCGATGACTCCGGGATCGGGTATGTGACCCCGGACACAGCAGGAACAGTAACCGCCAGCGTGATGCTTGTACAGATGTTCAGTGAAAGTGAAACTCGGGTCAGGTGGCTGACCCGTGGGAACGATCGACAGCTCCTCCCCCGGACACGCTCACGCCGAGTTCGGGCTTGCTGTGCCCCTCGGTGTGGGTGAAGGTCCCGAGGTGGGTCCAGACGGCATCCACCAGCGGCTGCAGGAACAGTCGGCCCATCTGGTTGATGATCACGTCGACCACCTGGACGGAGTCGGCGCGACCTCGCGAGGCCGCGCCGGTCTCGCGCATCGCAACGACCTCCCGGTGGGTGAGTTCGGTGAGCCGCTCCAGCAGTTGCCCCCGCTGGCCGCCGGGTTCGAGTAGCGCCCGGCGGAGGTAGTTGACCACCTCCGGGTTTCTGAACAGCATTTCCGCGACGGATTCATTCCGGACGCGAGCGATTTCTTCGCCGGCCCCGTCGGTCGGCGCCGAAGCAAGGGCCGACGCAAAACGCTCCACGACGATCTGCTCCACGGCCTCGCGGAGGCCGTCTTTGGACCCGTAGTGATGGACCACCAGCCCGACAGTCACCCCGGCGGCGGCCGCGACCGCCCGCATCGGTGTGCGGTCCTCGCCGTTGGCCGCGTAAAGCTCGAGAGCGGCGTTGCGGATTCGCGCTTTGGCGGTGAGATCTTGGTCGCCGGAGTGCTGGGCGGGGCGGTCCACGCGGTCTCCCTTCGGTCGACAAACGAGTCTACGGGGACGCGCCAATCGCTAAAGCTATACAGTGGCTAAGTTTACTGACTACTTGTATAGTCGCTGGAATGAGTCTTCGATCGCTCCGACCCCTGGCCGGCATACAGGTCGTCTCTTTGGCTACCAACCTGCCCGGTCCGCTGGCCGTGGCAGGCCTTCGTGACCTCGGCGCAGCGGTGATCAAAGTGGAGCCGCCGGTGGGTGACGCCTTGGCCGTGGCCGCGCCCTCCTGGTACGCAGAACTGACACAGGGGGTGGAGGTTCGTCGGGCCGACCTCAAGAGTCGTAGCGGCCTGGAGGAGCTGACCAGGCTGCTCGATACGGCGGACGTGTTGGTGACCGCCATGCGCCCGTCAGCGTTCTGCCGACTCGGCCTCGGCGATCTCAGCGACCGCTACCCGCGGTTGTGCCATGTGGAGATCGTGGGCTACGACGGCGCCGACGAGGAGGTCGCGGGCCACGACCTGACCTATCAGGCGAGATACGGCACCATCCGGCCGCCGCACCTGCCGCTGGTCCCGGTCGCCGACACCGTCGGTGGGGAGCGGGCCATCTCGGCCGCCCTGGCACTGCTGCTGGCGCGGGGACAGCACGACTCCGGTGGACATCAACGCATCACTCTCGACGCGGCCGCGTACGACTCCGCGGCTGCCCTCCGGCACGGCCTGTTTGGCAATGGAGCACCACTGGGCGGGGCTCTGCCCTCCTACAACATCTATGCCACCGCCGACGGCCATATCGCCCTGGGGGCACTCGAGCCGCACTTCGAGGCCCGCACCAGAGAGGTACTCGATTGCGACGGCACATCCGCCGCCTACACCCGCGCCTTCGCCGCGCGCACCACGGCCCACTGGGAGGATCTGGCCGCGCGCCACGACATCCCGCTCAGCGCCGTTCGCGATGCCCACCCGGCCACAGCGCAGACCACTCACGCGCTCACGGCGACTACCGCCTGACCACCTTGAGGAAGGACCCAGTCATGACCGACTCCCCCCAGCCCCGTAGTTCCCGAGCCACCCGCGAGGCGGTGATCGTCGATGCCGTCCGGACCCCGGTCGGCAAGCGCGGCGGGGCGCTGGCCGCCTGGCATCCCGCCGATCTGCTGGGGGCCACCCTCAGTGAACTGGTTCGCCGCAGTGATGTGGCGCCGGAGAAAATCGACGACGTGATCGCTGGCTGTGTGATGACGCACGACCAGCAGAGCTCCAACATCGCCCGCCATGCTGTACTCTCCTCCGGCCTGCCCGATTCGGTGCCGGCCGTGACCGTGGACCGACAGTGCGGCTCGGGGCAGCAAGCTGTCGCATTTGCCGCCCACGGTGTGGAGGCGGGGTCCTACGACCTCGCCATCGCATGCGGCGTGGAGTCGATGTCACAGGTGGCGCTGCCATCCTCACTACAACCCGGCGCCCCGCTCGGCCCGCAGTACTCCCCCCGGGAGCTGGCCCGCTACGACGGCGGACTGCTGGTGCAGGGCCCGTCCAGTGAGCTGATGAACACCCGCTTCGACCTCAGCCGGGAGGAACTCGACGCGTTCAGCCGCCGGAGCCATGAGCGGGCGCTGGCTGCCACCCGCGACGGCCGCTTCGAGACCCAGCTGGTTCCGTTGCGCCGCGACCCGCTCGATGACTCCAGCGAGCCCGTGACCGCGGATGAGGGGATCCGGGCCGAGCTCGACCCGGAGAAGATGGCGTCCCTGCGGGCGGTGTTCGCCGAGGACGGCAAGACCACCGCAGCCAACTCCTCCCAGCTCAGCGACGGTGCCGCCGCACTACTCATCGCCGACCGTGAGTTCGCCGAGGCCCACGGGCTCACCCCCCGCGCCCGCTTCGTGGTCCACGCGGTCGCCGCGGCCGATCCGATCATCCAGTTCACCGCGATCCTCGAGTCCACCCGCAAGGCCCTGGTCCGGTCGGGGCTCACGGTGGACGATATCGACCTGTTCGAGGTCAACGAAGCGTTCGCGGGAGTACCGCTGATGTTCCAAAAAGAGTTCGGCGTCCCCGACGACAAACTCAACGTCAACGGCGGCTCGGTGGCCGTGGGCCATCCCCTCGGATCCACCGGCGCCCGCATGATGACGGACCTGCTGACCGAGCTCGAACGCACCGGCAGCCGATACGGGCTACAGACCATCTGCGAAGCCCACGGCACCGCTAACACCACCATCATCGAACGCCTCTGACGAGCCCCCTCCGTCCCAGCCACCGTCCCAACCCCACTTCAGGAGCACCAACATGACGTCCCACCCCATCGTCACCGGTCTGCCGTCGACACACGGTGACAGTTACCAGCTCAACACCACCACCCTGCTGCGGCACTCCGCCCGGACCTACCCCGAGCAGGAGATCGTATTCCGCACCATCGACGGGGGCTGGGACCGCTACACCTACGCAGACATGTTCGAGCGGGTCGGGAAGTCAGCCCACGCGCTCACCGGGCTGGGGGCCGGCCCCGGAACGGTGGTGGGAATCCTGGATTGGAACTCCAAACGCCATATGGAGCTGTACTGGGCGATTCCCGGTATCGCATCGGTGATGCTGCAGATGAACCTGCGGCTCGCCCCGGTGGACCTGGCCTATGTCACCGACCACGCCGAAGCCTCGATCGTGCTGGTCGACGAGTCCCTGCTGCCCGTGGCCGAGGCGCTGGTCGAGCAGGGCGTCGGGGTGAAGACCTGGGTGGTCATGACGGACAAGCCACTCTCGGAGATCTCCACCACCCTGCCCGGGGTCGTCCACTGGGAAGACGCGCTGACGGCCGCGGAATCGACCTTCGACTGGCCGATGATCGACGAAACCTCGGCGTACAGCGCGTGCTACACCACCGGCACCACCGGCCGCCCCAAGGGCGTGTACTACTCCCATCGCGGGATCTACCTCCACACTCTTGCCGAGGCAGCGCAGTTGAAGATGGGCGACGACGACACCGTCATGGTCATCACCCCGATGTTCCACGGCCAGGGCTGGGGACTGCCGCAGTCGGCCATCTACTCGGCCGCCAAGGTCGTGCTGCCCGGACGGTATACGGCCGAGGACACCTCTGTGCTGGTTGACGCGATGATCTCCGAGTCCGTCACCGTAGCCAACGGTGCCCCCGCGATCTTCGAGCCGATGCTCGACTACATCCGCACACTCAAGACGCGCCCGGACTTCAGCCGCGCCCGTCTGCTGTCCGGGGCGACCGAACCGTCGTTGACGCTCATGCGCGGCTTCCATGACCTCACCGGCGCCGACATCATCCACGCCTACGGCGCCACGGAGACCACTCCGCTGGTCACCGTCAACGCAGGCCTGAAGCACACGCTGCGGGACGTGCTCAGTGAGAAGGAGAAGTGGGATCTCAAGCGGGCCCAGGGTCTGCTGGTCAACGGGATCGACATCAAGGTCGTCGGACCGGACGGAACCGAACTACCCCACGACGGTGTCTCCCAGGGCGAGGTGCTCATGCGCGGCCCGTGGATCATCGAGCGCTACCACAAGATGGAAGACAAAGGCGGCGCGTTCGCCGATGGGTGGTGGCGCAGCGGCGATGCCGGCACGATCCGCCCCGACGGCTACCTCAAGCTGACCGACCGCATCAAGGACGTGGTCAAAAGCGGCGGCGAATGGATCTCCTCGATCGACATGGAAAACGCGATCGTCGCCCACCCACAGGTCCGCGAAGCCGCCGTGGTGGGGATCGAGCATCCCAAGTGGCAAGAGCGCCCGGTTGCGATCGTCGTCCAAGAAGACGGTGCCGATCTTGACGTCGACGACATCCACGCCGTGTTGGAAGACAAGTTCGCCAAGTGGCAACTGCCCGACATCGTCATCTTCGCCGACGCGCTGCCGCGCACCAGCGTCGGCAAGTTGGACAAAAAGACGCTACGCACCGACCACGCCGATCTCTACCGGGGAGCCGAGGAATGAACAACCGGAGCGGACACGATGATGTGGTGCGCAGCGAACGACGCGGAGCCGTCGCGATCCTGCGCATCAACCGACCCGAGGCCCGGAATGCACTGAACGCCGCGGTGTTCGCAGCCTTGAACGGGCACCTAGCCGAGCTGCGGACCGATGACTCCGTGCGCGCCATAGTTTTGGCCGGCGCGAGCGGCGTGTTCTGCGCTGGAGCAGACATCACCGCGTTCGACGCCCTGCGGGCCGATCCGTTGATCGGGCAGCGGCGGGCCTCCGGGGGGACTCTATGGGCCGACCTGGAGAACTTCCCCAAACCGGTGATCGCAGCCGTCGAGGGCCTGGCCCTGGGGGGCGGGCTCGAACTCGTCCTGGCCTGCGACACCAGCATCGTCGGCCAGGGTGCCCGCCTTGGATTACCCGAGGTCAAGCTCGGCGTCATCCCCGGCGGCGGCGGCACCCAACGACTCATCCGGGCGCTCGGCAAACCTCGCGCCATGGCACTGCTGCTCAGCGGCGACCTGGTCACCGGGACCGAGGCCGCCACCCTCGGCCTGGTGGGAAAGGTGGTCGACGACGACGAGGTCGTCGAACAGGCGATCGCCCTGGCGCAGCGGATCTCGGCTAATTCCCCGCTGGCCGTGGCCCTGGCCAAAGACGCCGCCCTGGCCGCGCAGACCGGGTCGATAGCCGCAGGGCTCGAGCACGAAAAGCGCAACTTCGTCTATTCACTCGCCTCAGACGACAGCCACGAGGGCCAGGCCGCCTTCGTGGCCAAGCGTTCGCCGAACTTCACCGGCCGCTGACCCGGCCCGACAAGGACAAGATCATGACCACCACCCTGTTCCCCGACCACCGCCCCACCTGGCAAACCGAGTCCCACGAGTTGCTACGGGACCACGCCCGCGCCTTCTTCGCCAGAGAAGTCACCCCCCGCCAGGCGGACTGGGCCCGGCAGGGCCACGTCGACCGCGAACTCTGGAACAGAGCCGGAGCGGCAGGCCTACTGCTCACCGACATCGCCGAAAAGGACGGCGGCGGGGGAGGCGACTTCGGCCACGAGGCTGTAGTGGCCCAGGAACTGGCGTACGCGCACGACAGCGCGTTCGGCTTCACCGTGCACTCCACGATCGTCAGCCACTACATCAACGCCTACGGGACCGAGGAGCAAAAGCGCCGCTGGCTACCCGGGCTCGCCTCCGGCGAGAAAGTGGTGGCCGTCGCCATGACCGAGCCTGGTACCGGCTCAGACCTGCAGAACGTCAAGACCACAGCGATCCGCGACGGCGACCACTACGTGGTCAACGGCGCCAAGACCTTCATCTCCAACGGCACCCACTGCGACTTGGTTGTCATCGTGGCCAAGACCGATCCAGCGGCCGGCGGCAAGGGCATCTCCCTACTAGTCGCCGAGGTCGACAATAACGTCGCGGGCTTCTCCCGCGGCGCCGTCCTCGAGAAGATCGGCATGCACGGATGGGACACCCGCGAACTCTTCTTTGACGACATGCGGGTACCGGTGGAGAACATCCTTGGCGAGGAGGGCTCCGGCTTCGCCGAACTCATGACCCAGTTGCCGCGGGAGCGACTCATCATCGGAGTCGCCGGCGTGGCAGTGGCCGAGGCCGCGGTGATCGAGACCATCCGGTACGTCAAAGAGCGCGATGCGTTCGGCAAGAAACTCCTGGACTTCCAGAACACCCAGTTCGTACTAGCCGAGTGCAAGGCCGACGTCTACGCCGGCAAGGCGCTGATCGACGACGGCATCCGCCGCCAGATCGACGGCACCCTCGACGCCGCCGGCGCCTCGATGATCAAGCTGTGGGCCACCGACATGCAGTGCCGCGTGGTGGACAAGTGCCTACAGCTGTTCGGTGGCTACGGCTACATGATGGAGTACCCCATCGCCCAGATGTACACCGCCTCCCGCGTGCAGCGGATCTACGGCGGCACCAACGAGATCATGAAGCTGCTCGTAGCCAGGTCGCTGTGAACGCCACTCCCCCAAGTCCGTCCGTCTACGCCGAAGACTTCACCCCGGGCCAGATCCTCGAACTGGGCGATCACACCGTCTCCAAGGCCGAACTGGTGGATTTCGCCACACGCTGGGACGCACAGTGGTTTCACATCGATGAGGAAGCGGCCGATCAGGGACACTTCCGCGGACTCATCGCCAGCGGGGTACACACCATCGCCATCGCTCAACGGCTGCTCACACAAACAGTGCTCAACCAATGGGCAGTGATCGCCGGGCTCGGATTCGACCGGGTCCGGTTCCCGGTGCCCGTCCGACCCGGGAACGTTCTCACCGGAACCGTCCGGATTGCCGAGGTCACTCTCGACGGAACACGCGGGCGAGTGAAGATGGAGATGCGGCTGACCGATCAGGACGACCACACCGTCCTCTACGCCGAACTGACCATCGTCATGTGGCAAAGAGAGCAGGCCACGACACCGTCCGGAGGCTTCAACTGACACACGGCAGGACGTCACCAGAAAGAGCCACGGTCCCGCCCTACATCGACGAAGCGACCTTCATCTCGTATCCGCAAGTCAGCGTGGGACGTGACGACCCCACCTCACGACGGTGGCTCAAGGTAGTCAAACCCCCGTCCGAGCGCGTCCGCTAGCTAGCGATCGATTTCGCGACACTCACAGAACCAGTCGTTTCCGCAGGGCAGCAGTGTCCGAAAACTCGTGTCGCCTTGCCACCCACATCGAGCACCGGTAACCAGACGTTATGACAAGTAGCGGGTGCTGAGTTGTAAGTTCTGCGAACTCGACACCTCCCGGACATTCTCTCGCCCGCCCTGTCCGGCACCCCGACTGACCTGCACGTCGTCACGTGACGGACCGCTTCCCGGGGCCGCCTCTGAGTGCAGTGGCCCAACCTCCGCGGACTGACTGGCAATGCCGCTACCTGCGACCTCTTGTGTTGATTCGCGCAAAGTGCGATACTTTCGCATATATCGCGAACCATGTTTGGGTGGTGCGAGATGGCAGATCAGGATCCTCCGCCGGGGTCGGCGCGGCTGCAATTGGCCGACGGCATCGCTGTCCTGCGGCCGGAAGCCGCGGTGTTCGAGGCGATGGTCACCGGGTGGTCGCACCAGCAGATGGCCCGGAACCTGTCCGTTGGCACGATCGCGGCCCAGGTCGCCACGATCCGGCGGTTCCAGGACTTCTGCGGTGTCGCCGGCCCCTGGCACTGGACGCCCCGATGGTCGATGACTGGTTCACCGAACTGCGCGGGGTCCACGGCCTGGCCCTGGGCACGGTGCTGAGCTACCAGGGTGCACTGCGGCATTTCATGGACTACCTGCTCGATCCGGCCTACGAGTGGACCCAGCAATGCCAGGACCGATTCGACACGCATCCGATACAGATCATCACCGAGGCCAACTCGGCCCGCCACACCTACGAGGGCCCCGACAATCCACTCAAACGGGCCTACACCACCGATGAACTGCAGGACCTTTGCGATTTCGCGGACGATCAGGTCAACCACCGTTTCGAGGCTGGCTCGAAGGGCGCGATGGTGGCCCTGCGGACCGCGACGATCATCAAGGTCGCCTACGCGTGGGGCCTGCGTCGCAACGAAGTCCGCATGCTGGATCTGACAGACTTCGGACCGAACCCTCGAGCACCACAGTTCGGCCAGTTCGGGTTCTGCTACGTCCGCCACGGCAAACCCGGCAAGGGATCTGCGGCCAAGCGGCGTGGCGTCCTGACGGTCCCGGAGACCGCCTGGGCGATCGACTGCCTCAAACGATGGATCGACCAGGGCCGCACCACCTTTGACCACCCGGTCGGGACCGCATTGTTCCCGACCGAGCGATCCGAGCGCATCTCGAACGGCGCGTTGTCCCATAGCTTCGCCGACCTCTGCGACACCGCCGGCCTGACCGATCCCGGACTGGATTTTCACTCCCTGCGCCGCAGCTACGTCACGCTGCTGGTCGAGTCCGGATACGACACCCGCTTCATCCAGGAACAAGTCGGACACAAGTACGCCTCAACCACCTCGCTCTACACCTTCGTCTCCCCCGACTACCGCAGCCGTGTCGTGGCCGCCGCACTTCGCGCCGCGGCCAAACGCCTGCCCGAAAGGACCGACCAGCAATGAAACACCGGATCGCCTACCAGTGGCGACTACGCCAGGTCATGACCGACCGAGATATGCACACCCTGTCCGACCTGATCACGCCATTGCACGACGTGGGAATCGAACTCTCCGCCTCCCAGCTCTACCGCCTCCTGGGACGCACCCCTGAGCGACTGCCCCTGGCCCTACTCGGAGCGCTGTGCCACGTCCTGGACTGCACCGTCGAAGACCTCTGCGTCTTCCACGTCGACACCTCCCCCTCCAGACGCACCGCCACAGCCACCGACGCCTCCCCCGCAACCGACGTGCCACTGCGACCGAAGCGGGCACACATCCACCGACCCGGACCGACGGCGTAGACCCCCAGGCAGGCGGCGGACACATGGCTGACACATCGAAGTACCACTGCACACGGTGCAACGACGAGCAGCAGCATCGCGGAGTGCGCTGGCCCGAGGGCTTCGTCTGCCGCCGCTGCTACCAACAGGCCACCCGCCGACGCGGCACCTGCCCCCGCTGCCAACGCCCGGATCGACTGCTGCCTGGCCTCGCCAACGACCAGCCCATCTGCACTGACTGTGCCGGAATCGACGACCCCCGACTGACCTGCACCCGCTGCGGAGACCAGGACGAACCCCACCGCCGAGGACTGTGCGCACGATGCTGCCTCACCGACGACCTGACCGCTGAAGTGCCCCGGGTTTGATGGAGACATCGATTACCCGGGGCACTTCAATGGGATCTGCCCAGAAGTTGGCCATCTCGGGTTTTCGGGTTGTCAGGACAAGGGCTTCACTCCCTGGCCTGCGAGTGCTTCGGAGAGGCGGACGGAGTCGCCGCTGGTCTGGCAGACGTGGGCGCGGTGCAGTAGCCGATCCACTGTCGCGGTGGCGATGGTCTTGGGCATGAGTTCGTCGAAACCGGCCGGGTGCAGGTTCGAGCTGATCGCGATGGCACGTTTCTCGTAGGCGGCGTCCACCAGGCGGTAAAGCCCATTCGCTAGGCACCCGGACCGAACTTCTCGACGCGGTGCGCACGATCCGTTCCCGGGGGTTCGCGTCGAGCAAGGAGGAGAGCGAGGAGGATGTCGCCTCCCTCGCCGTCGCACTGGCCTCGACCCGCTCTCCGCGGTTGGCTGTCAAGGCCTCGCTGCCGCTCAGTCGCATGAGCTCGGCGACCGAGCAGGACATCCTCACTCGGCTGGTAGCTGCGGCGGAGGAGATCGACCATCTCCTGCTCTGATCGGCGTGGTCAGGCCGAAGTCGGCTGGGCCTCAGGCTGGACTGGGCTGCCCGCCGTCCCGGTCCAGCCGGTTGCCGGTCCCCTGGACGTGGCGCACGAAGGACCGTACCGCCGGGGCGATGCCTCCTTCGCGTGACCAGTAGATCCACAGCGGGGCGCTCATCGGGGTGTGCTCGTCGACCAGCACTGGCCATCTGGCCGAGTCGTCGGCACTGAGGTTGTCGTCGGCGATGACGGCCACGCCCAGCCCTGCCCGGGCGAGCGCAACGATGGTGGTGGCGTTGACGCTCTCCGACGTGATGTCGAGCCCGAAGCCCCCTGCCCGCAGCGCCGGCTCCAGCAGGCGCCGGGTGAGGCTATCGGCGTGCCCGGTGAGCACCGGCTGGCCACGCAATTCAGCGACCAAGACGTGGCTCCGGCCCCGCCACGGGTGGTCGTCGGAGGTCACCACCGCCAGCCGCACGTCGCCGAGCTGGTGGCCCGCAAGACGCTGGTCGGCCTGCCCGAGGCCCGTCACGAGATCGACGTCCCCGTTAAGCACCTGTTCGATCGCGGGCAGGCCCGAGTACTCGTGGACGGCGACGTGGATAGCGGGATGCGCCGACCGGAAGGTGCCGATCAGGGGCGCGAGGAACCGTGACACGTGCGGATATGCGCAGGCCACCGTGACGACGCCCGCTCGACCGCGAGCGAGTTCGTGGGCAAACTGGGAGACCGACTCCGCTCGATTCAGCAGGTAATGGGCGCGGGGCAGCAATTGATTCCCGGCACCGGTGAGCTGTACTCCGCGGCCGGACCTCTCGAAGAGGGCGATGCCCAGCTCCGCCTCCAGCGCCTTGATCGAACGCCACAGCGAGGGCTGCGGCACATCGAGGGTGGCGGCGGCGCGGAGGAACGACCCCTCGCGGGCCACCGCAACGAGATACCTGAGTTGACGCAGCTCCACGCACGGCTCCTAGTTTCACCAGTGAATAGCTCGATACCAAAATAGCCCATAGACAGCCTGTGATGAAGGTCATACTCTTTTATGTGTACTGCAATGCAGAAAGCCGTCCTAACTTGAGGAGAATTGGATGTCGGAGTCTGGTGGAGAAACCGTGGCCACTGCGCGGCAGCGTCAGCTGGTCGAGCGGGCACTCGGTGAGTGGCAGGGCGAGGCGGCGGGTCGAGTCATCGTTGTCACCGGTGGAGCCCGCGGCATCGGCCGTTCCCTCTGCGAGGGACTGTTGCGCGCCGGCGCCAAGGTCGTTGCAGCGGACCTGACGTGGGACGACGCTGACGACTTCCGCAAGCAGCTGGAGTCGGACGGCAGCGGCATGGCCGTCGACATGGACATCACCGACGACGACGCCCTCGACGCCGCCCGAGACGCTGTAATCGACAGGTTCGGGACCGTCGACGTCCTAGTGAACAACGCGTCTCTGGTCTCCGAAACCCTCTTCCCGCCCACAGGCCACCGGAACACCCTTGACACGACCGACCGCGACTGGGAGGTGATGTTCGGCGTCAACGTGTTCGGCACGCTGAAGGCCATCCGCCGGTTCATCGAGCCGATGCGGGCCCAGCAGCGGGGCAGCATCGTCAACGTCGTCAGCAGTGGCGTCCTGGCCGTCGCCGCCGGCGGCGGCTACCACGGGCTGCGCCCGTGGACGGTCGAGATGCCTTACCAGGCCACCAAGGCCGCCGTGATGGCGCTGACCTTCTACCTCGCCGAGGAAGTGCGCGGCGACGGGGTCGCGGTTAACGCGATCATGCCGGGGCACACCCGAGCGTCGTGGTTCGACGCCACCGCCCGGGCCTTCAACGAGCAGGGCATTGCCTACTTCATGCGCCCGGCGATTCCCGAGCACCTGCTGCCGATCTCGCTCTTCCTCGCCGCCCAGGACAGCGCGGGGACGTCCGGGCGCCTCTACTACGTGCCGGAGTGGAACTACGACCACGGCTACGGGGACTACGCCGCCTGGCAGGACCATGAGCTGCCTCCGGACATGGAGGAGATCTACAGCCGGCTGGAAGCCGCGACCCCGTCATACGAGCGGGCCGGCGTGGCCCACCTCCCCTTCGACGCGCAGGGTGCCCTGTACGCCGCGGGCATGGCAAACCTCGGGGCCCAGAACAGTTGGACCAGCAATGACAGCGCTCAGTGATACCGCAGACGCCCAGACGATCCGCCTACAGGTGGGCCGTTCGGGTCCGCCCTCCCATCTCACCTCACGCAACCCGTCAGACCCCGAGAGGACCCGATCATGACCAGCATTAGCGAACGCCCCGTTGACGTGGCCGCCGCAAGACTGCACGACCTGGTGAAGCCCGACGAGGGTGCCGTCAGCAGAACAGTCTTCGTCGACGAGGCAACCTACCGCAAGGAATTGGACCGGGTATTCACCAAGACGTGGTTGTTCATCGGCCACGAGTCCCAGTTGAGTGAGCCGGGCGACTACCTGACGAACTTCATGGGCGAGGACCCTGTGATCGCCACTCGCGGTGCGGACGGAGTGATCCGGGTGATGCTCAACTCCTGCGCCCACCGGGGCATGGCCGTGTGTAGCACCGACGCCGGGTCCTCGAAGTTCTTCCGCTGCCCCTACCACGGCTGGACCTACAGCAACAACGGCGATCTGATCGGTGCACCGCGCGCAGATACCGTCTACCATGGCGAGCTGGACAAGCCGCGCCTAGGTCTGAAGGCCGTTCCGCGGGTGGAGAACTACAAGGGCTTCATCTTCGCCAATTGGGACGAGGACGCCATCCCGCTGGTAGACTACCTCGGCGCTGACCAGCTCTGGTATCTGGACCTGGCCTTCGAGGCGCCGCTCGGCGGGCTCGAGGTGATCGGCCCCACGATGAAGTTCCGGATCAAGGCCAACTGGAAGCTGGCGGCGGAGAACTTCGCCGGCGACGACTACCACGTGCTCTACACACATGGGTCGGCCTTCCAGATCGGCTTCCTCCCCGATTACGACACGCTCGGCGACTACATCGCATACTTCGACCACGGCCACGGGATGGGCGACATCAGCAAGCCCGGCCGGGCCTATCAGAACGACGTCGGGATGGCTCAGCTCCTCGGGCCGGAGGCGATCGAGTACGTCAACGCCGTGCACGAGCGGCTCAAGGCCCGGGTCTCCCCGCTGCAGGCGGAGATGCACGGGCTCGGTCAGGGCAATATCTTCCCGAACCTGTCATGGATCAAGTTCGGCGTCTTCCACGTCTTCGGGCTCTTCCAATGGCACCCGAGGGGACCGGGTGAGATCGAGGTCTGGCAGACGGCGCTCTTCGACCGCGACGCGCCGCAGTCGGTCAAGGACTTCGCCCGCACCCAGATGTCCCAGGAGAACGCCGCGGCCGGGATCTTTGGCCAGGACGATGGCGAGAACTTCGAGCAAATCACCGAGTCCGCCCGAGGGGTGGTCTCCCAGACCCGGGATTTCAACTACGCGATGGGCCTGGGGCACGAGGGCGAGATCCACGAGGAGGGATACCCCGGCCATTTGGGGCCCCACTATTCGGAGCAGAACCACCGCAACTTCTATCGCTACTGGCTCGAACTCATGACCACCCCGGGAGAGCAGAAATGACCAATTCCCTCACCGATCTGCGCCGCGACGTCGAGGACTTCCTCTACAGCGAGGCCAAGATGCTCGACGAGCAACGCTACGACGAGTGGCTCGACCTGTTCACTGAGGATGTCCATTACTGGATGCCGATCACGGAGACCCGTGAGGTGCGGCAGCACCGGGACCACGTCCCCGGCGAGTGGTCGCTCATGGAGGAGGACGCCCGTTTCCTCGCCAAGCGGATGGAGCGCTTGGCCGGTGGCCTTGCCCACGCGGAGCAGCCGCGGTCGCGGACGCGCCGGTTCATCAGCAACGTCCTGGTCACCCCCGGGCCGGACGGCGACCTGGTAGCGGAGTGCAACTTCATCATCTTCCAGTCCCGGCGAGCCAACTCCGAGCAGTTCTTCGTCGGCTCCCGTCGCGACCGGATCGTGACCTCCGGTGAGAGCTGGAAGATCGCCGAACGGACCGTGCTCCTCGACCACCGGGTGTTGCCCCGTGCCATCTCCATCTTCTTCTGAGGCCCAGGCGGCTGACCTCGACGGCAGTCGGGACGTCGGGGCTGATGGCGCACCAGAGCCGAGTTCTTGGCTGCGCATCGGCTCTGCCGACGGCGAGCTCGTAGTCCGCAACGAGTTCGCCCGGGTGCGGGTACGCGCCGACCGAGACGGCAACGACCTTCGCCTGGCCATCCGTAGCCTGCGCACCGGCCGCGAGGTCTTCCTTGACGCGCTGCAGCTGGAGAGCCTCACCTGGCTCGACGAGAGGGCCTACACGACATTGCTCTCCGAGCCGTTCGGACCGGAGTGACCGACCATCCCGCACCGGCCGCACGGCCGAACAGAGAGGAGCTTCAACGTGACGAGCACTGAAGGGGGAATGGCCCAGCCCCAGGGGAACTCGTTCTGGGTGGACCTGCTGGGAACCGAGGTCCGGTACCGCCAGGCGAGCTCTTACCGCACCCGCAGCATCGAGGCAGGCGCCGGTGAGCCGGTAGTCCTGCTGCACGGCGTGAGCGGGCACGCCGAGACCTGGGTGCGCAACGTCGCCGTCCTCGGCCGGGACTTCCGCGTGCATGCCATTGACATGCTGGGTCATGGCTTCACCGACAAGCCGCAGATCGAGTACTCGATCCGCGCGCTCGCCGAGCACGTGCTCGGCTTCCTCGACGAGATCGGCGCCTCGCGAGCCCACCTGGTCGGGCAGTCTCTCGGTGGCTGGGTCGCGGCGTTTCTCGCCGTCCACCACCCCGAGCGGGTCGCCTCGCTCGTCAGCGTCACCGGGGCGGGGCTGCAGGTGGACGCCGACGGTGCCACGCTGACCGAGAACGTCGGCCGGCAGGTCGCGGAGGCTACCACCAAGGCTCTGGACACCCCGACCCGGGAGAAGGTCCGGACTCGGCTGGAATGGCTGGTCCATGACCCGTCCGTGGTCACCGACGAACTGGTGGAGACCCGGTACCGGATCTACGCCAGCCCGGACTTCGCCGCCACCGCCGGTGACATGGTCGCCGCATTCACCTCCCGGCCCCGGCCGGAGGAACTGCTGACCGCCGAGCGGCTCGCGACGATCAACTGCCCGACGCTCGTGCTGTGGACCCGGCAGAACCCGACCATGCCGTGGACGGTGGGGGAGGCGGCCAGCCGGATCATTCCCGATGCAACGTTCCGTCTGATGGAGGACGCCGGTCACTGGCCGCAGTTCGAGAAGCCGGCGGAATTCCACGCTGTCGTCGGCGGTTTCGTGCGTTCGGTCACCGCGGGGCGCCGAGGTGGGCGCACCGACGGCGACGGCGACGGCGGCCCCACGGATCCGGCCACCAACCGGCAACGGGCGGCCCGCTGATGGGCAGGCTGGTAGGTGCGTACGCGACGTCCCACACGGCGATGATGATCCGAAAGCTCCAACCGGACAACGACGTGCACGCCGCAGTCCATCAGGCCTTCGCTCAGGTGCGTGCGGAAATTGACCGGCTGTCCCCTGACGTGCTCGTCGTCGTCAGCAGCGAGCACCTAGCATCCTTCAGCTACGACAGCTTTCCGCAGATATGCGTCGGAATCGGAGAGATAGCCACCGGTTGGGGCGATGGAGGAGTGGCCAGCGCCGAGGTCCCACTTGCTGGCGCCTTCGCTGCCCAGCTGCTCTCCGAAGGGGTGGCCGCCGGATTCGACCTCGCGTTCTCCGCCAACCCGAAGATCGACCATGCGTTCATGGCACCATTGACCCTGATCCGACCAGAGATGGACATCCCGGTGGTCCCGGTGTTCCAGAACGCCAACACCGAGCCTCTGCCACCCCTGTGGCGCAGCGCCCAACTGGGGGAACTGCTGCGCGACGTCATTACGCGGCGGCCCGCAGCCGAAACAGTGGTCGTGCTCGGGACCGGCGGGCTCTCCCACTGGGTCGGCACGCCGGAGATGGGCCAGATCAACTCCGCCTTCGACGAGCGATTCCTGCAGCACGTGCGCGCAGGGGACCTCGGCGCGATCCTCGCCATGAAGACCGCCGACGTCCTCGCTGAGGCCGGCAATGGTGCCCCGGAGATCTGCAACTGGGTCACCGCGATGGCCGCCGCGTCCCGTCAGGAGGGCTGGGGAGTGTCGGAGCCTGAGCGGACGGCCCGTGGGCCGAGAGGGGTCGTCCTGGCATACGAGTCCGTCCCGGACTGGGCGACCGGGATCGCGCTGGCTCGGTTGGCCCCCGAGGAGGAACCGTGAACTTACCCCTGGACCAGGTCATCCGCCGGGTCGTCCGGGATCCGGAGTTTCGTTCTATTGCGGAAGAGTCGGGCCAGCTCGCGGCCGACCTCGCAGGCGTACGGCTGGCCGATCTTGCGGCCGTCCTGGAGGGCGACCTGGTCACCCTCCAGCAAAGGGGCGCCCACCCACTGCTGATCATGCAGCTGGCCGGCGCGCTCAGGATCGATCCGATGCGGCGCTTCGCCGCCGAACAGACTGCCCATGACTTAACCACGGAGGGACGATGAACATGATGAACATTACGGTGGACCTCGAGCGGTGTGAGGGCTTCGCCTCGTGCGTTGTGACCGCGCCCGAGCTCTTCGACCTCGATGACGAGCGAAGCGTCGCCGTCGTTCTGGAGCCTGTTGACGGTGGCCCCCGCACCCGCGCCTTAGCGCTCGAGGCCGCCGCGAGCTGCCCGATGCGGGCCATCACCGTCTCCGACCCCCTGGTGGACGAACCATCGCTGCCGCGGCGCGGCCGGTGACCGACGGAGTTTCGCCGGACGCGGTGGCAACCGCGGTCGAGAACGAACCCCGTCGGGCGGCGGTGGCCGGTACGCCCTGTGCCCCGGTTCGTGAACGTGCTACCACCGACGTTAGCGGCCGGCTGCGCCGTTCAGCAGGTTCTCTCCGCTCGCGCTCTCGGTTGGAGGGGTGGCAGCCGCAATGGCCGATCGCTGAGCGGGTCAACGACCACGTTGTCAGACCGGGCGACTCGCGATCCGGGGCTCGATGCCAGCATCCCGGGCTGCCACGCGTACAGCATTTGGTCGCCGCGGCGGGCATATCGTTGACGCCCAAGAGGATACCGGCCTGCCTTCCTGCCGCACCTCGGGCACTGGCCCAGTCGGCTAGATGTACTGACCACGGAGGTTGTGTCTCCGGTCGGCATGGCGAGATGAAATGAGGAAGACCTCCGTGTGAGGTGTGAAAGCGACCAAGCAACCACACCCACAACGGAGGTCTTCGTGTCCCACGCTAACGCGACCTTGACGCCCACGGGAAGACTGCGCCTGGCCCGGTGTGTCGTCGAAGACGGCTGGCCCCCGGCCCGAGCTGCGGAACGGTTCGGTGTCTCGGTCACCACGGCCCGACGCTGGGCCAGCCGGTATCGCGAGCAGGGCAAGGCCGGCATGGTTGACCGCTCCAGCCGGCCGCACACCTGCCCCCACCGCACCCCGCGTCGTCGGGAGCGCCGGGTGATCGGCCTGCGCGTATCGCGCCGGTGGGGGCCAGCCCGAATCGCTTACCACCTGGGAATGCACCCCTCGACGGTGCACAAGATCCTGTCCCGCTTCGGGTGCGTGCGCCTGGCGTTCACCGACCCGGCCACCGGCGCCCCGGTGCGCGCCACCAAGCGACGCCCGCAGCGCTATGAGCACGCCGCACCGGGCGATCTGGTGCACGTGGACATCAAGAAGCTCGGACGCATCCCCGACGGCGGCGGGCACAAGTTCCTCGGCCGCGCCAAAGGATGGTCCCGGGCCGTTCGGCGAAGGTCCTCACCGAGTGGCTCAACGCCCGCGACCAGGCATTTCGAGACCGAGTCAAGGTGGTCACGATGGACGGGTTCGCCGGCTACCACTCCGCCGCAGCCAAGGCCGTGCCCGCAGCACGCACGGTGATGGACCCGTTCCACGTCGTGCATCTTGCCGCCGACAAGCTCACCGTGTGCCGCCAACGCATCCAGCAGGCCACCACCGGGCACCGGGGCCGCACCGGCGATCCGCTGTACGGCATCCGCAGGACGCTCAACACCCGGGCAGGGCTGCTGACCGACAAACAGAAAGTGCGCTTGTTCAAGGCGTTCACCGCCAACGATGCGCACGCGGCGGTGGAGGTCACCTACGGCGTCTACCAGCGACTCATCGCCGCCTACGAGGCCTCGGGCAAGCGGGAGGGCAAGATCGCGATGTACAAGCTCCTGCGCTCGATCCGGACCGGGGTGCCCACCGAGCTGCCCGAGCTCGCCCAGCTCGGCCGGTCGCTATGGAAGCGGCACCGCGAGATCCTCGCCTACTTCGACGTGGGTGCCTCCAACGGCCCCGTCGAGGCCATCAACGGCAGGCTCGAACACCTCCGCGGAATCGCCCTGGGCTTCCGCAACCTCAAGCACTACATCTTGCGGTCACTGATCCACTCCGGACAGCTTCAGGATCGGATCAATGCACTCTGAATCCGGAAGGGCCCTTTCTATTGACAGTCGATGCGGAGGCGCGTAGCTTTCAGGCACACGCAGAAGAGATTTCTACTGGCCAGAACTACCACGTCGGTAGGGGTCGAACTGCGATGAATTGTTCAATCGTTACAGTGCACAGAAAGGCGTTACCCTTGCCAAGCTCTTCAATCACCCAGAAGTTCCATACCGTCGATGTGAAAGGGGTTCAGACGCGTTATTTCGACGACGGCCAGGACAAGGATCCGATCCTCCTCATCCATGGGGGGCATTTCGGGTTCTTCATACCGGTCGGAATCGAATCCTGGGGCAACGTTCTAGAGGATTTCGGCGAGTACGGCCGTGTCCTCGCGGTCGACAAACTCGGTCAGGGCGAGACTGGTCTCCCGCTGAATGACGAAGACTGGACTGTCGACGCGGTCGCCGAACACGTTGCGAACTTTGCAACTCAGTTGGGGCTCAAGAACCTGACCCTGGTGGGTCACTCGCGCGGCGGCATGACGGCGGTCCTTCTCGCGTTGAAGTACCCTGAGATGGTAAAGAAGCTGGTCATCATCAGCAGTGCGACTGCGGCACCGGCGCCGCCCGTCGGAACCGACATGGACTTCTACGAGCGACTCGAAAGGACTGCCCCCGGAGGTTCGGCCGAGTTGATCCGTCACTATCATGCTGCCCAGGCGGTTAATGAGGGAGATCTGCCCGAGGACTACATCGGGATCGCCACAAAGTGGCTCGAGAGCGAAAAGCAGCTCGACGCTGTCGCCGGATATGCACGCAATGCGGAGGAGCACTGGTTGCCTAGCCTCAGCGAGGGCAGGCGCTGGGTTCAGGAACGGCTTGCCGACGCAGGAATCCCGGTGCCGACGCTGGTTGTGTGGGGAGTCAATGATCGATCGGCGCCGGTGTCGATGGGTAAGGGGCTCTTCGATCTGATCGCTGCCAACACCCTGGATAGCTCGCTCTATCTCATCAACAACGCTGGTCATCACGTGTTCAGTGACCAGCGCGAAAAGTTCAACGCCGCGGTTGGTGCGTTCATCTCGCTTTAGTAGAACCTTTGGTCGATCTTTCGTGGTCAGTGGCCTCCGGGACGTCAATCTGGCGGCGGGGATCGGTGCGCTTCTCGGCCCCACGGTGGCCGGATACCTCTGGGAGGCCTCGGTGCAACTGCCACTCATGATGGGGATCGTCGCAGGTTCCGTCGCCGTCGTCCCCGCGGCCTTGTTGATCAGGTTTCCCCCGTTCGCGGCCAGGCCTTCTTCACCCACTGGCAGGGATGTCCGTCTGTGGCGACGACCCGGTGTCAACGCTGCCTGCTGGATGAACACGGGCGCAGGGGTTTGGAAAAGCCTTCTGGACTCCTACGTCCCTTTGGCCCTGTCCCTGGCAGGCCAACCGGCTGCAGTCATCGGTATCCTGCTCTCCATCGCCAACGCCACCGTTCTCGTCGGTAGTACCGCCAGCGGGTGGGTCCGGCGCCGGGGCGTCAGGGCGTCTCTGGTCATCGGGATGATAGCTACAGGGCTGGGACTGGCCGCAGTGGGACCGTTCGCCGGTCTGACCGCCCCGGTGGCCATTGCCCTGGCCATCTCCGGCATCGGTGCCGGGGTCCTGCAGACCGTCGGTCCGGCCATCGCAGCGGAGAAGGTGCACCCAGAAGAACGCGGAGACGCCCTCGCATTGACGGGCACTTTCCGCGCCACGGCGCTCTTCCTCTCACCGCTGGGCATGGCCGGGCTGGTCACCCTCGTTCCGGTGACCGCGGCCCTGCTGGCCGCGGGCCTGCTCATCATCACCCCAGCTGCAACCACCTGGAGATCCAACAAAGATGTCGACTGACCGACACAGACCCCGAGGCTCGCGCTATTTGCCTCCGGTGACAAGAAAGCAAGACGTTTCGACGAGAGGCTGTCCATGACGACGAAAACCCATCCGAGCGATGACCCCGCAACGGTCCCGAGGCTCCGACTGCGGCACGGGCATAGCATTCCGCATCTGGGCCTGGGCACCTGGCCACTGGTGGGGGAAGAGTGCGAGACGGCCGTCCGCTACGCCATTCAAAGCGGCTACCGGCTCGTCGACACCGCGTTCCAGTACCGCAATGAAGACGCGGTGGGACGCGGTGTCCGCACTGCCGGCGTTGCGCGTGAAGAGCTGTTCGTCTCCAGCAAGTTCAACAAGGAGTCCCACAGCGTCGACGGTGTGCAGAGGGCCTACGACCGCAGTCTCCAAGCCTTGGGCCTGGACTACCTGGACATGTTCATGTGCCACTGGCCCGTGCCGGCCTTGGACCAGTACACCGAGGCATGGAGAGGCCTCGTCAAGCTCTTGGACGAAGGCCGTGTCAAAGCGATCGGTGTCTCCAATTTCAAGCCGGACCATTTGGAGAAGGTCATTGCCGCGACCGGCGTGGTTCCTGACGTGAACCAGATCCAGCTCAGCCCCGATCTCGCACGGCTACCCCCGCGGGCAGTGCACCAGGACCTGGGCATCATTACCGAGGCCTGGAGCCCTATTGGTCGCGAATCGGGACTGCGTGACCACCCCATCGTGGTGCAGATCGCGCAACGGACAGCAAAGAGTCCGGCGCAGGTTCTGCTCCGCTGGCACGTCCAGCAAGGAATCGTCCCGATCCCGCAGGCCGCCAAACCCGCATGGCTGGTCGAGAACATCTCGGTGTTCGATTTCTCCCTGACTGCCGAGGAAATGGCCGCCCTGGCGAGGCTGGACCGCGGAGAGAACGCCGCCCGCGACTCCGACTCCCCCGAAAACGGCCACTGACCCTTGCCGCACCCACCCGTACCTGGCACGAAGAGTGGGAGGGGTTGACGTAGATCACAAAATGCGGAAACCTCTTCACGACAGAGTGGACCTCTGCTCTACAGACTGACTGATCGATGATCGAGAAGGAGCTCTCCCATGGCAGACCATCACGGCGTCCTCGAGGACGTACGGCGGGGCATGATCCCTGCACATATCTACAACGACAAAGAGCTCTTCGAACTCGAGAAGGAACGTCTCTTCAGCCGCAGCTGGCTGTTCGTCGCCCACGAGTCGGAGGTCCCCGAGGCTGGTGACTACGTGGTCCGCAGGGTCCTCGAGGACTCGTTCATTATCTCTCGGGACGAACAGGGCCAGGTCCGGGCCCTGTTCAACATGTGCCTCCACCGGGGCATGCAGGTGTGCCGGGCGGAGATGGGCAATGCCTCCCACTTCCGTTGCCCGTACCACGGTTGGTCTTACCGCAATGACGGGCGCCTCGTTGGCCTGCCGTTTCACAAGGAGGCATACGGCGGGGAGGAAGGCTTCAAGAAGAAGGGCCAGACCTTGTTGCCTGCTCCCTCGCTGGCCACGTACAACGGTCTGATCTTCATCAGCATGGACCCGGATGCCGAGCCCCTGGAGGAGTTCCTGGGGGACTTCAAGTTCTACCTGGACTACTACACGAAGCAGAGCGCGGACGGCATCGAGCTGCGTGGCCCTCAGCGTTGGCGGGTCAAGGCGAACTGGAAGATCGGGGCCGAGAACTTCGCCGGGGACATGTACCACACGCCCCAGACCCACACCTCGGTGGTGGAGATCGGCCTCTTCCGCGAGCCCAAGGCGGAGAAGCGCAAGGACGGCACCACGTACTGGGCTGGCAACGGTGGCGGCACCACTTACAAGCTGCCCGAAGGTGGCCTGGAGGAGCGCCTGCGCTACGTGGGCTACCCGGACGAGATGATCGCCCGGATGAAGGAGCAGTGGACCCAGGAGCAGCTCGACGTGGTCGGCAAGGACGGGTTCATGATCTCGGCGGCCTCACTGTTCCCGAACATGAGCTTCGTCCATAACTGGCCGCGGGTCGAAGAGGGCTCTGACGAGGTGCTCCCCTTCATCTCTATCCGCGTGTGGCAGCCGATCAGCGAGAACGAGACGGAAGTCCTCTCGTGGTTCGCCGTCGACAAGAACGCGCCGGAGGAGTACAAAGCGCTTTCCTACAAGGCGTATCTCATGTGCTTCGGCAGTGGCGGCATGTTCGAGCAGGACGACGTCGAGAACTGGGTGTCCCTCACCAATACTGCCGCCGGCTCCATGGCACGGCGTCTGCTGCTCAACAGCCGGATGGGCATGCTCGAGAACGGCGAGAACGTCGTCGAGGCCCTGTCCCCCGAGGAATACTCGGGACCCGGCGCCACCCGTGTCGGCTACAGCGAGTACAACCAGCGGGAGTTGTTGCGCCGGTGGGCCGATCACCTCGAACGTCCGGTAGAAGCCGCAGCGCAGGTGCACGTGGGCTCGGACCCGGTGCAAGCGCCACCGGCCGCCGGATCGGGGCCCGCCCGCCCGGCCTGCGGCAGCGCAGAGACCGCGCCCGCAGCAACCCTTCACGAGGAGGTCTGATCATGAGTGTTGGAACGGCACACGAGAACGAGAACTTGACGCTGTCCGAACAATCGGCGCTGGGAGCCCACGCCCCGCGTACTCAGCGGACGGGGCAGACCCTGCCTTTCAACGATGAACTTCACCTGGAGGCGCATCGTTGGCTGGTCGATGAGGCGTACCTGTTGGACGCCCAGGACTACGACGAGTGGCTCTCCCGGATCGCCGATGACGTGCACTATCTCATGCCCGTCCGCGTCACCACTGCCCTGGGCGCCGGATACTCCACCTCACCGGGGATGGCGCACTGGGACGAGAACAAGTACTCGCTCAGTCGCCGCGTGGCACGCTTCGCCACCGAGCACGCGTGGACCGAAGACCCCCCATCACGGCTGCGCCACTACATCACCAACGTGCGCACCTTCCGCACCCCCGACCCGCAAGAGATCATCGTGGACTCGGCGGTTCTTCTCTTCCGCAGCCGTGGTGACGTCGGGGAGTCCTCCACTGTCTCGGCAGGACGCGAGGATCTCCTCCGCCGTACCTCATCCGGGTCCGGGTGGGAGCTGGCCCGTCGCACCATCATGGTCGACGAGTCGGTCATCCGCATGCAGAACCTGGCGATCTTCCTGTGAAACTGGAATGGGAAGGCGAGGAGGAAGACCGCCTCGCGGCGATCCAGGCCACCGAGGAACGCCGCCGGCTCGAAGAGCACGTCACCGGCAAGCCGATCGTGATCGCTAACGAGTTCTCGGAGGTCCAGGTCACCCGCATCGAGACCCGCAACGGTTCGCGGCTGATGATTCAATCTCCTCGTTCGGGCCAGTGGGTAACGCTCTGTCCGCTGGAACTGGAGTCCCTGACCTGGCAGGCCCCGGCCACGTTCTCGGCCATGATCGGACACCCTTTCGGGCCGCTCGTGGCCGAAGACGAATAAACACCCCAACCGCCAGAGCACCACCGTCTCAAGCTAAGGAGTTCGACCATGCCCGTTGTAAAAGCCGATCTGCAGGCCTGTCAGGGATACGCGAACTGCGTCGTCGGAGCCTCTGACTACTTCGACCTGGACGACGACGGGATCGTCGTGCTGCTCCAGACCGAAGTCCCCGAAGCCGACCGCGCCCGCGTCACCGAAGCCGCGCGCAGCTGCCCGGTCTCCGCACTGGTGGTAGAGGACGCATGAGCCCGGGCACCGTCGTCGTCGTCGGGTCCTCCATTGCCGGGGTGCGCACCGCGCAGTCCCTCCGGCTGGAAGGCTATAAGGGGGAGATCATCCTCGTGGGAGAAGAGACCGAACTTCCCTACGATAAGCCGCCATTGTCGAAATCCGTTCTTGCGGGATCCGCCGACGAGGACTCTATCCGGCTGCTGACACAGGAGCAGGCCGATGCCGAGGACATCCAACTCTTGCTGGGGCACCGCGCTGTCGATCTGGACGTCGCCGAGAACCTGCTGAAGCTTGAAGGGCATGACCCCCTTCGCTACGACAACCTCGTCATTGCCACCGGAGCATCACCCCGGCCCTCTCCCTGGGGCCAGTCTCCAGGGATTCACGTGCTGCGCACCCTTGAGGACGCCCGCGAACTACGTGGGGACCTTCTCCGGGGTGGGGCGCTGGCCGTTATCGGGGCAGGGTTCATCGGCGCCGAAGCGGCAGCCACCGCCCGCGGCCTGGGATTGGAGGTCACCGTCATCGACCCGGTGCCCGTGCCCATGAGCCGCCTCTTTAACCCTGAGATCGGCCAGTGGTTCGCAGACCTTCACCAGGACAACGGGGTCGACACCATGTTCGGCACCGGAGTGGAAGCTATCGAAGGCGAGGAGGGCAACTTCTCCCTCCACCTGACCAACGGTGAGAGCGTTCAGGCGGCCACCGTGCTGATCGGTATTGGCGTCATCCCCAATGACTCCTGGCTTAGCGCATCCGGCCTGCTGGTGGACAACGGGGTCGTGCTCAACGAGTACTGTCAAGCCCTCGACGCTGCGAACGTGTACGCCGTCGGCGACGTAGCCCGCTGGCGCCACCAGAAGCACGGCGAGGACGTCAGGACCGAGCACTGGACTAACGCGGTGGAACAGGCCGCCTGCGTGGCCTACAACATCATCCATCCGGAACAGCCGCGCGCCTACACGCCCATTGAATACGTGTGGAGCGACCAGCACGACTGGAAGATCCAGGTCGTGGGACGCGTCGGAGGCAATGTCGACCACGTCCTCATCGGACACCCGCAGGTCCACGGCAAGTTCGCCGCCCTCTACACCATCGACGGCACCACCGTCCGGGGCGCAGCCATCGTGAACTGGCCCAAAGCCCTCATTGCCTGCCGTCTGGGCATGGCCAGGGGCATCACGGTGCAGGATCTGCGCGCCAAGCTCGAACCCCAGTTGGAGCCACCGCCGAGGAGGGCGTCATGACACCCGGAAACTTGCTGCCCCAGACCGAGAGCGTCAGCCGGGAACGTATCGCCCTCGCCTGCCGGGTCTTGGCCCATCGGGGCCTTGCAGATGGAATCTTGGGTCACATCAGCCTGAAAATTACCGACAGCACATTGCTGGTGCGCTGTCGCGGCCCGTACGAACGCGGACTGGCGTATACGCAAGCCGAAGACATCCGCATGGTGGACCTCGACGGCAATCCCGCCGCCGACGGCGAGCTCGCGGGCGGATACACGGTCCCCAACGAACTGCCGCTGCACACCGAGCTCTTCCGGCGCCGCCCAGACATCCGGGCTGTCGTTCACGCCCATCCCCCGCGAGTGGTTGCCGCCGACCTGGCAGGGCTTGCAGTACGCCCCATCGTAGGGGCGTACGACATTCCCGGAGCCCGCCTCGCCGCCAACGGGGTGCCCGTCTATCCCCGCGGAGTACTCATCCGCGACCGTCGGCTCGCCACCGAAATGGCCGATGCTATGGGAACAAGGCCCGTTGTTGTGCTGCGGGGCCACGGCCTCACCAGCGCGGCCGAAACCGTCGAGCAAGCAGTTCTCCAGGCCATCAGCGTGGACGGCCTGTCCGGGTTGGCACTGCAAGTGACTTCGGCTGGTGGGCACCTCGTCGATCTGCCCGACGCCGATATGGCCGAACTGCCCGACCTCGGAGGAGCATTCAACACAGAGACTGCTTGGAGACATGAACTCGCACGACTTGGTGAGCCTCGTTGATGGCCTGCGCCCTAGCCGGACAGAGACTGAACCCCCGGTCAGTAACATGAAGCTCATGTCCGCATCACGGGCGGAGGACGACTCCAGATACGGCCCTCCTCCGCAGTACCCCATCGAATCCGTCGACAACGCACTCCGATTGTTGCTGCTCTTCGAGACTCGGCCGAGCATCCGGCTCACCGATGCCAGCAAGTACCTCGGAGTGGCGTCATCTACGGCCCATCGCCTCATGGGGATGCTCCTCTACCGAGGTTTCGTACGGCAGAACCCTCAGACCAAAGCGTACGAACCCGGACAAGCACTCAGCTCCATCGCCTTCGCCATACGGCGCCACGTCGACATCGGAACGCTAATTCGTCCAGCAATGGAAAGGGTATTCGAGGCAACCGGAGAGACGGTGCACTTTGCCGAGCTCAAAGGCTCGAACGCACACTTTCTGGAGGCCATCGAAAGCCAACGTGCCGTCCGCGTTGCCTCACGTCAAGGTGCGATGCTTCCTGCCAACTGCACTGCAACGGGCAAAGCAATGCTGAGCCTACTCACCACGGAACAACTGCATGCCCTGTACCCGTATGAGGAGCTCCCGGGTCTCACCAAGGGATCTATCATTTCCCGTTCCGATCTGGAGCGTGCCCTCGAAACGATTCGGCAAACCGGGTACTCAACGAGCCAGGAAGAAAGCGAAGACGGCGTCATGTCAGTCGCTGTTCCCATCACCAGCCCGAGCGGAGGATACTACGGGATCAATGTATCCGTGCCCGCTCACCGCATGACTGAACAACTCCGCACAGAACTCGGAGCTATGCTCCAGACAGCCGCCAAAGAAATCCAGAACTTGCTCGTTTAAGGATCTCGACGGCCGGTGACGGTGGTGCTGTGGACAGGACCACCTCAGGCCAGCGGCGATTCCAGAGAGTCGATTCTCCGCAGTCGGAGCCCGAAGAAGAAGGAAATGACCACGGCGACGGTTGCCATAGTGACGAGCATCGCCCAGGTCAGTGTCGAGTTACCGAGGCTAACCCGGGTGATTCATGGGAATCTGCGGATCGCTGGGCGAAAATAGACCGAAGTGCTTCCTGAACAGGGGAAACTGGGACTTGTCTAAGGTTCCATGTTCTCCAGCAGAAAGCACTCGGTAGGTGAAGCGTACTTCGTGGTCGGCCGGTCTGTCCGTTACTGCAGATGGTGTCGGGGTGGTCTCGCATGCCGGGGCTATCGTGCCTCGACTTCTGGCTGATCAGGTCGGTCTGACCGCCGAGCTGTCAGGGGCCATGGCTCGCCGCCGGTTCATCCCGATCCACGATCGCGGCCGGGTGTTGATCGATACCGCGGTGATGCTCGCCGATGGCGGCGAGTCCATCTCCGACATCGGCGTCCTGCGCCACCAGTCCGGCGCCCTGGGCCCAGTGGCGTCGGCGCCGACGGTGTGGCGCACGCTCGATGAGGTCACTGCCGGCAAGCGCAAGAAGATCCAGGTGGCGCGGGCTCGCACGCGGCGGCACGTGTGGTCCCACCTGCCCGGCGGAGTGCCCGCATCGGCGTGTGCGGGGCGGGATCTGGGATCGACGGTCGTGCTCGATGTGGACGCCACCATTGTGGTCACTCACAGCGAGAAGGAGCTTGCTGCGCCGACGTATAAGCGCACGTTCGGGTACCACCCGATCGGCGTGTGGTGCGACAACACAGAAGAGTTCCTCGCCGCGAGCTTGCGCCCAGGCAACGCCGGGTCCAACACCGCCGCCGACCACATCGACGTCCTGGGCCAGGCAATCGCGCAGATCCCCGCCAGTCATCGGCGTGATCTGCTGATCCGCTCCGACGGTGCCGGCGCCTCCCACGACCTGATCGACTGGATCACCGAGCAGAACCGCGTCCGTGGTCGACAGGTGGAGTACTCGGTCGGCTTCTCCATCACTGCCCCGATTCGCCGGGCCATCGCGACCTGCCCCGAAGCCGCGTGGGGACCAGCGCTCAACCCCAACGGGGACATTCGTGACGGGGCCGACATCGCGGAGCTGACCGGATTCCTCTCCCAACGGATGCTCGCCAAGTGGCCAGACGGGATGCGGGTGATCGTGCGCCGCGAGCGGCCCCATCCGGGTGCTCAGTTGTCGATGTTCGAGGAGATCGATGGATGGCGCTACCAGGCTTTTGTCACCAACACCACCGCCACGGGTCAGCTGCAATTCCTCGAGGCCAGGCATCGGGCTCACGCCCGGGTCGAGGACCGGATACGCCACGCCAAGGACACCGGGCTCGGGCGGCTACCTTCGCGGGGGTTCGCGCTGTTGACCCAAACCAGCCTGACCTCACATGCCCGCCCACGACATCACCACCCGGGGACCCGCCCACCGGCAGCGCCAGCCGGCACACACGCACGCCCACCCACGAAATCGATCCCGCCGTCACCCGACAGCAGCAGTCACACCGGCCCGTGAATCAGCGGGGCTAAGGGCCACCCCGGTGAGCACGGGGCCGATGGTATTGCCGATGTACGTGCCGGTCTGGACAATGCCGGTGGCCGCTGCGGTGGCCCCAGGCGCCATGTGCGAGATGAGGAAGTGCACCAGACCTGGCCACCCCCACCCCAGGCCCACCGCTAGCAGGACACCTACCACGTAGCTCCAGGTGGTGGGGATCGCCATGAGTGAAAGCCCGACGGCGCAGACGATGAGTGCTGTCTGGATCAGAGAAAGTGCTGACACGCCGCCTCGATCGACGACTCCGCCAATGACGATACGGGTCGCGGCTCCTAAGGCGCTGCCGACGGCCAGAATCACACCAGCCGGGCCGACTGCAATCCCCCGCTCCAGCGCGCCGATCACGGCAAAGGCCACGGCGGACGTAACGGCACCGCCCGCGAACATCGTCATCGCGGCCATCAGCACCAACGCCGAACGCATCTGGGTATCCCATTGCCCCGCCGGCCGGCGATCGTGTTGAACACAGCGACGATCGCGACGGCCCAGGGCCATGTTTCCGGGATCTTCACTTTTCGCCGTCGGCCGCTGCGGACCAGCCGGGCTGCCACGTGAAGGAAGCGGTAGCGCAGTGCCTTGGGCTCGCACAACGCCAGGACTGCGGCCTCGCCGGTGCAAGCGAGCATCCGCGTCCAGGCAACGAGGTCCGCTGCGATCATCACCGCGACGAGCCAGGCCTGGTTGAGCGCGTACCCATAACGACCGGCATGGTCCGGGTCCGGGCCACGGGGACCAGTACGAGCATGCCCAGTACAGCCATCAGCAGGAAGGCCATGGACCATCCCAGAGTCAACGCAACCAACGGGATCGAAACGCCGGCGACCAACCCCGTCACAGGGACCGCGGCCTGTTTCACCCCGAAGGCCAGCCCGCACGAGGCGGCTGGGATGTGCGTGACGAGCAAGTGGTTGGAGGAAGGGTGCCCGAGACCGTTCCCGAGTCCCCCCAGGGATGCCCATACAATTAGCCACGGCCACGCAGAGATCCAGGACGCGCTGCCGGTCAGGCTCACGACCGCCAGAAGCAAGGCGGCGATGCCCATGCCTTTCTCGCTGAGCACACGACCAATCACACCGGTGCACGCGGAGGTGAGGGCGGCCGCAGCCCAGTAGACCCCTACCGCCAGGCCGATCCCGTAGGCCGGGACGCGGATTGTTGCGGTGATCTCCGTGGCCAGCGCCCCAAGGAGAAACACCGGCATGTTTGTTAAGACAGTCACCAGTACGGCCACAGCCAAAGCGGCGAATCCACGGCCCGGATGTCTCACGCGCTGTGACCTGCCACCGGGGCATCCGATGCCGCATCCATCTCCGGCACGCTGCGCTTACGCACCCGTGGGCAGGGCGGTAAAAAGTTCATGGCTGGCATTCCTGCCCTTCCAGGTCAAGGCTGTGGTGCGAGCAATACCGCTTCTGAAGTGCCCCGGGTTTGATGGGCACATTGGTGTGCCCCGGGTTTGATGGGCACATTGGTGTGCCCCGGATTCCGTGGGGTTCGATTTTTTGAATTCTCATGCCTCAAGTACGACTTCGCCGGACATCGGTCTAGATGGGTCAGCGTCGGCCCCTGTGTCCCTCTAGCCCGCGTCAGATCTCCTTCCCATCACCCGCCTGACGCCAGTTCCCGGCCGATACCGAACGCCGCGGCCTGGAGGACTCCGGCGAGGCGGGTCCTGTCCCTCGTCAAGCGGGGAACCACAAGACCCAGGGATGCGACGACCGCGGTGTCTCGAAGCACGGGGACGGCCACCGAGCACGCCCCGAGGGACATCTCCTCGACCGTTGTCGCATACCCATGGCGCCGCACCCGAGCCAGCTGCTGTCGCAGGAGCCCGGGCTGGGTCACCGTGAACGGCGTCATCCGGGTCAACGAGCCGAGCGTCTCGGCGAGCACGTCGTCGGGCGCGTGCGCGAGCAGCACCTTCCCAACCGCCGTGCAGTGCAGCGGCAGTCGGGAGCCGACGGTGCTGACGATCGGGACGGACGCCGTGCCGGACAGCCGGTCGAGGTACAACACCTCGGCGCCCTCGCGCACCGCGAGGTGCACGGTGGCCAGCGTCGCGCCGTACACGTCGTGGAGGAACGGCTCAGCGATCTGGCGCAGGCCGGTCTGGGTCGGCGCCAGTAGTGCGAGCTCCCAGATCCGGCGACCCACCACGTACTCGCCGGTCGGCCGCCGCACCAAGCCGCCCCAGGTGGCCAGTTCGGCCACCAATCGGTGAGTGGTCGGCAGCGGTAGACCCGCCCGACGCGCAATCTGGCTCAGCGTCATCGCCCGGTGCTCATCGTCAAAGGCGCCGAGAACGGTCAGCAGGCGCGAGGCGACACTGGCTCCCGGGTCGGAGGTGTTGCCGGCCATCGTCGCCCTCTTTCACTCAGTGAACGATATAGCTCGAAGCGTACGCCCCGGCCACCTACCGTCGGGCTGGTGAGCACTCCTGACCTATCGACCCAAGCCGAGATCAGCGCCGAGATCGCCGACCTGTCCGCCGGCACCGACCCGTCCGCTATCAGGCCCCGCCTCGACTACTCCCCGTACCGCAGCAGCCTCCTGCGGCATCCGACCAAGGATCTGCACCAGGTCGATCCGGAAGGCGTCGAGTTGTGGTCTCCGTGCTTCAGCCACCGGGACGTCGATCCACTCGAGGCCGATCTGACGATTCAGCGCTCGGGCGAGCCGATCGGCGAGCGCATCACGATCTCCGGCCGGGTCGTGGACGGCGACGGACGCCCGGTCGCGGGCCAGCTGGTCGAGATCTGGCAGGCCAACGCCGGAGGACGCTACATCCACCAGCGTGATCAGCACCCTGCGCCGCTCGACCCGAACTTCACCGGCGCCGGGCGGTGCCTGACCGGTGCGGACGGTAGCTACTCATTCCAGACGATCAAACCGGGTCCGTACCCGTGGCGGAACCACCGCAATGCGTGGCGTCCCGCCCACGTGCACTTCTCCCTGTTTGGCACCGAGTTCACGCAGCGCATCGTCACGCAGATGTACTTCCCGGGCGATCCCCTGTTCGCGCTGGACCCGATCTACCAGTCGATCACCGACCAGGGCTCCCGTGACCGCCTCGTCGCCCGCTACGACCATGACCTGACGCGACCCGAGTGGTCGACCGGCTACCGGTGGGACATCGTGCTCACCGGAGCCCACCGCACCTGGACCGAGAACAACGACGACAAGGACCACGCATGAGCCCCCGCCTGCACCCCACGCCCGGCCAGACGGTGGGCCCGTTCTTCCACTACGCACTCCCCTATGACGGCGACTCCGAACTGGTGCCTGCGAGCAGCCCGGGTGCGATCCGGTTCCACGGCCGCGTGCTCGACGGTTCTGGTGCGCCGGTCCCCGACGCGCTGGTCGAGCTCTGGCAGGCGGACGCGTCCGGCGCGATCGTCCAGCAGCCGGGCTCGTTGCGCCGCGACGGTTGGACGTTCACGGGCTGGGGCCGGTCGTCGACCGACAACGCCGGCCACTACTCGTTCTCGACGATCGCGCCGGGTGGGGTCGACGGGGGCGCACCGTTCTTCGCGCTCACGGTGTTCGCGCGTGGCCTGCTCGATCGGCTCTTCACACGCGCATATCTGCCGGGACACGAGGCCGCCCTCGCTGCGGACCCCCTTCTCAGCAGCCTCGAGCCGGACCGTCGCGCGACGCTGGTCGCGGAGGCCGATGCGCAGGGACATGCGTTCGACATCCGTCTGCAGGGCCAGGGCGAGACCGTCTTCCTGACGTTCCCGGGCCACGGGGCGGCACACTGAACGCCATGACCGACCTGTTCTGGCCCGGCGACGAGCGCGCCGGCGACCTGATGAGTGCTGAGGCGTTGCTCGCCGCCATGGTCAGGGTGGAGTCCGCGTGGCTGGACGCTCTCGTGGCCTCCGGGCTCGCGCCGTCCGCCGCCGCCACCGACCTCGCCCCGCTCGTCACCGTCGACGACCTGCCGCACATCGCGGCGGCAGCCGAGGGCAGCGGCAACCCCGTCGTCCCGCTCGTCGGCCTGCTCCGCTCGCGGGCGCCGCAGCCCGCCGCCACCTGGCTGCACCGCGGGCTCACCAGCCAGGACGTCCTCGATACCGCCCTCATGCTCGCGCTGCGCGATGCGCTCGATCGCCTGATCGACGAGCTGCGCGCCCAGGTGACCGCGCTCTCACGCCTCGCCGCGCAGCACGCCGACACGCCGATGGTCGGTCGCACCCTGACCCAGCACGCCGTCCCCACGACGTTCGGCGCCGTCGCCGCAGGCTGGCTCGACGGCCTGGTCGACGCCGCCGATCTGGTCCAGGACGCCCGCTCCCTCCTGCCGGTGCAGCTCGGCGGGGCGGTCGGCACTCTGTCGGCGGCCACCGAGCTGGCGAACCTGCGGGGGCACGAGGATCCCCAGGGGACCAGCGCCGACCTGGTCGCCAGCACCGCCGCGGCCCTGGGGCTACGGGAACTCCGCCCGTGGCACACCTCGCGGGCGACGGTCACCCGGACGTCCGACGCGCTGGTCTCGTGCACGGACGCCTGGGGACACGTCGCGACCGATGTCGCGACGCTGGCGCGGACCGAGATCGGCGAGCTGGCCGAGCCGACGGCCGAGGGCCGCGGTGGCTCGTCGACGATGCCGCACAAGAACAACCCGATTCTTTCCGTACTGGTGCGCCGCGCAGCCCTGGGAGCCCCCGCTCTGGCCGCGACGATGCACCTCGCCTCCGCCACCGCGGGCGACCAGCGCCCGGACGGCGCGTGGCACGTCGAGTGGTCGACCCTGCACATGCTCGGTCGACGCAGCGTCGTCGCCGCGTCCCAGACCACCGAGCTGCTGCAAGGTCTGCACGTGGACGCCGAGCGCATGCGCGCGACGCTCGACCGGTCGACCGACAGCGTGCTGGCCGAGCGCCGCACGATCGCCGGGCTGCTGGACAAGACCGCCGATTCCGACCCGACCACCTACCGCGGGTTCTCCGAGGACCTCATCGTGGGCGCCGTGGAGCGGGCCCAGACCTTCTTGGAGGAGAACGAGTGACCGTCCCTCGCATCACAGCCGTCCAGCTCGGCGGTTCACCCGCCATGCCCCTGCTCGTCCTCGGGCCCTCGTTGGGCACGTCGGCTCAGTCACTGTGGGCGCGCTGCGCCGCCGGCCTCACCGATCGCTTCGAGGTCCTCGCGTGGGACCTGCCCGGGCACGGATCCAATGTCGGTTCGGCCGAGCCGTTCACGATGGCCGAGCTGGCCGCCGGTGTCCTCGAGATGGTCGACGACGTGGTGGCCCAGCGCGACACGTTCGCCAGCACTTTCACCTACGCGGGCGACTCGGTGGGAGGCGCCGTCGGGCTGCAGCTGCTGCTGGACGCACCCGCGCGCATCGACTCCGCTGTCCTGCTGTCGACGGGCGCACGGATCGGCGAGCCGGATGCCTGGCGGACACGGGCCACGTCCGTGCGCGCGTCGGGCACCCCGTCGATGATCGAAGGGTCGGCCCAGCGTTGGTTCGCACCCGGATTCCTGGAGCGGGAGCCGGAGATCGGCGCAGCCCTGCTGCACGACCTGCGGGACGCCGACGACGAGGGCTATGCGCTGGTGTGCGAGGCGCTGGCGGGCTTCGACGTCCGTGACCGCCTCGGCGAGATCGAACCGCGAGTGCTGGCGGTGTCGGGTCTGCTCGACGTCCCCACTCCGCCGGCCGATCTCGCGGCTATCGCCTCCGGAGTCCGGAACGGGCGGCTCGTCGTCCTCGACGGCGTCGCGCACCTGCCCCCGGCCGAGCAACCGTCCGAGGTCGGCCAACTCATCCGCGATCACGCGAACGCGGGGCAGGCGGTTGCCGCTCCCACGACCGTCGCCGGGGTGCGCGACGCCGGCATGGCGGTGCGCCGGGCGGTCCTGGGCGACGCCCATGTCGACCGCGCGACCGCGGCGATCACCGATCTGACCGCCGACTTCCAGGATTTCATCACCCAGTACGCCTGGGGGTCGGTGTGGACGCGTCCGGGTCTTGACCGGCGCAGCCGCTCACTCATCACGCTGACCGCCCTGGTGGCCCGCGGCCATCACGAGGAGCTGGCCATGCACGTGCGGGCCGCGCGTACCAATGGGCTGACCAACGACGAGATCAAAGAGTTGCTGCTCCAGACGGCGATCTACTGCGGCGTGCCCGATGCCAACGCGGCCTACCGCATCGCCCAGCGCGTGCTCGACGAGCTGGACCACCCCGCTTACTAGGAGACTGCTGCACAATCCTCGTGGCAGGAGCCCGGTGTGGTGGCTGGCGTGAAATCCTGTGGCTATGCAGGGTTGTGATTGTGACTTTCGCGGGTAAGTGGCGGTGGCGGTGGTCTACGGACGTTTCGCGGCGGTCTCACTGGCGAGTGGTGGTCACCCGGGCGCGCACTAGGTCGCGCCGAACGAGACGGTGGAGCTCATTCCAACCGGAACTCACTGACGCGTGCTCGAACCCTCGTCGTCCATGCCGTAGCGGGGATCTCCGAACGCGGCATCTCGACGCAAGGGCTACGACTTCGGTGTCATGTAAGGGTGTCGCACCAGCTTCGTCGCGCAGTGGGCGGGCTAACGCGACGTGTCGGCGGCGCCTACTTCCTTACTCGCTGGAGTGCGCGGTAGAGCGTGGATCGACCCACCCCGAGATCCCGGGCGATAGCTGACGGCCCCTCCCCCGCCTCGATACGGGCAAGGGCCTTGTCGATCTGCTCCTCAGTCAGGACGCGTTTGCGTCCCTTGTACTTGCCCTTCGCCTTGGCGATGGCGATACCCTCGGCCTGGCGTTCGCGAATGATGGCCCGCTCGAACTCTGCGAACGCCCCGAGCAGCGAGAGCATCAGGTCGGCTCGAGGATCCTGGGCACCGGCAGCGTAGGTGGCCCGCTCGTGGACGAACCGCACACTCGCACCCTTCGCGGTGACCTCGCCGACGATCTGCTTGAGATCAACCAGGGAACGAGCGAGTCGGTCCATCGACGCGACAACCAGCTCATCACCGTCCCGCAGATACCTGATGCACTCTTCGAGCTTTACGCGATCAGCGCGCGAGCGTGCCGACTGTTTCTCGATATAGACCCGGTCGCACTCCCCCACCGCCTCGAGCTGACGCGCCTCGTTCTGATCCGCGGCTGACACCCGCACGTACGCCACCCGCTGCCCACGCGCATGCGAAGATCGGCGAGCCGGCTTCGGATCTGGCTTCGGCTTTGGCGTTACCTCGATGACGTTCTCCGAGTCCGTCGACTCCACCCGAAAGTTCCAACCCAACTCATCCCGACGACGGAACCGAGTCCGCACCTTCCCGCGGCTGACGATGAGCACCTCCTCGCCACCCGAACGATTCAGCAACGTCCCGATCCGATCAGCCATGAGGGGACCCTTTCGCCCGGAATCTGTATCAATAGATCCTAGACCCCCCGGGAGAACGTTTCATAAGTATCAAACTAGACCCTGTGACACAGCAGCGACTGCCGGCGGCGCATCGTCCCGCACGGGTGTACCCCACCAGGACGTTGCCCGTTCACGGCCGGATCACCTGCCTGCCTCACCCCTCCCACTGCGGTAACATCGCTCGATGCCTTCCGCGACATTTAAACGCGCCGATTCCCGCTACTTCGCTTCCAGCCTAAGCGAGGGCACAACCCATTCTGGAATTGACACGTTCGAGGGGCCACTTGGCATTACAACCGAGGGAAATAAAGGAGAACGAAGCAACAAGATAGTGCAGCACATCTTTAACGGTCCGAACACTGATCTACTCCTTATTGAGCTTCTAAACTTCCTATACGTAGAAAACAGCTACGCTGACACATCCGACAGCAATCCTTCATACGCCAACTTGCGCAAGCGCGTACTGGACCCTCGAGGCATATCGCTCACCGAGAGCGGGTACACCCTGCCAGATGGTCGGGACGTTGACGACCTTCGTGCATCCAACGGCGCCCTTGAAAATGAGCGCTCCGCAGTCTCTAAGCCGGTTACAGCCATACAGTCCCCTGACACGCCAATTGAGAATAGAGATCCCGCCAAGATATTTATAGTTCACGGCCGAGACGCACGTCCGCTTGTTGCCCTTAGAACATATCTATTGTTTCTGGGGCTTCATGACATCTCGTGGTCAGAGGCAGTAAAACTGACCGGGGAACCCCAACCGCACACTTACGATATTGTCCGTGCCGGAATGCTGCATGCCTCAGCCACGATCGTAATTTTCTCCCCAGACGACCTCGCCCGAGTTAAGGACGAATTCTCCGAGACCGGAGATCCGGATCGAACCCCTCAAGGTCAAGCTCGACCGAACGTACTTCTGGAAGCTGGAATGTCATTCGCCATGGCCCCCGAGCGCACGATATTTGTCAAGAGCGGGCCGTCCAGGGAAATTTCAGATATCGCCGGGTTCAACTGGATCAAGCTCGACGGAAAGTGGGACAGTCGGCTCGATCTCAAGTATCGACTAGAAACCGCTGGCGCTTCCGTTAGGGCAGGAACATATGACCTTCAAGACCCGCTAGCTGGACCCTTCATGGTCCAGTAGTCCACTTCCGCCGATAATGTCATATTCCGTCATGCTTGCTGGTCAGTGGGCGACCGATTGCCGCTGACAGCGCGGACTGCGTGTGCGGTCATTTTCGGTGTGACGTCCGAGGAAGGTTCGCTCCCCTCGACGCCGTGGTCAGTCGAGAGTCCGGTCAAGCCCCGTGTGGTGGTGTAACTCGTTTCTGATCCTTCGCTTGCGGTCAGGCGGGGAGTTGCATCAGGTCATCGGTGCTCACCTCCGTCGGACTGGTGTGAGACAGCCGAAGCGGTGACAGTCCTCGTGGCCTACTGCCGCTGAATCCGAGCTACTCGCGGGCAGCGGTATGCGACTGAGTCGAAATGACGTGGGCGACGGGCCACGTCTTGCTGAGGTCGGTCAGGACCAGGTCGGCTCGGAAGCCTTCGGTCAGCACGCCACGGTCGTTGAGACCGACACAGGCGGCCGGGCCTGAGGTGATCAGCCGCACGGCGTGCGGGAGTGAGAGGACACCGTCGCGCACAAGTCGCACTGCGGCTGGGAGCATCGAGGAGGGAAGGTAGTCGCTGGCCAGGGAGTCGGCCACACCGGCGACGACGAGCTCGGCTGCCGAGACGTTCCCGGTGTGGGAGCCGCCACGGACGACGTTCGGGGCGCCAGCAACGACGAGCATGCCTCGGTCGCGGGCGGCACGGGCGGCGTCCAGGGTCGTTGGGAACTCCGCCACGGTGCAGCCGCGGTCGGCGGCAGCCGCGACGTCTTCCGGGGTGGCCAGGTCGTGGCCGAAGAGCCGGATGTGTCCGGTCCGGGCCAGGTCGCCCAGCCACGTGAGGGTGCGGTCGCGCACGGCGAGACGTTCGGCGCGGGTGCAACGCCACCGGTCGACGTGGTCGACCGCAGCAGCCTCGGCCATGCCCTCGTTGGTGATCAGCCACCGCTGCATGGTCGTGGGGTCGGCGAACTGCCCCTGCCCCGGTGTGTGGTCCTCGTGAGAGACGATCGGTACCCGTGCGTGTGGGGGATCATTCGGTGTGGTGATGCTCCGACGCGTTTCAGAATCCGCGGAGTCGTCGAATGCGGCCAGCTCCGTTGCGAGCAGCGTCCGGCCGTACTCGCAGCGGGCGTCCAACCGGTGCAAGACTTGGTGGTCGACCTGGGTGTCGTCAGCGTGACGCAGCGAATCGGACAATTCTGCCGCAGCGGGGGAACCGATCGTCGTTCCCACGATGGAGCGCTCCTGGAACGCAAGGCCATGGAAGGCGGTCGTGATACCTGCCGCGCGTAGACGGCCGCCCGCCGACATCAGTGCGAAGGCAGGGTCTAGGACGACGCCCGGTCGCGGCCGGGTCTCCCGCGCGAGGATGTCGGTGTGGACATCGACCAGGCCCGGCAGCAAGTGGGCGCCGTGGGCGTCCAGGGTGCAGCCGGCACCCGGCGGGTGTGGGCCCACCTCGGCGATCCGACCCTCGCGCACCACCACTCTTGCGTTATCCACCACCCGATGGGGCAGCACCGCTGTGACGTGGCCGATCACAAAATCTGTCGGCGTCCAACACGAGTTCCCAAAGGTCATGACGACACATTCTGACAGGGCCCTATGGCCGTCGCATGAACGCGGAAGCCATCGGCCGTTCACCGGCATCGGATGGTCGGACGGGGTTCACTCACCGTTCTCTCAACCCTAATCGCCCGTTCGTAAGTCCTCTATAGGTTTCGGGGTGTTCGACCAAGTCCTATAGAGGGGTTTCCATGATCGAGCTCGTCGAGGTGAGCAAGACCTACAAGGGGGGCGTGCAGGCGCTGCGCCGAACCGACCTGACGATCGAGGCCGGGCAGGTGACCGTGCTGCTCGGTCCTTCGGGAGCCGGCAAGTCGACGCTGCTGCGGTGCATAAATTTGCTCGTGCAGCCCACCACCGGGACTGTGCGTGCCGCCGGTCTCCCGGCACTGGACTCGCGCCGTGCATTACGACGGCATCGCCGGCGCACTGGCATGGTTTTCCAGCACCACCATTTGGTCCCGCGGTACACCGCGCTGCGCAACGTGCTGCTCGGCCGAGTCGGCTACCACAGTTTCTGGCACGGTCTCCTGCCCGCTGGTCGCGCCGACGAGCGCATCGCCCTCGAGGCGCTCGACCAGGTGGGTCTGCTCGACAACGCGCTCACCCGGGTCGACAATCTCAGCGGCGGCATGCAGCAGCGCGTCGGCATCGCCCGCGCACTCGCCCAACAGCCGCAGCTGATCCTCGCCGACGAACCGGTTGCCAGCCTCGACCCGGCCACCGCAGGCCGAGTGATGGCGCTGTTGCGCCGTGTCTGTCACGACAACGGCATCACACTCGTCGCCAGCCTCCACCAGGTCGACCTGGCCCTTGAGCACGCCGACCGCATCGTCGGCCTCGCACACGGCGAGATCGTGCATGACAGCCCCGCGTCCGATGTCACCGATGACGCCATCCGACTCATCTACGAAGGCGTCACTGAGGAACCCAACGGGGAATCCGACGGCGACGCCGTCACCAGTACTGTCACCGGCCACCTCGCTGCTGGTGTCCGCTGACCGGAAGCTGTTCGCATCACCCGAATCACATTCACCAGATCCTGGAGTTCTTCACAATGACCAGACCAGCCCGTTCCACAGTTGCCGCCCTGGCGGCGCTGATCTCTTTCGCGCTTGTTCTCACCGGCTGCGGCTCCGGCTCCACCTCCGAGCCTGCCGCCGGCGAGGTGCCTGAGACCCTCCGCGTGGCCCTGCTGCCCGACGAGAACGCGTCTCAAGTGATCCAGGACAACGAACCGCTCAAGGAATACCTAGAGGACGAGTTGGGCGTCGAGGTCGAACTCATCGTCACCACCGACTACTCCTCGATGATCGAGGCGATGACCCGCGGCCGGTTGGACCTGGCCTACTTCGGGCCATTGTCCTACGTGCTCGCCCAGGAGCAGGCCGACATCGAGCCCTTCGCCGCGCTGCAGGAGGAAGAAGGCGCTGCCCCCACCTACCAAGGGGTGTTTCTCGCCAATGCCGACTCCGGCATCACCACACTCGACGACGTCGCTGGCAAGACCGTCGCGTGGGGAGACCCGGCCAGCACCTCCAGCCACCTGATACCCAAGGCCATGCTCGCCGAGGAAGCGGACCTGCGCGTCGACGACGGCGACTACGAAGAACAGCACGTCGGCGCCCACGACGCGGTGGCGCTGGCAGTGCAGAACGGCAACGCCGACGCGGGCGGCATGAGCCTGCCCATCTACGAGCGCATGGTCCGAGACGGGACCATTGACCCTGAGGTGGTCGTGACCGTCCAGGAGTCCGAGCCCTACTACAACTACCCGTGGACTATGCAGACGAATCTGCCCGAGGACTTCAAGGACAAGGTGCGGGCGGCGTTTTTAGAACTCGACGACGACGCCGTGCTCGAGGCGTTCGAGGCCGCCGGTTTCGGACCTGTGACCGATAAAGACTACGACGCGGTGCGCGACCTCGCGCCCCTGCTGGACATCGACCTGGCGGACTACCAGTGACCGCCGACACTTTGCCGGACCCCGTCGAGGAACGGCGGGAAGAACAGTACCGGGACATCTCCCGTCGGGTGTGGATTGGCTGGGGGCGCAACAGCGCCGCCATGGGCGTCGTCGGCGTCCTGGTGCTGGTGTGCGTCTGGGCGGTGGGACTACTCGACGGCGAACGGATGATCACCGGGCTGGCCGACATCGCCGACCTCCTGGGCGACATGTGGCCCCCGGACTTCACCCACATCAACCGGTGGTGGGGCCCACTGTGGGATTCGATGTCGATGAGTATCGCGGCCACCGCACTGGCGGTCCTGCTGTCGGTCCCACTCGCGCTGCTCGGGGCCCGTAACACCTCCCCGCACCCCACCGTCTACGCGGTCGCGCGCCTGGTCCTCAACACCCTGCGATCGGTGCCCGAGCTGATCATGGCGATCGTGTTCGTCGCCGCCGTCGGCTTCGGCGCCCTTCCCGGCGCACTGGCGCTGGGTATCCACTCCGCCGGCATGGTCGGAAAGTTCTTCGCCGACTCGATCGAACGCGCCGATCAAGCATCCGTCGAGGTCGCCCGCGCCGCCGGAGCCACCCGGGCACAAGTGATCCTGCACGGCATCCTGCCGCAGGTGCTGCCCCAAATGGCCGACGTCACCGTCTACCGGTGGGAGCTCAACTTCCGCGCCTCGGTAGTCGTCGGCGTCGTCGGCGCCGGCGGCATCGGATTCGAGCTGATCGCCGCCCTCCGCACCCTCCAGTACCAGGAAGTCTCCGCAATCCTGCTCGTCATCCTCGCCACCGTCACCGTGGTCGACGCCCTCGGCGGAGCATTACGAAGAAGGTTCCAATGACAAACGCGTCCGCGCGCCCGGTGGTCGTTCTCACCCACCGGGTGCATCCCCAGATCCTCGACATGCTCGGCCGCGAGTGCGACGTGGTGCCGAACCAGCAAGACGACAGCCTCCCGGCATCCGAACTGAAACGCCGAGTGGCACACGCCGACGGGCTGATGGCGTTCATGCCCGACCAGATCACCGCGCAGTTCCTCGACGGTTGCCCGCGACTGCAGGTGGTCGCCGGCGCACTCAAGGGCTACGACAACATCGACGTTCGCGCCTGCACCGAGCGCGGCATCTGGCTCACCCGAGTCGAGGACTTACTCACCGAACCCACCGCGGAATTGGCAGTCGGGCTGCTGATCGGCCTCGCTCGACACGTCGCGACCGGTGACCGCACCGTGCGAGCCGGTTTCCGCGGCTGGCGGCCGGTGCTCTACGGACGCACACTCGTCGGCTCCACGATTGGCATCGTGGGCGCCGGCGTACTCGGCCGGGCCGTGGCGCAAATGCTCTCCGGATTCAATCCCCGACTTCTCTACCACGACCCCGATCCGGTGCCGTCCGCAACCGCGGCGTCGATCGGTATGGAACGGGTGGAACTCGCCGAGCTTCTGCAGCACAGCGACTCCGTGGTGGTCTGCGCCCCCCTGACGGCGGACACACTGCACCTGCTCGACCACGAGGCGATGACATCGATGCGACCCGGAGCGCTGCTGGTCAACGTCGGACGAGGCTCAGTGGTGAACGAAGGCGCAGTGGCCGAGCTCCTGCGCAGCGGACACCTCGGCGGATATGCCGCAGACGTGTTCGAGTTCGAGGACCTCTCCCGACCCGACCGCCCCAGCGGCCTGCACCCGGACCTGATGGAACTGACGAGCCATACCCTCTTCACCCCGCACCTCGGATCTGCGGTCGCGACGGCACGCTTGGCGATCGAGGAACACGCGGCGAGATCCATCCTGCAATCACTCGCAGGCAAAATGCCCGACGGAGCCGTCAACGACCCGCGGAAACCGTCGACCTCCTCCGTTCCCGCAGTATGATCACGCCCATCAGCGACGCCGCACCCACCAAAACCAGTCCTCGGGTACCGGTGTACCTTTCCGCCGCCGACGCGCTCGCCGAGACAATTGCCAACCAGCCCGTCGGCACTCGGCTCCCCTCAGAAGACGAACTAGCCCGCATCCTGGGCGTCAGCCGGCTCACCGCCCGAGCAGTACTGACCGAGCTGGAGAGGCGCTACCTGGTGCGCCGCCGACAGGGCAGCGGCACCTTCGTGTCCCAACGCATCGACTACACCATCAGTCGACACATCCCACCGTCCTGGAGCGCAAGCGTCCGCAAAGCCGGATTCACCCCAGACGTTCGCACCACCGGATGGCGACTCGAGACCCCCCCAACCGAGATCCGTGGCCGCATGAAAGTCGGAGCACGCAGACAACTGCTCGCACTCTCCCGGAACCGATACATCAACCACGAGCTCGTCGGCTACGCAGACACCTACCTCGACCCCCAACTCGTCCCCGACCTACCCCAGATCCTCGGCCCAGCCGACTCATTGCACGACACCCTGGCCACCCACTACAAACTGGAACCCGAGCGCGGATGGTTCGGCGTCTCCATCGACCCCGCGCCACCCCACGTCGCCGAGCACCTCGAACTGAGCGGCCGCCCACCGGTCATCTCTATCCGGTCCCGCACCGATGCCGCCGCACGCAACCACCGCCCCGTGGAACTCACGATCTCCTGGCTTCGAGCCGACGTGTTCCGAGTCGAGGTCGACTTCGACACCACCTAATCAGGACGACAAACCCATCGCCCGCCCCGAATAGCCGCCAGGTCCTCAGCGCGGAGCAGGACGACCTCACCGTCGCGCCACACCCGCGGAATTATCGCAGGTAAACGGCAGTAACCGCAGCTACTGATACTTCCGTCATGTTAACGCCGATAATGTTGCGTTATGTCAGGTACTCCTGACGCGACCCGACTCTTGTGTCTGGTTATCCTGACACAGCGGGTCTACCCTATCGGCATGGGCTGGGTACACGAGAGCGCCACGCACTTGCACGAGGCGGCGTTGGTGCCGTTCTTCGAGGACGGGGCCGAGAGCCACGGGTCGACCATGGTCGACGGCGTTGACTACGAGATCGTCGGGACCGGCCGGCACCCGGACGAGGATCGTCGGCGGCCGTCGGCCGAGATCGTCGGCTGGCTGTTGTCCTGCAATTGCGCCCGGCGAACCAGCTCTGATGTGTCGACCTGGACCGATCCCGTCCAGTGGACGCGGGTGCCCTCAGCGTCCCTCGAGGACCTGGCCCGCCACCAGGTGTTCGCCCCCGACATCGACCTCGACGTCAACGTGCGGCCCGATGTCGCGGCGGCCGCCCAAGCATTGTGGCGGCGTGAGCATCTCGATTCGATCGACATCGACGACGAGATCCGGGCGGCCGTGGAGGCCCGCAGGGACGCCGACGCACTGCTCGACGCCGCGGTGGCCAAGGCCCGCCGGCTGGGTCGCTCGTGGGCCGACATCGGCGCGGCGACCGGCATGACCCGACAATCAGCCAACGAGCGCTGGAAAGACCGCACGTGAGTGCTGCCGGGCGAGTATCGTCTAATTCGATTCTGCCGCAGGTAGTTTCGAAATCTGATACTAGATATCATGTCGTCAGGACGGGCGTCGGCTGCCAGCACATGGTGACGGTGGTGCCGTCGGGTCCGGTGGTAAGCGCATGGGTGTCGCTGAGCGCAGTGATGAGTGCGAGTCCGCGGCCGCGGAAGCGCTGTGCGGGGCTGAGGTCCCAGGTGCCGGTGTCGGTGACAGTGATTTCGAGGGTGCCGCTGGGGCGGCGGCGGCTGCGCACGGTGACCGCGCCTGGCTCTCGAGCGTCTTTGTAGGCGTGTTCGGTGGCGTTGGCAATCGCTTCGTAGACGGCCAAGACGATGTCGGCGCGGCGTTCGGTGTCGGCCTCGACGGTTGCTGTCACCCACACGGTGAACAGTTCGCGCAGTCTGTGGGCGGCCTCGGCGGTGGCCTCGACCGATCGTTCGAAGTCACCGGTGGAGTCGCCATCGAGGTGCTGTGATGAGTCCACGCCGTCGTGTTTACCCAGTCGGGCTGCCGCTCATTCCGGTGGGTCTGGTCATGGCGGTGACGGCGTGGGCGAGGGTGGGGTAGAGGACGATTGTCTGGTCCAGGCCCATGAGCGTCAGCGGCCGCGACGTTGCGGGTGCGGCGGCCACGACTCCGAACAGTCCGGTCGGTGCGATCGCCTCGTGGGCGGCGACGAGTGCGGCCATGCCGGCCGAGGCCAGGAAGTCGGTGGTGGTCAGATCGATGATCAGGCCTCGTGGTTGTCCGTGCAGCGCGTTCGTCACCTCCTCGGACAGTTGTGGTGCGGTGAGAACGTCGATGCTGCCTTGGACGGTCAGGATCACCAGTTCTTCGTGCTGCGCGGAGACGATGGTCATCAATGCCCGGCCGGCGGTGTCTCCGCTGTCGTCAACGAACACGGCATCGGGGTTGTCTGGCTGCACGGTGACTCTCACTTTCACGGAAGGGGGTCACACGACTTGCTGAGTGACCCGGTCCCGACCGACTACATGATCACGGCTATCTCAACGCCATCCAAACCTAGTCCGCCGCCACCGACGGCGCGCGAAGGGTGAAGTGACCTTATGTCACACATCGTTCGCGTACCTCCGGTTATCTGCCGGTAGCGTGAAGGAATGCCGATCGCGTTGACTACCTTGTTTCCCGACGGTTCTGTTCCCGATCGCGAATGGGTCTTGGGCCAGTCAATTCGGTTCGATCCGGCTGCGGTGCGCGCACGCTTGCCGGATGCTGCGATGTGGCCTGACGAGCTCGACAGTGTGTCGGCGGGCAGTGGTCGCTATCGAGTGGTTTCGCGCCGCGATGTCTTTGAGGTCGCAGCCCGAGCGGTGCAGGACGGGTCGCCGATCGTAGCGGCGCAACTGCACGTGGCGTGTGTGGTGTGGGGTACGAGTCCGGGCCTGACGATGGTGCGGGCGCTGCGTCCCCTCAGCCAGCCCGACGCCGCGGAGAAGCTCGCCAAGGCTCTGGCTGTCGTGCGGACCGAGGGGCCGGTCAGCGCCTACAAAGCCCTCAGCGGGCGCAACCGGTTGAAAATCACCGGACTGGCGGCGGGCTTCTTCACCAAGTTCCTCTACTTCGGCGGGTACGACGCCAATGCGTTGACAGGCCGCCCACTGATCTATGACAGCAGGGTTGTAGACAGTCTGCGTCGAGTGACCACCGAAGAGTGGGAGATCGACGGCCCGGCTGACATGTACGGCCGTTACCTTGATTTGGCTGCGGACTGGGCCCACGACTTCGACACCACCCCGGATGTGATCGAACGAGCACTGTTCGGCCGCTGACAGCCCTCACCGCACTCCTTTTACATGAGCAATCCGCCCCGGGGGGTCTGGTCAGGTCTGGAAGCAACCGGCGATCGCTGGCCCGGTGAGCTGGCATCGGTTCCGGGCAGATCATTGCCCGAGACATGGTCGTTCGCTACGTTCGCGAGAGGGATCGACACCAGACTGTGCCGTTGTTGGGAGGATCATCGTGGCTGATCACGACGTGCGATTCAGCGCCAGTAGGGTGCGCGTTGCTGGCATCGACTTCGAGTTCGATGTCGCGATCGACGGGAGAACTCTCGGCACCCTTTACGTTTCTGAGGGCAATCTGCAGTGGCGACCCAAGCACGGGCAGAAGCGTATTCCGATCTCGTGGAAGGAATTCGCTGAATGGGCCGAATCGTAGCCCGCAGGAGAACCCCACGGGTCGCCGGCACCGGCAATGCGGACGGCCGACGAGTGCAGTTATGCCTGCTTCAGCCGTGGCGGCAAGCCGTAAATAGCTTCTTCCCTGGCGACGACGACGACCCGGATGTTGACGATCTCGTCTGGCTGACCCCACGAACGTATGCTGCCGGCGACATCATGGTGTACCTGGTCGACGCCCCCAGCCCAGCGATCATCAAGATCGACACCCTGTCCCGCGGCTCCGAGGACGATGGCCTGAACGCCGAACCCGACTTAGAGTGGGGCCCCTTCGACCAGGGATTGTCGCTGCGGGCGACCGCGAGAAGTGCCTGAGACAGTGAGCGGGCGCCCGTCGTCAACTCGCCCTGGTCGTGCATGAGCGTTTGATCGAAAGGGTCAACGACCTGTGGTACGGCCATAACCGACCGGGCCGCACGCCAGGTTCTACTGAACCGTCCTGGGTCTGGTGGAGACCGTGATCTCACCAGGAGAATGCCGGTATGGGTGCACTGAGGAAGTTTGATCCAGAGACGCGTGAGCGGGCTGTGAGGATGTATCACG
>NZ_SCOC01000099.1:0-1204 GCF_005502615.1 Gordonia sp. ALPHA1B1 | reverse complement strand
CGCCAAGCAAGTCGGTGTCGGCGGGGAGACGGTACGCCGCTGGGCCGTGCAGGCCCAAGTCGATGCCGGCGCCCGCTCCGGGACCACCTCGAAGGAGTCCGCCGAGATCAAGCGCCTCAAGGCGGAGAACAAGCAGCTGCGAGAGGACGTTGCCATTCTGAAAGCAGCGACGACTTTCTTCGCGGGGGAACTCGACCCCCGCAACCGATGATCGTGGCGTTCATAGATCAGATGCGTGCCAACGGTTTTGCGGTCGAGTCGATCTGCCGGGTCATGCGTGAGCAGGGCTGCCAGATTGCCGCACGAACCTACCGGGCATGGCGATCACGCACGCCTGCCGCACGGACGGTCTCCGATGCCCACGTCGTCGATGCGGTGCGCACCGTGGTCTGGCGTACCGGTGACGACGGCCGGCGGAAGATGACTCCGGAGGGCCTCTACGGGCGGGTGAAGATGCGCGCCCATCTGCACCGCACAATGCTGCCGGGGGTGTCGTATGGTGCTGTTGATCGAGCGATGAAGACACTAGGCCACAATGGGATTCGAAGGTCCAAGGGAGTCCGCACTACCGTCCGCTCCGCTGATGGTGTGCGCGCGGAGGATCTGCTGAACCGACAGTTCAGTGCTGCCGAACCGAACCGGGTCTGGGTGACCGATTTCACCTACTGCCGGACCTGGGCTGGGTGGGTGTACGTGGTGTTCATCATCGACGTGTTCTCCCGTCGAATCGTGGCGTGGCATGCGTCGACTTCGAAGACGGTGGAGTTGGTCACGGTCCCGCTTCGGATGGCACTGTGGCAGCGCAATCGGGAAGGGCATCCGGTGAAAGCTGCTGAGCTGATTCATCATTCGGATGCCGGCAGTCAGTACACATCAGTTACACTGACTGAGCGTCTGCGACTGGAAGACATCGCAGCGTCGATCGGATCGGTCGGGGACGCCTACGACAACGCGCTGGCCGAGTCGGTGAACGGCTTGTACAAGACCGAGTGCATCCGGACCACGATCTTCCACTCCGGCCCGTACCGGACGATCTCCGACGTCGAGTTCGCGACCGCTGGTTGGGTCGACTGGTACAACAACAGCAGGTTGCACTCGAGTATCGGCCAGATTCCCCCGACCGAGTTCGAAACGCTCCACTACGCTGGCCTCGGACCCGAGGACCAGCCCACATTGGAGGCGGCACAAAACCTAGGGTGATTCA
>NZ_SCOC01000098.1:0-1250 GCF_005502615.1 Gordonia sp. ALPHA1B1 | reverse complement strand
AGGTGGTTGTAGACGACGCGGGCGAGGCGGCGTTTGAGGCAGCGCATCGCCTCGCGAGGGGTCTTGTTTTCGGCCTTCTTCTTCTCGTAATAGGCGTGGCCGAGGGTGTCGGGCATGCGTGCCTGGGTCAGCGCGATGCGGTGGATCGCGGCATTGATCTGGCGGTTGCCAGACCGGGTGAGTCGATGGCGTCCGGGGTTGGCCGACCACACCGGCACTGGGGCGATTCCCGCGTGGCGGGCGAACTGGGCCTCCCCGGGGAAGCGGGTGATGTCGGCGGATTCGCCGAGGAGTTTCGCGGCGCTGAGCGCGCCACAGCCGGGCATCGCCAACAGGGTGGGCACCGCGTCGGAAACCTTCTTGGTGATCTCCTTTTCGACCTCATTGATCTCCACGGTCAGGTCGTAGATGGCGGCGACTTCCTTGCCGGCCAGGCGGGCATCGACACTGCTTTGAGGCTCCAGCCAGGTTTGCAGTGCTTTCTGATGCTTCTTCGCCGTCAACCCACCCTTTTTGATGTGGTACTCGGGATCGAGTTGATGCACCCGCCACAACACCCGGTTGATCTTCGAGGTTCGTTCGCGCACAAGGCAATCCCGATAGTCCACGAGAGCTTTCATCTCGTAGGACACGGCATCGTGAGACGCCACCGGAAGGTCGGGTTCGCGTGCAGCGGCCCGAGCCACAGCCAACGCGTCGATCGGATCGGACTTGCCGCGTTCACGTCCGGTACGCCGATGTTCGGCCATCAAGTGCGGCGCTACCCGCACCACCTTCTGATCCGCGCCCAGCAGGTCGCGTTCCAGCCGGGCCGACATGTTGCGGCAGTCCTCGATGGCCCACAACACCTCGGTACCGAAACGAGCGTGAGCCCACTGCATGGCTGTGCGGTGACCGGCCGTCGTGGCCGGCACCACCGTGGATCCGAGTTGTTTGCCGACAGCGTCGACCGCGACGAAGGTGTGCGTGCGCTTGTGCACATCGGCACCGATAACGATCATGGAAGATGCCTTCCTGTCAGAGTGGAGTGGCGACAGTCGGGCCGGTCGGCGGACACATCTCAGTCGGGGCGATGCCACGCTCCTATCAAGTCACGCCGGCCGGTCCTGACACACCAGGCATCGGCACAATGAGCCAACACCAGCCCAATACAGCCAGGGGCGGTAACCAGCGGTAGAGCCAGATGCCTGATGGTCAGAACCCAACCACCACCGAAGTGGCTAGACAACCCTGACACTGAAACCAGCGGT
>NZ_SCOC01000097.1:0-1281 GCF_005502615.1 Gordonia sp. ALPHA1B1 | reverse complement strand
TGGATCTCGTGACCTGAAAGTGGGCGGTTTTCGGTCAGTTTCGATGTGGAAGTTCCGGGCATGCGCCACCCCTGGTGAGGTTCGCCATCGCGATCAAAGCGTCAGGTGTGTGAAATCCGTATGACCGCTTCGTCAATGACCGCAGATGGCAGTTCGTTGCTTCGACTCGCGCGTTGCTCATCTGACACTCGACCGCGTTGTAGATTTGCACCTCACGTTTACGGATACTCGGCGCCAGGGTGCGAATCTCGGGTATATCGCAGGTCTCCGCCTTCCTCAACCAGCGCCGCAACGGCGCCCAACACGAGGAGTAAGCACCTGAAAGTATGTGCCTTATCTCTTCTTTCATCTGATACGCACGGGCCAGCACACTGTTGGCATCGGTGACCACGATGGACTGCAGCCGCTCCTGACTCTCGGTGAGGTCGTCAGGATTCTTCAACAACGCCCACCTCAATCGGCCGCGTTCCACCTTCGACAAGCCGGCTATCCGGCTCATCACCCGAGACCGGCACCGGTCCAACGCCTGACTAACCCACTGCAGCACATGGAATGGGTCCATACACCAGTACGCCCCCGGCGCCTGCTCAGCGAGGACCGCACCGATGTATTCGGCCCCATCAGCACTGATGTGAGTGATCTTGCGTGCTCGCACGTCACCCAGTTCGTCGAAGAATCGCTCGATGGTCTCCTTCTTGGCGCCCTCACCCGCCCACACCAACTGACCTGTGTCATGGTTGACCACGACGACCAAGTACTTGCGGCCCTTGCGATAAGCGATTTCATCGATGCCGATACGCCGCAACCCGTTCAAGCGTTTAGTCAGTCCGACATGGTCGTCGACCACGCGCTCGACGATACGAGACACCGTCCGCCAGGAAACCCGTAGATAGGCACTCACCGCGGTCATCGGGGCGTGCGCACACAGCCATGCGACGGTGTCGTCGAAAGCCCTGGTCATCTTCGCTTCCGGACGTGCCCACGGAACCAACTCAGTCTTCGTACCATGGCGAGGACACTTCACGCGGTTGGCGGGCAACTCGAGGAAGCATCGCCAGCCACCCATGTCGAGATGTCGCCACCGTCGCGGTGCCGGTGGCTGATCGTAACCAGGGCACCGCTTCTTACACTGCGGGCACCGTGATCGTGCGTTCGCGTGCAGCTCCAGTGTCACCACGATGACCTGCCCACGATCATCCTCATCGAACCTGACACCCACGACACGGGCACGCTCGATTCCCAGCAACTTCTGCAGTACTCTGACAGTGCGCAACGCCCACT
>NZ_SCOC01000096.1:0-1286 GCF_005502615.1 Gordonia sp. ALPHA1B1 | reverse complement strand
GCGCAACGCCCACTCCCTTAGGTCTTTGTTTTCGCAACTCAAAACCTAAGCGAGACTGGGCGTTGCGTGCGTTAGGCTCGCGAGAAGACACCCACTTTGGCGTCAGAAGAGCCCAAAATGTTCGACGACGAGGTCTCTCCACAACCTCGATGTCGTCGAATCCAACTGTGCATCAATCGGAGTCACTCACTCCCCAGCGGTGAACCGTGGTGAACTGAGGTGAACAGAAACCCCATCAGTCACAAGCGGGCTGCCCACTGCTCGGGAGCGGCGGGAGCCCGTACTCGCGGTGCTTCAGTCAGGGAGCAGTGGTCGCGACACCCCGCGCCGACCACCTGCCGTCGCGGTGTGTGATCTCGATGGGGTGGTCGAAGCACTCGGTCACCAGCGCTGTGGTCAGGACCTCGTCGACCGGGCCCGCGGCGAGGATTCGCCCACCGGTCACCAGCAGGGCGTGGGTGGTCGTCGCGGGCAGTTCCTCGAGGTGATGGGTGACGAGCACGGTCGCGAGTTCGGGGTGCGTGCGGTGGAGTCGGTCGACGGTCTGCAGAAGTCGTTCGCGTGCGGCCACATCGAGGCCTGTCGACGGCTCGTCGAGTAGCAGGAGTCGTGGATCGGACAGCAGCGCGCGGGCGATGAGCGTTCGGCCGCGCTCGCCCTGCGACAGGTTCGTCCACGGCGCCGACGCGAGTGCGCCCAGGCCGAACATCTCGATCAGCTTGTCGGCGCGAGCCAGTGTCTCCGGCGCGGGTGTCTGGTGATCCATCAGCTCGGTCGTGCCGGTCGCGCCGGTCAGCACGACCTCGCGGATGGTCAGCGGCGATCGCAACGGATGCCGCGGATTGACGTGCCCGATGGACTCACGCAGTTTCCGGGTCTCGACGCGCCCCAGTTGGTGTCCGAGGACATGGACGGTCCCGCGCGTCGGATGCTGTTCCGCGCCGCACAGGCTCAGGATCGTCGACTTGCCGGCGCCGTTCGGGCCGATGAGCGCCCACCGCTCGCCGGCACGGATGGTGAGGTCGATGTCCGAGAGGATCGCGCGGGACTGCCGCACGAAGTCGACCAAATTCAGGCGCAGGACTTCCGGGGTCGTCACGGTCCGAACGTACCGGACCCTTCGTGACGGCCCGCCCTGCGCTGCCTGAGGTGTGAGGAGCGCAAGCGACGAGCCTCGAAGGCTCCGGGCCTCCTCAGGGGGCGGGGGGGTGACGGCCCGCCCTGCGCTGCCTGAGGTGTGAGGAGCGCAAGCGACGAGCCTCGAAGGCTCCGGGCCTCCTCAGGGG
>NZ_SCOC01000095.1:0-1300 GCF_005502615.1 Gordonia sp. ALPHA1B1 | reverse complement strand
TGAGGTTCCCCTGAAAAAGTGGACACGGTTAGCTTGTTTGCTGACTTGTGTGTGATCTGATTTCGAAGTCGATAGGTGAGACCATCCCTAGCGAGCTATGCCTTCTGTCATGGTTGTAGAATCGGATGTAATTGTCAAGTCCGGCAGCAAGATTCGCGTAGCTGCCGTACGCGTGGCGCTTGTAGTTCTCGTGTTTGACCGTTGACCACAACGACTCGGCGCCGGCGTTGTCCCAGCAGATGCCGGTCGCGCCCATCGAGCGTTGCAAACCATGTCGACGGCACGCTGAAGCCATGTCGTAGCTGGTGTACTGACCGCCTCGGTCGCTGTGCAGAATGGTGCCGGCCACCGAACCGCCACGAGTGAGCACTGCAGCATCCACCGCGTCCTCGACGAGCTCGGTGCGCATGTGATCTGCCAGCGACCAGCCCAGCACTCGACGCGAGTGCTCGTCTCGGATCGCGCACAGGTAGGCGTCCCCTTCGCCGCAGGTCAGATAGGTGATATCGGAGGTCCAGACCAGGTTGATGCCGCCGCGATCGAAATCGCGGCCGACCCGGTCCGGCGGGAACGACGCGGCCGGATCGACCTGGGTGGTCCTGACCTTGAACGTGCGCGGACTGATGCCCTCGATGCCCATCTCGGCCATGATCTTGGCGACGGTGTTCTCCGAGACCGCCACCCCCTCAGCGTGCAGATCGGCGGTAATGCGCGGTGAACCGTAGATGCGTCGCGAGGCCTGCCAGTGCGCCAGAATCTTCACTTCCAGATCCCGGCGCCGCTGCTGTCGGGGCGTCAACTCGACACGATGTTGCCGATCTGCCCACGCGTAGAATCCGGACCGCGACACACCCAGGAGAGCAACAAGTTTCGTCACGTCGTGGTTGGCGCACTCCGCGGCGATGAGTTCGAAACGACTCACCGATGATGCTGCGCCGCAAAGTACGCCGATACTTTTTTCAGGAATGCGATATCACGGTCCTTCTCGGCGAGTTCGGCACGCAGCCTGGTCAGTTCTGAGCGTTCACTCGCCGACAGATCTTGGTCGGGCGGCACCTTGCGAACATCATCGGCGACGCCGTCTCGAAGCCGCTCAGCCCGAACCCATTTGCCCAGCAGATTCTCATGCACATTGAGTTCCCGAGCCACCTCGGTGATCGGCCGACCACCATCAATCACCCGACGAGCAGCCTGAGCCTTGTACTCCGGCGTAAACGACCGCCTCCTGGACATGTCGACATCCTTCCAGCAGGACCCCTGGCCCCACTATCTCGGTGTCCACTCAAACTGGGGAGGCTCA
>NZ_SCOC01000094.1:0-1315 GCF_005502615.1 Gordonia sp. ALPHA1B1 | reverse complement strand
TGAACCGTCCTGGGTCTGGTGGAGACCGTGATCTCACCAGGAGAATGCCGGTATGGGTGCACTGAGGAAGTTTGATCCAGAGACGCGTGAGCGGGCTGTGAGGATGTATCACGACCACCTCGCCGAGCATGGCGGCGGAAAGCTCGCCGCCCGGAAACACGTGGGCGCATTGCTCGATATCAACCAGGCGACGTTGCGGAACTGGATCGAGAAGGACCGGCCGATCGTGACTGCGCGGGGAACGATGACGGTGGGCGAGCAGGACGCCGAGTTGGCGGCGCTTCGCAAGGAGAACGCTGAATTGCGAAGGGCCAATGAGATTTTGAAGACAGCGTCGGCGTTTTTCGCCGCGGCGGAGGTCGACCGCCGACTGCGGTGATCGTTGATTACATCGACGCTCACAAGGGTCGGTTCGGGGTCGCCCCGATCTGCCGAGTGCTCACTGAGCACGGCGTGCAGATCGCCCCGTCCACCTACTACGCCCGCACGCAAGCGGGTCCGGTCTCGGTGACACGATTGGCCGAGGCGTACGACGCTCACGCGGTCTACCAGGCGTTTCATCGCAATCGTGGCGTGTACGGCGTCCGCAAAATCTGGCACACGATGCGCCGCGAGGGCCGTGAGATGGGCCGTGATCAGGTGGGCCGACTGATGGGGATCTGCGGGATCGCCGGAGTCACCCGCGGAAAACATCGCACGATCACGACCCAGCGCGATGATCGCGCGCCGCGGCATCCTGATCTGGTGGAGCGCAAGTGGTCATTGCCGGCCAGGCCAGATCAGTGGTGGGTGGCTGATTTCACCTACTGCTGGACCCTGGCAGGGTTCGTTTACACCGCGTTTCTCGTCGATGTGTACTCGCGTCGAATCCTCGGGTGGCGGGTGATGACGAGCAAGTCGACACCGTTGGTGACCAGCGTTCTCGAACAGGCCTTGTTCACCCGACGTAGAACCGACTTCTCGTTCACTGCAACAGGTTTGATTCATCACAGCGATGCCGGAAGTCAGTACACAGCGCTGGCGTTCACCGAAGCATTACGCGACTCCGGCTTGGCCGGATCGATCGGGTCGGTCGGCGATGCACTCGACAATGCGTTGATGGAATCAGCCATCGGGTTGTACAAGACCGAACTGATCGAGCGCCAGCGATCGTGGACCGGGCGCGCAGAAGTCGAGCGCGAGACCGCCGCCTGGGTGCACTGGTACAACACCGAGCGGCTGCACTCATCGATCGGCTACTGCCCGCCCATTGAGTACGAGAGGCGCTACCGTGAGACAGCCACCTCCGAGATGGCGGTGGCCTAAACGAGGTCTC
>NZ_SCOC01000093.1:0-1349 GCF_005502615.1 Gordonia sp. ALPHA1B1 | reverse complement strand
AGCGAGAGGGTCCTATAGCTTGTCAAGTGCTCCGAGGTCAGTGGTGAGGTCGCGGAACACTTCGCGGGCGATGTAGCGCTTGAGGCAGCGGAGGATGTCTTTCTTCGTTTTGTGTTCGGCGGAACGTCGCTCGACGTAGGCGCGGGTGGGGGCGTGGGATTTCATGCGTCCGACCGCGATCATGTGCAGAGCACTGTTGGCTTGCCGGTCCCCGCCCCGGTTGAGTCGGTGACGGCTGGTTTTGCCTGAGGATGCCGGTAACGGGGCGGCGCCGACGAGTTTGGCGAACCGTGCCTCGGTGCCCATCCGCTCGACGTTGTCACCGGCGGTGATCACCAGGCGGGCGGCGGTGATCGGCCCGATCTGCGGGCGCGAGAGCAGGGTGGGTACCAGCTTGCTCAGCAGTCGTGTGAGTTCGCGGGCCAAAGACCGGGCTTGTTGTTGGGCGAGTCGGTGTCGGTCGAGCAGCGACCGCGCAGCGCGCACGAACGCCGCGGCCGGCCCGGACAGATCAGCTTTCTCGGCTGGTACCGGCAAGTCTTTGATGAATGCTGCCCGCTTGGCGATGGTGCGGGCCTGGCGCGCTTGATCGGCGTACTCGGCTGGTGCGGTGGTACACAGGTCACGGATCTGGTTACCGATGCGGGTGGCTTCCTCGACGGCCGAAGCCCTTGCCACGGTGAGCATCCGAATAGATTCGACCGCGCCGCGGGTGTCTTTGGCCACCGCGGTCGCGCGGCCGGTGATGACGGCCATCGCTGCGGCGTAGGCATCGAGTTGATCGGTCTTACCGTGGGCGTAGCGGCGCGGCAGATCGGGGGTGTTGACCTCGATCACTCGCACCCCTTCGGCGGTGAGCATCCGGGTCAACCCGGCCCCGTAGGAGGCGCTCGATTCCACTGCGGCATCCTCGACGCGGCCGAAGCCACACGCCCACTGCCACAACTGGGTGTAGCCGGCGGTGGTGGTCGGGAACTCGCGATCGGCCAGCGGGCGGCCGTCGGTGGCGACGATCGCGGCGTGGTGGGTCTGTTGATGGGTGTCGACTCCGAGTACGACCACTTGCGTGGTCACTGCTGTCTCAGCCATTCTGGCGGTGTCTCCCTTCACTGCGGTGTGGGATGACCTCACCGGGGCGGGTGGACAGGACAGTGAAGAGTCACGGCCTACCAGCCAGACAGGGTCCTAATCAGGTCACACCCGCCCCGGTCCTCACAGGTCACTTGGTGCAGGTGATCGACCGGAGTTCCGGGCCGACACATCTCGCCCATGACAGCACCGTCAGCCACGAAGTAAGTCAGACCCAAACCCGGTCAACCACCCACACCCATTCTCACTGCCACGAAGGG
>NZ_SCOC01000092.1:0-1381 GCF_005502615.1 Gordonia sp. ALPHA1B1 | reverse complement strand
GTGGATCTCCTGATCTGAAAGTGGGCGGTTTTCGGTCAGTTTCGATGTGGGAGTTCTGGGCATGCGCCGCCCCTGGTGAGGTTCGCCATCGCGATCAAAGCGTCGGGAGTGTGAAATCCGTACGACCGCTTTGTCAATGACCGCAGATGGCAGTTCGTTGCTTCGACTCGCGCATTGCTCATCTGACACTCGACCGCGTTAAAGATCTGGACCTCACGTTTACGGATACTCGGCGCCAGGGTGCGAATCTCTGGTATGTCACAAGCCTCCGCCTTCTTCAACCACCGCCGCAACGGCGCCCAACATGACAAGTAGGCACCTGAAAGTATGTGCCGTATCTCTTCTTTCATCTGATACGCACGGGCCAGCACACTGTTGGCATCGCTGACCACGATGGACTGCAACCGCTCCTGGTTCTCGGTGAGGCTGTCAGGATTCTTCAACAACGCCCACCTCAACCGGCCACGTTCCACCTTCGACAAGCCGGCTATCCGACTCATCACCCGAGACCGGCACCGGTCCAACGCCTGATTGACCCACTGCAGCACATGAAATGGGTCCATACACCAGTACGCCCCCGGCGCCTGCTCGGCGAGGACCGCACCGATGTACTCGGCGCCATCAGCACTGATATGGGTGATCCTGCGTGCGCGCACATCACCCAGTTCATCAAAGAACCGCTCGATCGTCTCCTTTTTGGCGCCCTCACCCGCCCATACCAACTGACCTGTGTCATGATTGACCACGACAACCAGGTACCGGCGGCCCTTGCGATAGGCGATCTCATCGATACCGATGCGCCGCAACCCGTTCAAGCGTTTAGTGAGTCCGACATGGTCGTCGACCACGCGCTCGACGATACGAGATACCGTCCGCCAGGAGACCCGCAGATAGGCACTGACCGCGGTCATCGGGGCGTGCGCGCACAGCCATGCGACGGTGTCGTCGAACGCCCTGGTCATCTTCGCTTCCGGACGTGCCCACGGAACCAACTCAGTCTTCACATCATGGCGAGGACACTGCACACGCTTGGCGGGCAACTCGAGGAAGCACCGCCAACCGCCCATGTCGAGATGTCGCCACCGTCGCGGCGCCGCAGGTTGATCGTAACCAGGGCAGCGCTTCTTACATTGCGGGCACCGTGATCGTGCGTTCTTGTGCAGTTCCAGCGACACGACCACCATCTGCCCGCGGTCATCCTCATCGAACCTGACACCCACAACACGGGCACGCTCGATTCCGAGCAACTTCTGCAGTACTCTGACAGTGCGCAACGCCCACTCCTTTGGTCTTGTTCTTCGCAAATCAAAACCTAAGCGAGACTGGGCGTTGCGTGCGTTAGGCTCGCGAAAAGGAACCCACTTCGACGTCAGAAGAGCCA
>NZ_SCOC01000091.1:0-1395 GCF_005502615.1 Gordonia sp. ALPHA1B1 | reverse complement strand
CTTACCGCCCTCGGTGTGTCGGGGGCAGGAAGGTCGCATCATGACCGACACTCTGGTGGCTGTGGAGCCATCTGATGAACACGATGACGGGATCGTCGAGGTGCCTGCGGACCACAGCGTCGATGAACTCGAGGTAGCCCGCGAGCTGGTCCGCCAGGCCCGGGAGGCCGGGGTCCGCCTGACCGGTCCGGATGGGTTGCTCAAAGCGATGACCAAAACGGTGCTCGAAACGGCGCTCGATGAAGAGATGTCAGAGCATCTCGGGTACGACAAGCACGACCAGCGTGGTCGTGGGAGTGGCAACTCGCGCAACGGGTCTCGATCGAAGACCGTGCTGACTGATGCGTGTGGGCAGGTCGAGATCGATGTCCCCCGGGACCGGGCAGGCACCTTCGATCCGCAGATCGTGAAGAAGCGCCAACGCCGCTTGACTGATGTGGATGAGGTGGTGCTGTCGCTGTATGCCCGAGGGCTCACCACCGGTGAAATCAGCGCCCATTTCGCCGACATCTACGGTGCTGCGGTCTCCAAAGACACGATCAGCCGGATCACCGACCGGGTGCTCGAAGAGATGTCCACCTGGCATGCCCGTCCGCTCGAACGCGTCTACGCCGCGGTGTTCATCGACGCCATCCATGTCAAAATCCGCGATGGGCAGGTAGGGCCCCGGCCGATCTACGCCGCGATCGGGGTGGATCTGGCCGGGCATCGTGACGTGCTCGGGATGTGGGCAGGTGAAGGCGATGGTGAGTCGGCAAAGTACTGGCTGGCGGTGCTTACCGAGCTGAAGAACCGGGGTGTAGCCGACATCTTCTTCCTCGTCTGCGACGGGCTAAAGGGCCTGCCGCAATCGGTCGGGGCGGTCTTTCCCGACACGGTGGTGCAGACGTGTGTCATCCATCTGATCCGGGGCACATTCCGCTATGCCGGCCGCCAGCACCGCGATGCTATCGCCAAGGCGATCAAACCGATCTACACCGCCCCCACCGCTGCAGCCGCGGCCGAGGCGCTGGATGCGTTCGACGCCGAGTGGGGGCACCGGTACCCGGCAGCTATCCGGTTGTGGCGCAACGCATGGCAAGAATTCATACCGTTCCTCGACTACGACATCGAGGTCCGTAAGGTGATCTGCTCGACGAATGCGATCGAGTCACTCAACGCCCGCTACCGGCGCGCAGTGCGGGCTCGTGGGCATTTCCCGAACGAGCAATCGGCGCTAAAGTGCCTGTACCTGGTGACCCGGTCGCTCGACCCGACCGGCACCGGACAGAAACGATGGACAATGCGGTGGAAACCAGCACTCAACGCATTCGCCATCACCTTCGCCGACCGCATGCCGGCCAGCGAAGACAACTAACCGAAAACGCCACTTACACCGTTAATCTGATACTCCCC
>NZ_SCOC01000090.1:0-1442 GCF_005502615.1 Gordonia sp. ALPHA1B1 | reverse complement strand
GGCCGGCGCCATCGCGGACCGGGGTGAGGTCGATGATCACGGTGACGCACTTGTCGCCACGCCTGGTGTGGCGCCAGACGTGCTCATCGACGCCAATGACCTTCACGCCCTCAAACCGCGTGGGGTCGTTGATCAGCAGCCGCTTGCCTTCAGCCAGGACCGCGTTGGCGGTGTCCCACGCGACCCCGAGTCCCTCGGCGACACGGGCGACGGTGAGGTGTGCGACCACGATCCCTTCCAGCGCCCACCGCAGCCCGGTGCGCGAGAGCTTCGCGCGTGGCTCCGCCGCGGCGCTGGTGTCTTGGCGCCACACGTGTCCGCAGTCGGCACAGCGGTAGCGGCGCACTACAACTTCCAGCACGGTCGGTCGCCAGCCCAGCGGCTCGTGGGCCAACCGCCGGATCACGGTGTCACGAGCAGCGCCTTCGCGGCCGCACCGTCGGCACCACTGATCTGGTTCCACCACGCGGCACGCGAGGACCGCACGATCCGGTTCAAGCCGTTGTCCGGTCACGCTCAGACCGAGGCCGTCGAGTCGAGCGAAGGCGGTCAGGTCTGGGCGGCCGAAGCCGGCCGGCGGGGTAGCGTCGGACACGTCGAGGTCTTTCGGATGGAAGGCGTAGGAACCTCCGTCGTCGGGAGACCTCGACGTCTATCTCCGGACCGACGCGCTCGGCCGACCTACACCGTCATCTGAGAAGACCCCTGAAACGTCTTCGACGACGACGGGACCGGCGAGGAGGAGGGCGCGGTTAGCTAAAGGAATGGAGCTTGCTCGGCTTCGACGCCGCCGCAAGCTCCGGTGAAACGGTCGGTACTGGTCGGTCGTCGTCGGTCACCACCGGATGGCGGCGTCCCCCACGCTCGGCGTTTGCGCAGGTCAGCGGCTCGTTCGCCCAGTGGGCGCATCAAGCGATAGACGCAAAGCCGACGTGATTAGGTCGTCGGTTCGATTCCGACAGGCGGCTCCGGCGAACAGCCCCTGACCTGCGGAAACGCAGGGCAGGGGCGATTCGGTTCTGGTGGTCGCGCGATGCGCTGGCCTCACGGCTCTGCCCGACACCGACGTCGCTCTCCTCTGCGACGGACCCCTCGCCGGCTGAGCGCTCGCGGCCGGCATCCTGTCCGTGTGCCGATAGGCCTCGCACCGCTCGGCAACGCAGCGTGGCGTTGCGTTGCGTCGCGACCTGGCGACGGCTCGGCGGGGCGCGATCGTCTAGTGCGTTGGCGGACTACGGGAGCTTGGACGCGAGGACGTCGGCCGGAAGGATCTCGGGTGCTGCGCCGAGGAGGTGCTGGTTGGCCATCAGGGCTGCGACGATGGCGCCGTTGGCGTGGGCGTCGCGAGCGGCCTCGTCAGGGAATGCATCGAAGATCCAGAAGGTGTCGGCGTGGGTCCTGACCGCGAACCAGACAATCGTTCCTACTTCTTCGTTGGCGAG
>NZ_SCOC01000008.1:0-180768 GCF_005502615.1 Gordonia sp. ALPHA1B1 | reverse complement strand
CAACCCGACACCATATGTCTGGACCGCAACCTCCAGGTCGATCCTGGCCAAGGTCGCCCGCGCCCGCGCCGCACTCGAACAAGGAGTTAGCTAAAACCGAGACACACCACTAGTGGATCGATCGCGCGGAGAACTGCTGGCATGATGTCCCGGGTGAGCATGCCCCCGATCGAGCGACGGACCCTGCGGCACCCGATCGACCGGCGCACCGCCTTGCGCGGCGGACTCCTCGCGGGCGCCGTCGTCGTCGGTGCCGGGGCGGCCGGCGTCGGACTGACCGGTTGCGATTCGTCGCCCTCCGCGGAGACCCTGCTGGCCGAGAGCCTGGTGCCCCTGGTGCGCTCGGCGTCCGCGGACGAGAGCACCGCGCGCGCCCTGGTCGCCGTCGAGCCCGCCTACGCCACCGCACTCGGTGTCGTGGCCGATCAGCGCGCCCAGCACGCTCGCGCACTGCGCGAGGAGATCATCCGGCTCGACCAGGAGGTGGCGGCGACACTCGACCGTCCCGCCACCTCGGCGACCGCCTCGACATCCCCGGCGGGTGCCCCACCGGCGGCACCGTCACTGGCTCGACTGCGCGCCGATCTCGACGCCGCGGCCGGGCAGGCCCGCCGGGTCGCGCTCGGCGCCGCCGGGTACGCAGCCGGGCTGACCGGGTCGGTCGCCGCGGCCGTCACTTCGATGCGAGAGGTGCAACTGGCATGACGTCCCCCGTGAACACACCGGCGTCGGATTCACCGGCAGCGCAAGCAGATCCCGACGACCCGCTGGTCGTCGCCGCCGAGACCGAGAACGCCGCGATCTTCACCTACGGCGTCATCACCGCCTTCGTCGCCGCCTCCCGTCGACGCACCGTCGCCGAGTACGCCGACGCCCATCGCGCCCGACGCGACGAGATCGACCGGACGATCGAGGCGGCGGGGAACACCCCGCCGCTGGCGGCCGCCGGCTACACGCTGCCGATCGAGGTCACCGACCCGACCACGGCGGCCCGCGCCGCGCTCGGCGCCGAGATCGACTGTGCGAGCGCCTATCGCGCATTGCTGGAGCAGGCCGACGACGAGACCGGACGTCGGATCGGCGCCGACGGGCTGTCGGAGAGCGCGGTGCGCGCCGCGCGCTGGCGGGTGGCTCTGCAGGAGAGCCCGGTCACGGTGGCGTTCCCCGGGTCCCCCGCAGGCGGCTGAACCCGCTCAGCCGCGGGCGGCCGCCACCACCGCGTCGACCGCGGTGTCGACCGCGACCTCGGTGGCCTCACCGGTGAAGCGGTCGCGGATCTCGATGGTGCCGTTGGCATATCCGCGGCCGACGACCACGACGGTCGGCATCCCCAGGAGTTCGGCGTCCTTGAACTTCACTCCGGGCGACGCCTTCCGGTCGTCCAGGAGCACCTCGAGACCGGCCGCGTCGAGGTCGGCGGCGAGCTGCTCGGCGCCGGCGACGGCGGCCTCGTCCTTGTTGGCGATGACGAGGTGAACCGCGAACGGCGCCACCGACTTCGGCCAGCGCAGGCCCTTGTCGTCGTGGGACTGCTCGGCGATGACCGCGACGAGGCGCGACACCCCGACACCGTAGGAACCCTGGGTCAGGCGGACCGGCTTGCCGTTCTCGCCGAGGACGTCCACCTCGAAGGCGTCGGTGTACTTCTGGCCGAGCTGGAAGATGTGCCCGATCTCGATGCCCTTGGCGCTCACCAGGGGTCCGGCGCCGTCCGGCGACGGATCGCCGTCGCGGATCTCGGCGGCCTCGACCGTCCCGTCGGGCGTGAAATCGCGGCCGGCGACGAGTCCGACGTAGTGCCGGCCCGGCTCGTCGGCGCCGGTGATCCAGGACGTCCCCTCGACCACCCGCGGGTCGACGAGGTAGCGGATGCCGTTCTCGGCCAGCGCCTTCGGTCCGATGTATCCCTTGACGAGGAACGGGTTCGCGGCGAAGTCGGCGTCGGTGAGCAATTCGACCTCGGCGGGCTCGACGGAGGCCTCGAGACGCTTGAAGTCGACCTCGCGATCGCCCGGGACACCGATGCCGGTGACCTCCCAGTCACCGCCCGGCACACGGAGTTTCACGAGCACGTTCTTGAGGGTGTCGGCGCCGGTGTACTGCCCGTCGAGCGTCGCGTTCGCCCAGTCGACCAGGCTGTCGATCGTCGGGGTACCGGGCGTGTCGTGGACGACCGCCGCGGGGAGGTCGTCGTAGGGCAGCGGGTCGGGCGCGCGGGTGATGACCGCTTCGACGTTGGCGGCGTAGCCGGATTCGACGCAGCGCACGAAGGTGTCCTCGCCGACCGCGGACTCGGCCAGGAACTCCTCGGAGGCGCTGCCACCCATCGCGCCGGAGGTCGCGGCGACGATGACGTACTCGATCCGCAACCGCTCGAAGATCTTCTGATACGCCTCGCGGTGCGCGTTGTAGGCGGTCTTGAGTCCGTCGTCGTCGAGGTCGAAGGAGTAGGCGTCCTTCATCACGAACTCACGGCCGCGGAGGATGCCCGCGCGCGGCCGTTCCTCGTCGCGGTACTTGGTCTGGATCTGGTAGAGGATGACCGGCATGTCCTTGTACGACGAATACTCACCCTTGACCAGCGTCGCGAACAGCTCCTCATGGGTCGGGCCGAGGAGCATGTCGGCACCCTTGCGGTCCTTGAGGCGGAAGAGCGAGTCGCCGTATTCGGTCCAGCGGTTGGTGGTGTCGTAGGGCTCGCGGGGCAACAGGGCGGGCAGCAGGATCTCCTGGCCGCCGATGGCGTTCATCTCCTCGCGGACGACGTTCTCGATCGCCTTCAGCACGCGTAGACCGAGCGGCAGCCACGAGTACACACCGGGCGCGACCCGGCGGATGTAGCCGGCTCTGACCAGCAGCTTGTGGCTGGGGACCTCCGCGTCGGCGGGGTCGTCGCGCAGGGTCCGCAGGAACAGGGTCGACATGCGTGTGATCACGACCAACCAGCTTAGTTATGGTGTTGCGGTGCTCGTCATCCTGCCTCCCTCCGAAACAAAATCCGACGGCGGGCGCGGCGCTCCCCTGGATCTCGACACGCTGTCCTTCCCCGAGCTGAACCCGGTCCGCAAGCAGGTCGCCGACGCGCTCGTCGCCCTGGCCGCCGACCTCGAGGCCAGTCGTACCGCGCTCGGGCTCGGCGCCACCCAGCTCGACGAGGTCGACCGCAACGCCGACCTGTGGCTGTCCCCCACCCGGCCGGCTCTCGAGCGCTACACCGGCGTCCTCTACGACGCCCTCGATCACCGGTCGCTGACTCGGGCAGGCAAGACCAAGGCCGCCGACCGGCTGGCGATCGGGTCGGCGCTGTTCGGTGTCGTGCGGGCACCGGATCCGATTCCCGCGTATCGACTCTCGGGCGGGTCCAAACTGCCCGGGATGCCGACCCTGGCGGCGCTGTGGAAACCGGACCTGTCCCCCGCGCTGGACGCGGTCGACGACTTCGTCGTGGACCTGCGCTCGGGCGTCTACCACCAGCTCGGTCCGGTGCGCGGCGCGGTGACGGCGACCGTGATGACCGAACAACCGGACGGCTCACGCAAGGTGGTCAGCCATTTCAACAAGCACTACAAAGGTCTGATGGCCCGCGAGCTGGTCCGCACGCGGCGTTCCGTACGCGACGTGAACGGTGTGGCCGCGGTCCTCGCCGACGCCGGGCAGCGGGTCGAGATCGAAGCGCCGGACCGCATCGTCGTACTGACCGACTGACCCGGCACCGAGGTCCGCGACGCTACTGCGCGTCGAAGTCGAAGAGGGTTGCGCCACCGGGCTCCACGGTCTGCAGGACGGTCGCCCGTCGCGGCGTCACCCGGTAGACATACCAGGGCGGCGGGCCGGCCGACGGCGCACTGAAGTCGGCGGTCAGCGCGGCACCCGACTCGTCGACGCGGCACGGCCACCCGTCGCCCGCCCACAGCTCCGCCATCTCGGCGACGACGGCGGGCTCGGTGACCAGGTTCGCGTCGCCCTCGACCACCAGGTCGGCCTCGTCGAGTGCCACCGACAGGGTGCAGCGCGGGTCGCGGGCGAGGTTGCGCGCCTTCCGGGTCGACGGACCGGTCTCCAGCCAGATCGCGTCCCGATGCCACAGCGCCCCGATTCCGGTGACGTGCGGGCTGCCGTCGGCGTTGATCGTGGCGATCCACCACGTGTGCCGGTCGGGACCACCGGTCCCGGGTGCCTGGGACACCCCGGCGGTCAATCGGGCCGCGACGGGCTGCCAGTCGAGCGTGCCGAGGTCGTAGAGCTCAGCGAGATTCTTGGCGTCCATACCGGGACCGACCGTGCGTCCGCCCGGAACTCATCGCCGGGTGTCGGACCCCGGGGTGTTCGGCTCGGCGTCGAGCCCGGCGTCGAGCCCGGCGTCGGCGGCTTCCTGGGCGGCCTGTCCCTCGGCGACCTGCTCGGGCGTGAACCGCATGAACAGCACGACGATCGCGGCGAGGACGGCGATGCCCGCGCAGGCGGCGAAGGCCAGCCCGTAACCCTCGGCCTGCGCGGCGAGCTGGGTGGGATTCATCGTCTCGACCGGCGCGGTGGTGCCGCCCTTCGACAGCGCGCGCGAGGTGACCATCGCACCGACGGCAACCAGGCCGACGGCCCCGCCGAGGTTCTGCGCGACCTGCGCGAGCGCGGTCAGGGGGCCGATCTCGGTGGTGCCCACCCCGGCCACCACGGACAAGGTCAGCGGGATGACTGCCAGACCGACGCCGAAGCCGATCACGACGACGGGGACGAAGATGCTCGGGAAGTAGTCCGGTGAGTCGGTCGCGATCGACGATGCGTAGAGGCAGCCGACGAGGATCACCGCGCCGCCGACCAGGACGAGCCAGCGCGGCTGGATCATCAGCGCCAGCTTCGACGCGATCGCCGCGGCGATGCCCAGCCCGAACGCGAACGGCACGACCGCGAGCCCGCTCTGGATCGGCGAGTACTGCAGGATGCCCTGCAGGTACAGCGAGATGAACACCGCCATGCACATCATGATCATGCTGGCGAGCAGGATGGCGAGCAGGGCTGCGACGCGTGAGCTGTTGTCGAAGAGGGAGAACGGCAGCAGTGGGTTCCGGGCGCGCCGTTCGACCACGATGAACGCGGCCAGGGCGAGGGCGCCGAGGATGAACGAGCCGACCACGACCGGCGCCGTCCAACCGTTGGGCCCCTCGTTCACCGCGAGCACCAGCAGGGTGCAACCGAGGGTGCCGAGGACCGCGCCGGGCACGTCGAGGGGCAGCCGCTCACCCTGGGATTCCCGCAGCGCAACGATCGCCCCGACGACGACGATCAGACCGATCGGCACGTTGATGAGGAAGACCAGGCGCCACGACAGCTCGGTCAGCACCCCGCCGAGGATGAGCCCGGCCACCGATCCCACGCCGGTCATGGCCGCGTAGACCGCGAAGGCCTGACTGCGCGGTTTGCCGGGCGCGAAGGTGGTGGCGACCAGCGCCATGGCGGTGGGCGCCGCGATCGCCGCCGACGCGCCCTGCAGGGCCCGGCCGGCGAGGAGGCTCGCCTCGTTCCAGGCCAGTCCGCACAGCAGCGAGGTGAGGGTGAAGGCGACCACGCCGACGATGAACATCCGTTTGCGCCCGAACGTGTCACCGAGTCGGCCGCCGAGGAGCATGAGACCGCCGAACGCCAGCACGTAGCTGCTGATGACCCAATTGGCGCTGGACTCCGAGAGCGTGAGCGCGTCGCGGATGCTCGGGAGCGCCAGCGCGGCCACGGTGCCGTCGAGCACGACGAGCAACTGCATCCCGGACAGCACCAGGATCGGCAGGCCGAAGACCGGACGGAACTGCTCGCTGTTCCCCGCTCCTGTGTTCACCGTTCCAGTGTTCACGGTTCCGGTGTTCGCAGCTCCGGGAGTCGACATAGAGAACGACCGTACCGGCCGACCGCCGGGACATGCCAATCTGCGTTGATCCGGTCTGGGTTGATCCGGTCAGGCGCCCTCGGTGAACGCGGCCACGTCGCCGATGACGACGATCGCGGGCGGACGCAGCCCCTCGGCCTCCGCGACCTCGCCGGCGTGGGCGAGATCGGTACGCAGCAGACGCTGGGTCGGCAGGGATCCGTTCTCGATCATCGCGACCGGGGTGTCGGGCCGCCGGCCGCCCTCGAGCAAGGCGTCGGCGAAGACCTCGACGCGTTCGACCGCCATCATCAGGACCAGGGTGCCGCGCAGCTTGCCCATGGCCGACCAGTCGATCAGCGAGTCGGGGTGGCCGGGCGGCACGTGGCCCGAGGCGATCACGACCTCGTGGGTGACGCCGCGGTGCGTCACCGGGATGCCCGCCGATGCCGGTGCGGCGATCGAGCTGCTGATCCCCGGCACCACGGTGACCGGGACCCCGGCGGCCACACAAGCCTGCAGTTCCTCGAAACCCCGCCCGTAGACATAGGGGTCGCCGCCCTTGAGGCGGACCACGAACTTGCCCTCCTTGGCCTTCTCCACGAGGACGTCGTTGATGGCTTCCTGCTTCATCGCGCGGCCGTAGGGCACTTTGGCGGCGTCGATCACCTCGACCTGCGGGCCGAGTTCGGCGAGCAGTTCGGGGGGCGCGAGCCGATCGGCCACCACCACGTCGGCCTCGGCGAGGAGCCGTTGGCCGCGGACGGTGATCAGGTCGGGGTCGCCGGGACCGCCACCGACGAGGGCCACGCCGGCGGCGTGCGGGGCGGCGTCGTCGACACTCAGCGCCCCCTCGGCGAGGGCACGGCTCATCGCGGCGCGGAGTGCGGCCGACAGTTTGTGGTCGCCGCCGGCGAGGACGCCGAACTGGACGTCGCGGTGACGGCCGGACGCCGGGGTGACGGCGGTGCCGTGGCGGGCGTCGTCGGCCCGGACGCAGAACGTGTGCCTGCGCTCGGCCTCGGCCACCACCGCCTCGTTGACGGCGGGATCGTCGGTGCAGGCCATCGCGTACCAGGCGCCTTCGAGATCACCGTCGGCGTAGCGGCGCTGGGTGACGGTGATGCCGGTGAAGGATTCGACGGCCGGGGTGGGATCGAGCGCGATGACGTGCACGTGGGCACCCGCGGCGACCAGATTGGGCAGCCGCCGCTGCGCGACGGACCCGCCGCCCACCACGACGACCTTGCGTCCGCGGAGGTCGAGGCCGACCAGGTAATGCCCCTCTCCGGAGGGGAAGGCGTCGGGCCCGGGGACGTTCGGGGGCGACGCGGACTCAGGCTCGGACATGGGAGCTGACATTACCGGGACGGGTGACCCAGGGCGTCACCTCACCCGTGCGGCGGAGGTGTGCCGGTCACCGGTCGCGCGACTCACGTGAACGCTGCCGGGCCAGGGCGCGTTCACGCGACTCCTCGAACTTGCGCACCTTGACGTCCATCTGTTCCAGGAACGCCGCGAGGCGTTCGCGGTAGTGCTCGCCGACCGGCCCGAAGTCGTTGCGCTCGAAGATGCGCCACTTCCGCAGGACGGGCATGACGACATCCGACATGTGTTGCGGCAGATCGTAGATGCCGCCCTTGGCGATCAACACGGCGTTGCGCCGGAAGTTCGGCATGGTCGCGCCGGGCATCTGGAAGTTGGTCACGATCGCGTGGATGGCGGCCATGGTCTGGTCGGGAACGAGGTCGAGCGCGCCGGCGACGATGTTGCGGTAGAAGAGCATGTGCAGGTTCTCGTCGGCCGCGACACGCTGCAGCATGCGGTCGGCGATCGGGTCCCCGCATGCCTTCCCGGTGTTGCGGTGCGAGACCCGGGTGGCCAGTTCCTGGAAACTGACGTACGCGACCGCGAACAGCATGTCGAAGCTGTGGTCGCGCTGCCCGTCGTCGTCGGGCAGGGGGTTGAACCCCGACGTCATGTGCGCCATGCGGATCTCTTCGAGTTCGACCGGGTCGACACCGCGGGTCACCACCAGGTAGTCGCGCATCACGATCGAGTGGCGGTTCTCCTCGGCCGTCCAGCGCCCCACCCACCAGCCCCAGGCATCGTCGAGCGTGAAGTTGTCGGCGATCACCCGGTGGTAGGACGGCAGGTTGTCCTCGGTGAGCAGGTTGGTGATCATCGCGGCCTTGGCGACATCGGAGAGGCGCGACTGCGACGGATCCCAGTCGAGTCCGCCGAGAGCCGCGAAGTTGCGTCCGTCGTCCCAGGGCACGTAGTCGTGCGGGTGCCAGTCGCGCGTCATTTTCATGTGCCGCTCGACCTCGGACTCGCACACGGGCAGCAGTTCACGCAGTAGATCCGAACCGGTCATGCCGCGGTCGGCGGGCTCGGCGTCGGGGGGTCCGATGAGGGTGGTCACGTGCTCTCCTGATCACAGCGGGGGTCGTACCATCCACTCTGCGCGGCGGGACGGGTGATGCTCGTGAGGCGAAGGTCCCGCCTGTATGGGGTCCGACGTCTCGACTTCCCGGCGCCGCACATCCGGTACTTTCAGACCCATGTCCCCTGCCACGACCGATTCGGCCACCGCCGATCCGACCCCGTCCCCGAATCCGGTCCGCGCCTACCTCGTCGACGACCACGAACTCGTCCGGCGCGGTCTGCGTGACCTGCTCGGGACCGCCGGCGACATCGAGGTGGTGGGCGAGGCGGCCTCGGTCGGCGAGGCCCTCGTCGGCATCCTGGCGACCAAGCCCGATGTCGCCGTGCTCGACGTCCGGTTGCCCGACGGCAACGGGGTCGAGCTGTGCCGGGACGTCCGCGCCGCCGAACCGGGGATCAAGTGCCTGATGCTCACCAGCTACGCCGACGACGACGCACTGCTCGCCGCGGTCCTCGCCGGCGCCTCGGGTTTCGTGCTCAAACAGATCCTGGGGCACAACCTGGTCGCCGCGGTCCGGACCGTCGGCCGGGGCGGTTCACTGCTCGACGATCGGTCCACGGCGGCCCTGCTCGCCAGGCTGCGCAACGAGAAGCAGACCGAGAAGGATCCGCTCGCCGAGCTCACCCATCAGGAGCGCGAGGTGTTCGCCCTCATCGGCGAGGGCCTGACCAATCGGCAGATCGCCGGCCGGATGTTCCTGGCGGAGAAGACGATCAAGAACTACGTGTCCCGCATCCTGGGCAAGCTGGACATGCAGCGGCGCACCCAGGTCGCCGTGATGGCGACCAGACTCCGCGACGGCAAGGAGTGAGTCAACCCACCAGCGGCACCGACCAGGTGAGCGTCGTCCCGCCGCCGCTGGTCCGGCCCTCGCTCGTCCCGCCCCCGCTCGTCCCCCGCGGGCGGGTGACGATGCTGAACGTCCCGTCGCAGTCCTCGGCCCGACGCGTCAGGTTCTCGAGACCGCGATAGGTGACATCGGCGCCGATGCCGACCCCGTCGTCGCTGATCTCGACGGTCAGGACGTCGTCGGCGGTCACCGACACCGCGATGTGATCGGCCCGCGCGTGCCGGAGCGCGTTGCTCAAGCCTTCTCGCAGGACGGCGTCGATGTGTGGTCCGAGGGAGTCCGGGACCACCGTGTCGACGGGGCCGTCGAACTCCACGCTCGGCGAGATCGACGCGTGCCCGGACAGTTCGGAGACGATGTCGAGCACCCGCCGCCGCAGCGTCGGGCCGACGTCGGTTCCGTAGGGCGTCTGCAGGTCGAAGATCGAGGTGCGGATCTGCGCGATCGTGCGGTCGAGGTCGGTCATGATCTGCTCCAGGCGCGCGGCCGCGGCGGCCGGATCGGTGGTCCCGGCCAGCAGCGTCTGTACCGACATCCCGACCGCGAAGAGTCGCTGGATCACATGATCGTGCAGGTCGCGGGCGATGCGGTGCCGGTCTTCGAGGACCTCGAGATCGCGGGCGATCTGTTGCTGCTCGGCGTAGACGACCGCCAGCGAGGCGACCTCGGCGACACCGGCGAGCCCGGCGATCTCCTCGTCGTCCCAGTAGGGGCGGTTGCGGTGGGTGATGAGCATCCAGCCGAACGCCCCCGATGCGCGCTGGAGGGGTTGCACCGAGGTCCAGCGGGCGCCGCGCCGGATCAGCGACTCGGCGATCTGACCGGAACGCTGCACCCGCAGCGCCGTGGCGTCCGGCGGGATGAAGTTCTCGATCTCCACCGGATCGCCGGTGTGCCCGCGCAGTTCCACCTCCCCCGCCATCTCGGTGAGCAGGTAGACATCGACCGCGCCGACGAGATCGGCGACATCGGCGCACATCCGGGACATGGTGTCCGACAGCGCGATTCCGGCCAGCGGCTCCGACCCACGCCGGGCCAGGACCTGCATCCAGCGGTGGCGGGTGCGGGCCCGTTCGAAGAGACCCGCGTTGTCGACGGCGATCCCGGCGGCCACCGCCAGCACCGCTACGACGGTCTCGTCGACCTCGGAGAAGTCCTCCGCGGACCGCTTCTCGGTCAGGTAGAGACTGCCGAACACCTCGCCGCGCACCATGATCGGAGCACCGAGGAAGGTGTGCATCGGCGGGTGGTTGGGCGGGAACCCGACCGACGTCGGATGAGCGCCGAGGTCGTGGATGCGGTGCAGGCGGGGGTCGTCGATGAGCAGGCCGAGGACCCCGCGGCCGACCGGCAGATGTCCCATGGTGGCGCGTTGCGCGTCGGTGATGCCGATGTGCACGAATTCACTCAGCCCGCCGTCCGGTCCGCGCACGCCGAGGGCACCGTACTGGGCATCCACGAGTCCCGCCGCGACCTCGACGATGCGCTGCAGCGCGCGGTCGAGTTCGACCCCCTGCCCGACCACCAGCACCGCCTCCAGCAGTTCCCGGAGCAGGGCGGGATCGTCGGCACCGTGATCGGCGAGCGCGTCGAGCGTCTCGCGGAGCCGGTGCGCCAGCATCAGGACGCCCCGGGGGCGTCGCCGACGGACTGGGGCGTCGGCACCCGCCCACTATCGGCGGATCGGGACACGAAGCGGCACAACGCTTCCGGGATCGCGGCCGGATGCAGATGCAGGTACGAGGCGTGCACTGCGGCCGTCGCGACCCCGTGCATCGACGCGCGGCCCGCCGAATCCCGCCAGGCCCAGGCCGGGGCGAGCGCGCCGTCGCCGACTCCGCTGCGGTGGAACTCGTGACCGGTGACGCGTTCGCCGGTCCGGAACAGGGCCGAGTCGCCCACGGCCACGGCATCGCGGTATCCCAGCGTCAGGGTCGGGCCGAAGTGGCCGGGGATGTCGAGGACGCCGCTCATCGGGTGCCCGTCGAGTTCGGTGCACAGGTACAGCAGGCCCGCGCACTCGGCGTGGATCGGCCGACCCGCCGCGGCGTGCGCCCGGAGGTCGGCGCGCAGGAGATCGTTGGCGGCCAGCGCCTCGGCGTGTTCTTCCGGGAATCCGCCACCGATCACCACGCCGGCCGCTTCCGCGGGCAACCGGTCCACGAGCGGGTCGAAGACGACGACGCGCGCGCCGGCGGCGGTCAGCATCTCGGCGTGCTCGGCGTAACCGAAGGTGAACGCCGCGCCCCCGGCGACCGCGATCACCGGCGAACCGGCCGACGCGGCGGGACGATACGGCGCGACGGCTTCCGCAGCCGACCAGGCCGCGGCGTCGGGGACCGCACGTCCGCGGGCGGCGGCCACGATCGCCGGCAGGTCGAGGGCGCCGCGCAGGTGCGCGGTCATCGCGTTCACGGCGGCGACCGCGTCGGCGTTGCGTTCGGCGGCCGGGATCAGGCCCAGGTGCCGGGAGGGCACCGTCAGCGACGGGTGGCGCCGCAGCACACCGAGAACCGGCAGTCCCACCCGCGCGGCGGCCTGTCGCAGCACCATCTCGTGGCGCGGCGAACCGACCCGGTTGAGGATGACGCCCGCGATCGACACCGAGGGGTCGTAGGAGAGGAACCCGTGCAGCACGGCGGCCAGCGACTGGCTGTGGCCCGCGGCGTCGACGACGAGGATCACCGGCGCACCGATGATCAACGCGACGTGCGCGGTGGAGCCGACGCCGAGCGAACCGGCATCGCCACCTGGACTGCCGCCCGTGCCGTTGCCGCTGTCGGAATCCACGATCCGGCCGTCGAAGAGGCCCATCACGCCCTCGACGACCGCGATGTCGGCGCCCGCGGCGCCGTGGGCGAAGAGCGGCGCAATGCGTTCGGCGCCCACGAGATTCGGGTCGAGATTGCGTCCGGGTCGTCCGGCCGCGACGGCGTGGTATCCGGGATCGATGTAATCGGGGCCGACCTTGAACGGCGCCACCCGGTGTCCGGCCGCCCGCAGAGCGCCGATGAGGCCGGTCGTCACGGTGGTCTTGCCGCTGCCCGACGACGGCGCGGCGATCACGACGGCGGGCGTCGACGCCCGCACGGAGGTCACCATTCGATCCCCTTCTGCCCCTTGCGTCCGGCGTCCATCGGGTGGGCGATCTTGTGCATCTCGGTCACGAGATCGGCAGCGTCGACGAGGGCCTGCGGGGCGCGCCGGCCGGTGATGACCACATGCTGGCGTCCGGGTCGGCGGGCGAGGGTGTCGAGCACCTGAGCGGTGTCCACCCAGCCCCAGTGCAGCGGATAGGTGAACTCGTCGAGGACGTAGAAGTCGTGTTCGCCGGCATCGAGACGGCGTGCGATCTCCGACCACCCGGCCCGGGCGGCGGCGGCGTGGTCGTCGTCCTGGTCGTCGTTGGCCCGCAACCAGGACCAGCCCTGACCCATCTTGTGCCATTCCACCGGCCCTCCGGCGCCGGTCTCCGCGTGCACCCGGTCGAGGGTGAGCATCGTCGACTCCTCCCCCACCTTCCATTTCGCACTCTTCACGAACTGGAACACCGCGACCCGCATACCCGCGTTCCACGCGCGCATCGCCATCCCGAAAGCGGCGGTCGACTTGCCCTTGCCGTCGCCGGTGTGCACCGCGAGGACGGGCTGATTGCGGCGCTGTCGCGTCGTCAAGCCGTCATCGGGGATGCTGACCGGAACTCCCTGGGGCACTCGACTTCTCCTCTGGTCTCAGTTCGGGGTGGCGGGGGCGGTCAGGCCGCTCCCCGCGCGGGTGCGTGTCCCGTCAGCGCGGTGGCGGACAGTTCGTCCATCGGGATCAGGCTCGCGCCGAGGTGGGCCGCGAGATCGCCGGCGAGTCCGAGCCGGACCATCCCCTGCTCGCAGTCGACGACCACGGACCCGATGCCGCGACGACGGATACCGTCCGCGGCTTCCCGCGCCCGTGCCATCGCGCCTCGTCCTGAGGTGGCACGACCGTCGGTGAGGACCACCAGCAGCGGCCGCCGGTCGGGCTCGGCGCGGCGACACCGCTGCACGACATCGGCGGCGAGCTGCAGGCCCTCGCCGAGCGGTGTCCGGCCGCCGGTACGGATCTCCACGAGGCGGCGCACCGCGATCTCGACCGATTTGGTGGGCGGCACCGCAAGCGTCGCGGAGGAACCCCGCGCCACGACCACCGCGACGCGGTCGCGGCGGGTATATGAGTCGCGCAACATCTCCACGCAGAGTTCGGACACCGCGGCCAGCCGACGCCGGGCGGTCATCGACCCGCTGAGGTCGACCACGAAGACGACGAGGTTGGCCTCCTGGCCGACCCGTTGCGCCGACCGCAGGTCGGGGGCGGTGATCCGCACACCGCGCTCGAACCCGTCCCCGCCGCGACCGGCCCGGCCCGCGGCGGCGAGCACCGTGCCGAACAGATGCACCGGTCGGCCGGCATCGAAGTCCACGGCATGGGTGGTGTGTCCGCGACGGCTCCGCGCCTTCGAGCGGCGACCCGGGTCACCGTCGCCGAGTCCGTCGACTCGCAGGGTCGGCATACGGCGAGCCGTCGAGGTCGGCACGGACCCGAACGCCGGTCCGGGCGCGTGCTGCGGGGCGTCGGTGTCGCCGGTCTCGGGCGCCGCATGGGAGTCGGGGTCGGTGTCGGGCGCCGGGCCGGTGTCGGATGCGGAGTCCGGGGCCTCGCCGCCGCCACCGGGCGGTGGTGTCTCGGGCGGTTCCGGGTCGTCATCGGGTGAGTCGGGTCCGGCCGCGTCCTCGCCCGCCGACATCGCCTCGTCGAGCTGGTCGCGGCTGAGCCCCGACTCGTCGAAGGGGTTGCGGCGGCGCCGATGCGGCAGCGCGAGCTCGACGGCCGCCCGGACGTCGACGTCCTCGACGGCGGTGGCCCCGCGCCAGGCGGCATGAGCGAGCGCGGTCCGGGCCACCACGATGTCGCCGCGGAGTCCGTCGACGTCGAGGTGGGCGCAGATCCCGGCGATACGGCGCAACTCCCGGTCCGGCAGGGCCACCGCACCCACGGCGGCTCGTGCGCTCGCGATTCGTTGTGTCAGTTCGTGTTCGGCGGCGGCGTGGGCGGCGACGAACGACGCCGGGTCGGCGTCGTACGCCATGCGGCGGCGCACCACCTCCACGCGTTCGTCGACCTCGCGGCCGGCGGCCACGTCGACGGCGAGCCCGAACCGGTCGAGCAGCTGCGGGCGCAGCTCTCCCTCCTCCGGGTTCATGGTGCCGACGAGTAGGAAATCGGCCGCCATGGTGTGCGACACACCATCGCGTTCGATCGTGACCCGTCCACTGGCCGCCGCATCCAGCAGCACGTCGACGAGGTGGTCGGCGAGCAGGTTGACCTCGTCGATGTACAGCACCCCGCGGTGCGCCCGGGCGAGCAGACCGGGAGTGAACTCGGCACGGCCATCCCGCAGCACCGAGGTGAGGTCGAGCGAGCCGATCACACGGTCCTCGGTCGCACCGATGGGCAGTTCGACCACGCGGCCGGCGGTGTCGTCCGTGGCACCGGGGACGCTGAGCAGCGGACCGAGCCCGCGCACGATGGTCGATTTCGCGGTGCCCTTCTCCCCGCGGATCAGGACACCCCCGATACCCGGCGAGATGGCCGACAGGATCAGTGCGAGCTTGAGCTGCTCCTGCCCGACGACGGCGCTGAACGGATAGCGCACGTCAGCGTGCGGGTCCACCGAAGCGGGGAGTTCACCGAGGGTCGTCATCGTGACCCGGCGCGGAGCATCGACACGTGGGGGATCCCGTCCTCGAGGTAGTCGTCGCCGTCGCGGACGAAGCCGAACTTGCCGTACATCTCGGTGAGGTAGGTCTGCGCCTCGATCCGGCACGGACGTTCGCCGACCTCGGCGAGCGCGGCCGTCATGAGGGTCGCCACGAGACCGTGACCCCGATGGTTGCGTTCGGTGCAGACGCGGCCGATCCGGAAGACCTGTCCGCCGTCGGCCTCCGGTTCCTCGAGCAGACGCAGCGTCGCCAGTACCGCCCCGGGGTCCGGCCCGTCCTCGTCGCCTCCGTCGGGCCGATCCCCACCCTCGGTGATCCAGAACTGGCGCGTTGTCGGTTCCAGGTCTCGGCCGTCGAGCTCGGGATACGGACAGGCCTGCTCGACGACGAATACCTCGACCCGCAGCCGGAGGACCCGATACAGCGTGGCTGCGTCCATGTCGTCGGCCAGGGCGCGGTGCACCCGCGGTTCAGAGATCATGTGTCGTGGTTAGCACACAAGGCGACCGGACTTCACCTCGCGCGAATCAGCCGGCGGTGGCGGGCGCGAGCCGGCCGGTCTCGGCCGGGACCTCGTTCCGGTCGGTCAGCTGCAGCGTCTTGTTCGTCCAGTCCCACACCTGGCGGTACAGGTCGCGGTTGTCGTTGAGCTTCTGACCGAAGGACGGGATGATCGCCGTCAGCTTCGACGACCAGCCCGCGTACTCCTTCGGGAAGCACTGTTCGAGCACCGAGATCATCGCCGGCACGGCGGTCGAGGCGCCGGGGGACGCACCGAGGAGCCCGGCGATGGTGCCGTCGCCGGCCGCGACGACCGCGGTGCCGAACTCCAGCTGACCACCCATCCCGGTCTTGCGGATGACCTGCACGCGCTGTCCGGCGGTGATGAGCTCCCAGTCGGCGCCGAGCGCGCGGGGGACGAATTCCGACAGCGTCTTCACCCGGTCGGCCGGCCCGGCGGCGAGCTCGCTGATGAGGTACTTGAGCAGCCCGAACTCCTTGGGAGCGATCGACACCATGGGGAGCAGGTTGCCCGGCTTGATCGAGGCGGGCAGGTCGGTGATCTTGCCGCTCTTGAGGAACTTCGGCGACCATCCGGCGTACGGGCCGAACAGCAGGCCCGGCTTGTGGTTGATGACGCGGGTGTCGAGGTGCGGCACCGACATCGGCGGGGCGCCGACGGCGGCCTGCCCGTAGACCTTCGCGTGATGCTCCGCGACGAGATCGGGGTTGGTGCAGCGGAAGAACTCACCGGACACCGGGAACCCGCCGAACCCCTTGGCTTCTTTGATGCCCGACTTCTGCAGCAGGTGCAGCGCACCGCCGCCGGCACCGACGAACACGAACTTCGCGTGCACGGACAGCTTCTCCCCGGTCCGGCCGTTGCGGACCTTCACGATCCAGCTGCCGTCGGACTGCTTGGACAGGTTGGTCACCGAATGGCCGAAGTAGATGTCGGCGCCCTGGGCGACGTAGTTGAGGAGCTGCTGGGTGAGCGCGCCGAAATCGACGTCGGTGCCCTGGTCGAACCAGTTCAGCGCGACCGGATCCGCGAAGTCGCGTCCCTCCGACATCAGCGGCAGTCGTGCGGTGAACTCGGCCGGGTCGTCGATGAACTCCATGCCCTCGAACAGGGTCTGGGTCGCGAGATTGTCGTAGCGCTTGCGGAGGTACTTCTGGCCTTCGGCGCCGTGGGTGAAGGCGACGTGCGGGATGGGGTTGATGAACTCCGACGGGTCACCGAGGATGCCGTTGTCGACCGAGTGGGCCCAGAACTGGCGCGACACCTGGAACTGCTCGTTGATGGTGAGCGCCTTGTCGATGTTGACGTCGCCGTCGGCGGTCTTCGGCGTGTAGTTCAGCTCGCAGAGTGCCGAGTGTCCGGTGCCGGCGTTGTTCCACGGGTCGCTGCTCTCGGCGGCGGCGGCGTCGAGCTGCTCGAACAGGCTGATCGACCAGTCGGGCTGAAGCTGTCGGAGCAGCGCTCCGAGGGTCGCACTCATGATTCCCGCACCCACCAACGCGACGTCGGTCGTGATCACCGTTTTCGACACCTGGACTCCACTTCACCTGGAGGGACACTGTGACCGGTGTTCGTCGCGGCACGTCGTCCCGGATGGCAACTTCTCGACCGGGCACTTCTCACCCGGTCCTTGTCGATCGTCATTGTCCAGCATGGCACGTCCAGCACGAGAATCGACCTTCGCAACTGTGTGCTGCACGACATCCGGGCTGTCCTGACCTGTCACTATGCTGGTCGCCGTGAGCGCATCCGCAGCCGCCGACTGGCAGCCCGACCGATTTCTCGAGGACTACCGGCAACGCGTCCTCCCCCTGGGCCCCGATCCCGACGGTGAATCGCCGATCACCGCGACCCTGGTGCGACGCGCCGAGTCGTCACCCGCGCGCGGCGCCGTGCTCTACGTCCACGGGTTCACCGACTACTTCTTCCACGAGCCGCTCGCCGACTTCTTCGTCGACCGCGGGTACGCGTTCTATGCCGTCGACCTGCGAAAATGCGGGCGATCGCGGCAATCGCACCACACGCCGCACTTCACCACCGACCTCGCGATGTACGACGAAGAGCTCAACGCGTCGCTGCGGATCATCCTCGACGAGCTGGGACCCGACTGCCGGGTCGTGGTGGCCGGGCATTCGACGGGCGGCCTCATCACCGCACTCTGGCTCGACCGGTTGCGGCAGCGCGAGCCGGCGCTGCACGCGGCAGTTGACGGACTCCTGCTCAACTCACCCTGGTTCGATCTGCAGGGCGACGCGGTGCTCCGCACCCTCCCGGTCACGCTGCTCGTCAAGGCGGTTGCCGCCGTCGCGCCGACCAGGGTGATACCGAAGGAACTCTCGCAGGCCTACGGCGAGAGCCTGCACGACAGCGCGCACGGCGAATGGAACTACGACCTGGCGGCGAAACCGCTGGGCGGATTCCCGGTCACCTTCGGTTTCCTCGACGCGGTGCGCAGTGGTCAGCGTCGCCTGCACCGCGGCATCGACGTCGGGGTTCCCGCACTCGTGTTACGTTCGGACAAAACGCATTTCGCCAGGACCTACTCGGCGTCCACCGATCATGCCGATGCCGTCCTCGACGTCACCCACATCGCCCGCTGGAGCGGGTGCCTCGGCGGCCGCGTGACCGCGGTACCCATCCCCGACGCCCGGCACGACGTCTTCCTCTCCGTCGCGCACGCCCGCGAGCACGCCTATCGCGAGGTCGACCACTGGCTGTCCGCCGTCCTCTCAACCGAAAGCGAGAATCCCCTATGACCGCCACGCAGGTCGTCGACCTGGCCATCATCGGCTCCGGCAGCGGCAACGCCATTCCCGATGACCGCTTCGCGGACAAGACCCTCGCGATCTTCGAGGAGGGCGTCTACGGCGGCACCTGCCTCAACGTGGGGTGCATCCCGACCAAGATGTTCGTCTACGCCTCCGAGGTGGCCGAGATCGCCACGCACGGTGCGCGCCTGGGCGTGCACTCGAAGGTGGACTCGGTCGACTGGCCCGGCATCGTCGAGCGCGTGTTCGGCCGCATCGACCCGCTGTCGCAGGGCGGCAAGGAGTACCGGGTCGACCGGTGCGAGAACATCACCGTGTACGACTCCCATGTCGAATTCGACGGCCGCGACGACGACGGCCGGTACCGGTTGGTCACGCGAGACGGCGACACGGTCCTCGCCGACGAGGTCGTGCTCGCCGCCGGATCGCGCGCGGTCATCCCCCAGATCGTCGCCGACTCGGGGGTCACCTACTACACCAACAACGACGTCATGCGTCTTCCCGAGCTGCCCGAACGCCTGATCATCGTCGGGAGCGGTTACATCGCAGCGGAATTCGCACACGTCTTCGGCGCGCTGGGCTCACATGTGTCGATCATCGCGCGCGGCCCGGCTCTGCTCCGGAAGCAGGATGCCGACATCTCCAACCGCTTCACCCAGGTGGCCCGGGAGAAGTGGGACGTGCGGCTGGAGACCACGATCACCGAGGCGGAGGACCTGCCCGACGGCGGTGTGCGGGTCGGGCTCTCCGACGGCGCGACACTCGAGGCCGACGTCCTGCTGATCGCGACCGGCCGGCAGCCGAACGGCGACCGGCTCAACCTCGACTCTGTCGGTATCGAGCTCGACGACGAAGGTCGCGTGCGCTGTGATCAGCACGGTCGCACCGCCGCCCGCGGAGTGTGGACGCTGGGCGACGTCAGCTCGCCGTACCAGCTCAAGCACGTCGCCAACCACGAACAGCGGGTGGTGCAGGCCAATCTCCTGAAAGGCTGGGACGCAACCGATCTGGACGCCTTCGACCACCGGTACGTCCCGGCGGCGGTGTTCACCCACCCGCAGATCGCCGCGGTGGGCCTCACCGAGGACGAGGCTCGCGAGGCCGGCCACGACTTCGCCGTCAAGGTCCAGGCCTATGGCGATGTCGCCTACGGCTGGGCGATGGAGGACACCACCGGATTCTGCAAGCTGATCGCCGAACGCGGCACCGGCCGGCTGCTGGGCGCACACCTCATCGGCCCGCAGGCACCGACGGTCATCCAGCCGGTCATCCAGGCGATGCACTTCGGCCAGACCGCACACGAACTTGCCCGCGACCAGTACTGGATCCACCCGGCGATGCCCGAGGTCCTGGAGAACGCGATCCTCGGCCTGGACATCTGACGGCCAGGCCCTCCGCGCGACCTCAGAAAATCGTTGAGCGCAGGGCGATCTCGCTGGCGAGGGCCGGGGCCGCGCGCTGCGGGATCCAGTGGTCCACGCCCGCGAGTTCGCAGTAGCGGAAGTCGCCGTAGACGTACCGACCGCTGCCCTGCGCCTGTTCGCGACCCAGGGCGGTGTCGGCGTCGCTCCACAGCAGCGTGGTCGGGATCTCGACCGGCGGGCACGCCATCGTCGCCTTGATGTCGCCGGTGAAGTTCGCGCGGTACCAGTTCAGCGCCGCGGTCAGGGCGCCCGGTTCCCGCAGCGGGGCGAGTTCGTCCTCGGAGATCCCCACCGCCCGCAGCTCGGCGGCGTCGTCGGCGAGCAGCCTCTCCTCGGCCCCGTCGGCCACGAAATCGAGGATGTACGAAGAACGTTCACGCTGGTCGCTACCGACGAGAGCGTCGCGCATGGCCGACGGATGCCCGGTGCTGGCGACGACGAGACCGGTGAACCGGTCGGGGTACTTCCCGGCGAGATGCCACGCGACGATGCCGCCCCAGTCGTGCCCGACGAGGATCGCGTAGCCGATGCCGAGGGCGTCGAGAACCCCGATCACATCGGACACGAGGTGGGTGAGCCGGTAGTCGTCCACCCCGGGCGGCCGCGCGCCGGGGCTGTACCCACGTTGATCGATGACCAGCGTCCGCAGCCCCGACTCGTGCAGGCGCGGCAGTACGTCGTCGTAGCAGCTCCCGTTCACCGGGAACCCGTGCAGCAGCAGAACCCACGGACCGGTCTCCGGTCCCCCGATCCGGACGTCGAAGGTGAGGCCGCCCACGGTCACCTGACGTCGGTCGTCGATCATGGTGCGGTCTTCAGTCATGGCGCCCACGATAACCCGTCTCCACGACCCCGGCGTCTACAAGTCCTCGAGGTGGTGACGGATGACCTTGGGGTGGCGCGGCGGCCCCTGTCGGATCAGCCGCATGATGGCGTCGAGGTCGAGGTGCTCGGTGACGAGGTCGGCCATCGCGTCGACCTGTCGTCGACGTACGGCGTCGACGTCGGTGTCGGGCGCCACGCGGAATCCACGGACCCCGGCCTCGGCCGCCACGTCGGCCAGAAGTCGACGCCGGAAGTCGTTGCACGCCAGCAGTCCGTGCCAGTGGGTACCCCGGACCGCCCCCCGCACCGCGCCCTCCGGACCGTGCCGGTCGTCGACGATCCACGAGTTCTCGGCCGATCGGGTCACCCGGCCGTGATGGATCTCGTAGCCGCTGATCGCGACGCCGGACGCCTCGCCGTCGGTCCCGGTCACCTGCCGCACGGTTTTCTCGGCGTGGAACTCGATGTCGAGGTCGAACAACCCCAGCCCGGACACCCGCCCGCGACCGGACTCCACCCGGTCGTCGAGGGTGCGGCCCAGCATCTGGAATCCGCCGCACACGGCGACGATCGGACGTCCGCGGGCTGCGCGTTCGGTGAGCGCCTCCCCCAGACCGCGCGCCCGCAGCCACTCGAGGTCGGTCACGGTGGCGCGGGTGCCGGGCAGTACGACGAGGTCGGCGGCCGCCACCCCGGCCGGATCGTCGACCCAGGTGACGTCGACACCGGGTTCGCAGGCCAGCGCCTCGACATCGGTCGAATTGGAGATCCGCGGCAGGCGGATGGCGGCGACCCGCAATCGGGGTCCTCCGGTCGTGGAGCATTCGGTGAACGAGCGCGGTGGCCCGACCCGCCGCCCGACCGGCGCCGCGAGCGAGTCCTCGGCGTCGAGCCACAGGTCGTCGGCGAAGGGCACCACCCCGAGCGTCGGCCGTCCCGTGATCGCCTCGACCTGCCGAAGTCCCGGCTCGAGGATCGACGGGTCACCACGGAACTTGTTGACCACGAACCCCGCGATCAGCCGCTGATCGGCGTCGTCGAGGACCGCGGTGGTACCGAACAGATGGGCCAGCGACCCGCCGCGGTCGATGTCGGCGACCAGCACCACCGGGAGGTCCGCCGCCTGTGCGAGACCGAGATTCGCGATGTCGTTGGCGCGCAGATTGATCTCCGCGACCGAACCCGCACCTTCACAGATGACGACGTCGAAGTCGCGTTGGAGACCGGCCAACTCGTCGGCGACGACGGCACGCAGCCGCGCCCGCCAGTGCAGGTAGTCGGCGGCCCCGACGTCTCCGGCGGGCCGACCGCGGAGGATCACGTGCGAGCGACGGTCACTGCCCGGTTTCAGCAGCACCGGGTTGAACCTGGTGGAGGGTTCGAGGCCACAGGCGAACGCCTGCAACGCCTGGGCACGACCGATCTCGCCGCCGTCGAGGGTGACCACCGAGTTGTTGGACATGTTCTGCGCCTTGAACGGTGCGACCCGCACACCGGTGCGCCGCAGCGCACGGCACAGCCCGGCGACGATCAGGCTCTTCCCGGCATCGCTGCTGGTACCGCCCACGAGCAATGCGCCACCGAGTCCGTCCACCCGGAACAGACTAGAGGCCGAACCCGAGGCCGCGACCACGGTGGCGTCGTTCACAAGTCCCACCGTTGCGCTCGCGGTCGTGCGGGTCTGGATACAGTGACCCGGACGAACAGGTCGACAGCCGGTCGTTCAGAGTCGAGGGGGTCATCGGACGTGGAGGTCGTGAAGCCCGGGTCCGTGTTCGCCGGATATCGCGTCCTCTCGATGCTCGGGCGAGGCGGCATGGGACAGGTCTGGCTCGTCGAACACCCCACCCTGGGCCGCCGCGAGGCCCTCAAGATCATCTCGCCGAACCCCGCCGATCCCAGTTTCGCCGAGCGGTTCCGCAACGAGGCCCGCACCGCCGCGGCCCTCGATCACCCCGGCATCGTCACGGTCTACACCCACGGCGTGGAGAACGGCAGCCCGTGGTTCTCGATGTCCTACCTCGAAGGCGAGGACCTCGCCGCCGCGTCGGCCCTGCCGGTCGACGACGTGGTGACGGTCGTCGGCAAGGTCGCCGACGCGCTCGACTACGCCCATACCCGGCGCGTCATCCACCGCGACATCAAACCCGCGAACATCGTGGTCGCCCGCGGCCCCGACGGCCGGATCACCCGGGTCACCGTGCTCGACTTCGGCATCGCCCGCCTGATGGACGGCGCGAAGATGACCGCGACCAACCTGTTCGTCGGCACCCTCGCCTACGCCGCACCCGAGATCCTCACCGGCGAACCGGCGATCCCGGCGTCGGACCAGTACGCGCTCGCATGCACGACGTTCCAGCTGCTCACCGGATCGCAGCCCTACCCCGGGCAGACCCCGATGGCCCTGATCGCCGGCCACGTCAACACGCCCGCACCGCGGATCTCCGAGCGCCGCCCCGACCTCGTCCACGTCGATGCCGTGTTCGCGCGCGCCCTCGCCAAGAACCCCGCCGACCGGTTCGCGTCCTGCTCCGAGTTCGCCGCGGCGCTCGCCCGGGCGGTCGAGATCGGGTCGACAGCGCCCTCCGTCGTCGCGGCGCAGGCACCCGGCCGTCCGTTCTCACCACCACCGCCGCCCACCCAGCAGGCGCCGGTGCACCCGGTGGCCCACCGCGCTCAGCCACCCGGCGGTCACCCACCGTTCCCGGCGTACGGTCCCGGCGGACCGCCGCCGGGCCCACCGCCCGGATATGTGACCGGGCCCGGCGGACCCCACGGCCCCGGCCCAGGATCACGGGGAACGGGCTCACGCACCGCGTGGATCGTCGCCGCGGTACTCGGCGTCGTCGTCCTCGTCGTCGGTGTCGTCGGCGCCGCGATCGCCCTCAGCGGATCGGGATCCGATCCCGGGACGGCGCCGGTCGCCGGGTCATCGACGACGGCGCCGAGCAGTTCCGGCGGATCCTCCACCGGCAGCGATGAGTTCGAGTCCATCGCTTCCAGCGGCGACAGCACGTGTGCGGTGCGCGAGGCCGAGCTGTACTGCTGGGGCGACAACGAACGGGGCACGCTGGGCGACGGTACGACCACCGACCGCCCGCGCCCGGTCCCGGTCACCGGCATCTCCGACGTCTCGGCGGTCAGCATGGGCGGCCTCGGCACGACCTGCGCGATCAGTTCCGGAGACCTCTACTGCTGGGGTTACGGGATCGGACCGCCCGCGCAGAACGTGCCGCTGCCGACGAAGGTGTCCGGCCTGTCCCGGGTGTCGGCGGTGTCGGTCGGGCTGACGATCTGCGCGATCAGCGACGGCGACGCCTACTGCTGGCGCAACAACGCGAGCGGCCAGGTCGGCAACGGCAGTACCGGGTCGGTGGACGTGCCCACCCGCGTCGCCGGTCTCTCGGACGTGACCGCCGTGTCCACGTCGCACACCACGAGTTGCGCCATCGCCGGCGGTTCGGCGTACTGCTGGGGCAACAACCGGGAAGGCCAGATCGGCGACGGCACCACACTCGACCGCCTCACCCCGACCCGGGTCCTCGGACTCGACTCGCCCACGTCGATCAGCACGAGCCTGTACTCGACGTGTGCGGTCGCCGGCTCCGGCGGCGTGTTCTGCTGGGGCCAGAACACCAGCGGCCAACTCGGCGACGGTACGGAGCAGAACCGGCGGACCCCGACCCGCATCGACGTCCGCGGGGCCACCGAGGTGTCCACGGCGGCCTATGGCGGATGCGCCGCCGCGGGCAGCTCCGCCTACTGCTGGGGTTCGCGCAGCGACCAGCCGGACAAGAGCCCCGACCGCGTCAACGGACTGTCGGGGGTCACCGAGGTCACCACCGGTTCGGCGAACGTGTGCGCGGTCGCGGACGACGAGATGTACTGCTGGGGCCTCAACGGCCAGGGTCAGCTCGGCAACGGGACGACCACGACGAGCAGCGAACCGCAACCCGTCCGCTTCCCCGCCTGAACGTCTCGGCTGTCGGCCGAACCTCAGTTGTCGGGCCCGATGTCAGTTGTCCGGCACAGTGAGGATCTCGGCGCCGTCGTCGGTGACGACGAGGGTGTGCTCGAACTGCGCGGTCCACCGGCGGTCGGCGGTCACCACGGTCCAGCCGTCGTCCCACATCTCCCACGGCAGTGCGCCGAGGTTGATCATCGGCTCGATGGTGAAGACCATCCCGGGTTCGAGGACCGTGTCGACATTCGGCTCGTCGTAATGCAGCACGATCAGTCCGTTGTGAAAGGTCTCACCGATGCCGTGGCCGGTGAAATCGCGCACGACCGTATAGCCGAACCTGTTCGCGTAGGACTCGATGACCCGACCGATGACATTCAGCTCGCGACCCGGCTTCACGGCCTTGATGGCCCGCTCGGTCGCGATCCGCGTCCGCTCGACGAGATCGGCGGCCTCCTGGTCCACGTCGCCGGCGAGGAAGGTCGCGTTGGTGTCGCCGTGCACGCCGTGGATGTAGGCGGTGACGTCGATGTTGACGATGTCCCCGTCCTCGATCACCGTCGAATCCGGGATGCCGTGGCAGATCACCTCGTTCAGCGAGGTGCAGCACGACTTCGGAAAGTCCTTGTAGCCCAGGGTCGACGGGTAGGCACCGTGGTCGATCATGTACTCGTGCGCGATCGCGTCGAGTTCGTCGGTGGTCACGCCCGGGGCGACGGCCTTGCCCGCCTCGGCGAGTGCGTTGGCCGCGATCTTGCTCGCGATGCGCATCTTCTCGATCGTCTCGGCGGTCTGCACCCAGGGCTCATGGCCCTCGTTCACCGTCGGCTTCCACGCGTATTCGGGACGTTCGATGGAGTCGGGCACGGACCGGATGGGCGACACGATCCCCGGCGTGAGGGCACTGCGAACTGGCATGCGACCAGACTATCCCGGCCCGTCGCGGCGAGGCCCGTGGGCGGACACCGCGGCGAACGTCACTAAGCTCGCCGGGAGGAGCCGATGGGCGGGCATCGGAGTCGACGATGGAGGTGTGCGGTGCGGACCAGGGGGTTACGGGCGGCGCTGGTGATGGTGCTGACCGTGCTGAGCCTGTCGGCGTGCTTCGTCACCCCGATCGAGCAGGAGCGGCACTCGCCGGGCGCCCATCTGCGCGACGGTCCGCAGACCGCGACGCTCGCGGAGTCCGACGTCGCACCCGTCGTCGAGAACCCCACCCCGCGACTCCCCGCCACCGTCGACTCGCTCCGGTACGGGGACGTGACCGTCGACGACGCCGATCGGATCATCGCCGTGGACATCAACGGAACCCTCGGCAACATCGTGTACGCCCTCGGACTCGGGTCCCACGTGGTGGGGCGCGACACGTCCACCGCCTTCCCGTCGGCGAGATCGCTGCCGGTGGTGACCAACCGCGGACACAGCCTCAACGCCGAATCCGTTCTCGCCCTTGACCCGAGCGTCCTGCTCGTCAGCGAGTCCACTGTGCCCACCGCCGCCGTCGACCAGATCCGCGACTCCGGCGTCGCGGTCGTCGTGTTCCCGGCCGCCCGCAATCTGGAGTCGAACGACACCCTGATCCGCTCGGTCGCAGCCGCACTTGGTGTCGCCGATGCCGGCGAGAAGCTCGTCGCCCGGACCGACGCCCAGATCGAGGAGGCGCGCGCGCTGGTCCCGGATCCGTCCGGAGATCCCACCATGGCGTTCCTCTACATCCGCGGACGCAACCTGCTGCTGCTGGCCGGGCCCGGATCGGGTGCCGACGACCTCATCGAGGCGCTCGGCGGCCGGGATGCCGGCGCGGCAGCCGATCTCACCGGCGCGTTCACCGCGATCAGCGCCGAGGCCATGATCACGGCCGACCCGGACGTGATCCTCGTGATGACCCAGGGTGCGGCCACCGTCGGCGGACCCGAGGGAGTGCTGACCCTGCCGGGTGTGGCCGACACCGAGGCCGGCCGCAACGGACGGGTCGTGCAGATGGACGAGAGTCAGATCCTGGCGTTCGGCCCCGAGGTCGGACTGGTGCTGGGTGCGCTGGCGAGGTCGATCTACGCATGACCGACCCAGCGCGGACCACGACGGACCCGGCGACCGAGCCGACTACCCCGTCGGCCGTCGTCGCTCCCCCGGCCGGCACGTCGCATCGGGTCCGTGACCTCACGGTGGTGGCGGTGATGCTGGTCGCCTTGGTCGTGCTCGTCATCGTGTCCGCGGGCACCGGAAAGGTGTCGGTGCCGCCGCTCGAGGTGCTCGGCAGCCTCGCCCACCATTTCCACCTCGATCTCGGACCGCTCCCCTCCCACCCGAACGGCGAAGGCGCGCTGTGGAATGTGCGCTTCCCGCGCATCGTGCTCGGACTGTTCGTCGGAGCCGCGCTCGGCGCCGCGGGTTGCCTCCTGCAGGGAGTGCTGGCGAACCCGCTGGCCGAACCGGGGATCATCGGCGTCTCCTCCGGCGCCGCGGTCGGCGCCTGTCTGATGATCGTGCTCGCCGGCGGGACCGCCGGAGCCGGTGGCGCGGCGGGCAATTGGGCTCTCGCCGGGGCCGCCTTCGTGTTCGGCCTCATCACCGCGGCGGCGGTGTACGTGTTGTCCCTTCGCGACGGGTCGTCGTCGGCGATCATGCTGGTGCTCACCGGTATCGCGGTCAACGCGTTCGCGGCCGGGATCATCGCGTTCCTCACCTTCGTGGCCACCACCGCCGCCCGCGAGCAGATCATCTTCTGGCAGCTCGGCTCGCTCGCCGGACGCACCTGGAGCGAGATCTGGGTCGTCGCACCGCTCGTCGTCGTGGGTGTCGCGGCCTGCCTGTTCCTGGTCTCGAAGCTCGATCTGCTCGCGCTGGGCGACATCCAGGCCGCCTCCCTCGGCGTGAACGTGGAGGCCGTCCGCCGGCAGGCGATCGTGCTCACCGCGGTGCTGACCGCCGCGGCGGTCGCCTTCGCCGGGATCATCGCCTTCGTCGGCCTCATCGTGCCGCACGTGATGCGCCTCATCGTCGGACCGCGCCACGCGATCCTGTTACCCACCAGCGTGATCGGTGGAGCGCTGGTCATCACCGGTGCCGACCTCGCCGCCCGGACGATGCTCGGTGACGCCGACCTCCCGCTCGGCATGTTCACGTCCCTGATCGGTGGCCCGGTCTTCTTCATCCTGTTGCGTCGCAGCCGTCACGCGGGTGCCGGATGGTGACCGAAACCGCCGTGACGACGACCCCGGGCATCCACGCACGAGACGTCTCGGTCGTGCTCGGCGGACGCGAGGTGGTGAGCGAGGTGACCCTCGACGTCTCCCGTGGTGAACTCGTCGCCCTCGTCGGTCCCAACGGATGTGGCAAGTCCACGCTGCTGTCGGCGCTGTCCGGTACCCGCACACCGCAGCGCGGCCACATCGAGGTCGACGGCCGGGACGTCGCGACGACCTCGATGCGCGAACTCGCCCGCCACCGCTCGCTGGTGACCCAGCAGAACCGGGTGGACACCCCCTTCACCGTGTCCCAGGTCGTCGCGATGGGCCGCTACCCGTGGCTGCGGACACCGCGCGCGGCGAACTCCCCCGCCGTGATCGCCGACGCGATGGCACTGTGCGAGCTCGCCGACATCGCCGACCGCCCGTTCGGACAACTCTCCGGCGGCCAGCAGGCACGCGTCTCCCTGGGTCGTGCCCTCGCCCAGGACACCCCCGTCATGATGCTCGACGAGCCGACCGCGGCACTCGACATCCACCATCAGGAGCAGGTTCTCGACATCCTGCGCGTCCACCGCGATGCCGGGAACGCCGTGCTGCTGGTGGTGCACGACCTCACCCTCGCCGCCGCCTACGCCGACCGGGTGGCCGTGATGAAGGACGGCCGGCTGCTCGCGATCGGGCCGACGTCGGAGGTGATGACGGTCGACCTGCTCAGCCACACCTACGACCACCCCGTCGAGGTGATCGAGCATGCCGGGCGACGGGTGATTCTCCCCGTCCGGACACCCGGTAGCGCCTAGAAGATGGTGCGCACTGGTGAGGGCGTCTCAGGAGAGAGGGCGCACCGCGTAGCCCGGACCGAGACCGGCGAAGAAGTCGCGGGTGACGGCCACCGCGTTGTTCGAGTCACCGCCGCCCACGACGAGGGTGGCGAACGCGATGTCGCCGCGGTAGCCGGCGAACCAGGCGTGTGACCCGCCGGCGAACTCCGCCTCACCGGTCTTGCCGAACACCGCACCCTGGCCGTCGATCACCGACGCCGTACCGCTCGTGATGACCTCACGCATCATCGGGCGCAGCTGGGCGTAGACCTCGGGTGCCATCGTGGGCGTCGGTCCCTCGACCTTCGTGGGCTTGTCCAGGATGAGTTGCGGCACCGGGGCCTTCCGACCGTTCGCAACGGTGGCGGCCACCAGGGACAGCCCCAGCGGCGAGACGAGGACCTTGCCCTGCCCGAAGCCGTCCTCACTGCGGGCGACGAGTTCGTTCTCGATCGGCACCGAGCCGGACACGGCCTCGAGGCCGGCGATCTCGTAGTGTTGTCCGACGCCCATCGCGGCCGCGGCGTGCGCGAGATCCGACGGCCCCATCTCGCTGGCGAGTTTGGCGAACGTGGTGTTACAGGACTGCGCGAACGCCCGCAGCATCGACACCGTCCCCAGCGAGAACCCGTCGTAGTTCGGGATCAGGCGCGGACCGATCTGGATGGCGCCGGGACATCCGACGGGGGTGTCGGGGGTGGCCATCCGATGGCTGATGGCGGCCGCGGCGGTCACCATCTTGAAGGTCGACCCGGGTGGGTACAGACCGGTCGTCGCGATGGGCCCCGACCGGTCGGCCGCGGGATTCTGGGCGACCGCGAGGATGCGGCCGGTGGACGGCTGCACGACGACCAGCGCGATCTGGAACCGGTTGGTGGCGTTGACCGCTCGCTGGGCCGCGTTCTGCACCGTCCGCGACAGACTCAACGAGACCGCCGGCGCGGGGTCCGGGTCGTGGTCGGCGAGGACGTCGGCGTCGAGGCCGTTGGGGTTGACCGTCACCACCCGCCAGCCCGCCCGCCCCGACACCTCGGAGTCGACGACCTTCTTGACCTCGGTCAGCAGGGCGGGCGCGAATCTCGGGTCCTCGGGGACCAGTTCGGCCTGTTCGTTGGTCACGACGCCGGGGATCGCCAGTTGGTCGCGCAAGCGGTCGAACTGGTCGTGGGACAGCCGGGCGAGCGGGTACTGCTGCCGGTTCGCGGTGACCTGTTCGATGATCGTCTGCTCGTTGAGCGAGGGACTGAACCGGCGCAGTACCGCGACCGCACCGGTCACCGACTCGGCGACCGACGCGCCCTGTTCGGCGGCGGCGGTCGCATCGAAGTTGACGCCCACGACGGTGCCGTTGACCATCACCTCCGAACCGTCGGACTCGTTGACCGTCGCGCGCGGCGCCTCGACGATCTGGAGCGAAAGGCGTTGATCGGCACCGAGTTTCGGATGGATGTTCGTCGACGCCCAGCGCACCGCCCAGCCGTCGTCGGACCGGCCCATCCGCAGGGTGGCGTCGTAGGCCCAGTCGCGGCCCCGCGGCAGCGCCCAGGTGTAATCGACGTCCACCTCGGCGGTGTCCCCGGTGACGCGGACCCGCCCGGCCTGCGACTCGAGCGCCTCGGCACCCAGTCCGGCCCAGGCCGACTCCATCGCGGACTCCGCGGCAGCGGGTGTGTCGGTCAGCGCCGCCGCGGACGCGACCTCACGATCGGCGTAGGCCTGCAGGAAGCGCTCCGCGGCGCGGCGCGGCCCGTCGTCCTCGGAAGCCGAACAACCGACCGTGGCCACCGTCACGGCAGCACACACCGCGACGATCACCGCCGGGGTCCATCGAGTTCGCATGCGCCACATCGCAGTCGAGTCTAGGGTGGCCCGGCCGGAATCCCGCGACGCCACGCGGGGCGGGCGCTCAGTCGACGAGGACGGTCGCGAAGGTGCCGACCTCGGTGAACCCGATGCGGTCGTACACCGCGCGCGCGGTCACGTTGAAGCTGTTGACGTACAGACTCGGAATGCGGCCGTGAGCGGCGACGGCCTCGGCGACGGCCGCGGTACCACCCAGTCCCAGTCCCTCACCGCGCCGGTCGGGATCCACCCAGACTCCCTGGATCTGGCCGACCCGGCGGGACAGCGAGCCGATCTCGGCCTTGAACACGACGTCGGGGCCGTCGAAGCGAGCGAACACCCGCTGCGCGGTGATGAGCGAGGCGAGGCGCCGACGGTAGGAACGACCGCCGTCGCCGGCCGTCGGATCGACGCCGACCTCGCCGATGAACATGTCGATGGCCGCGGGCATGTACGCGTCGAGGTCGTCGAGGGTCACCAGCCGCACGAGCGGGTCAGCGGGTACCGCTGCACAACACGTGAGGGCGAGCAGTGGTTGCACCGGCCGGACCTCACGCGCCGGACCCCACACCGGCTCGATCTGTTCCCACATCTGCATCACGAGGTCGGCGCGGCCGACAATGGAGGAGCATGCCCGCGGTCCGGCGATGGCGCGGTCGGAGAAGTAGTCGAGATCCTCGGGCGAACCGGTGAGCGGGATCAGGTTGGCGCCGGAGAAGCAGAGGGACGACGCGGGATTCTGCGCGGTCCACAGCTCGCCGCCCAATAGCCGAGGGTTGATCCCGTGCGTCTCGAAGCGGGCCGCGACCATGCACATCGCCACCGGGTCCGAGGTGAGGACACGTTCGACAGCAGCCGCATCACGAGCGCCGAGCGGCTTGTCGCCCAGTAGCTTCAGCAACGCCGCTCCTCCCTCTCGAGCCTGCCGCCGACCTAGGAAACGGTCACCACGGGCGGGCCCACGTGAGTACCGTCTCCAGTTTCTCCTGTTTCCTCGGCGATTCGCAGCGCTTCTTCGATCAAGGTCTCCACGATCTGCGCCTCGGGAACCGTCTTGATGACCTCGCCCTTGACGAAGATCTGCCCCTTGCCGTTCCCGGAGGCCACGCCGAGGTCGGCCTCGCGGGCCTCACCGGGGCCGTTGACGACGCACCCCATCACGGCCACGCGCAGCGGGACCTCCATGCCCTCGAGTCCGGCGGTGACCTCGTCGGCCAGCTTGTAGACGTCGACCTGGGCGCGGCCGCACGACGGGCACGAGACGATCTCGAGTTTGCGCGGGCGGAGATTGAGCGACTGCAGGATCTGGTCGCCGACCTTGATCTCCTCGGCCGGCGGGGCCGACAGGGACACCCGGATGGTGTCGCCGATGCCCTCGCTGAGCAGCGCGCCGAAGGCGACGGCGGACTTGATCGTGCCCTGGAAGGCGGGCCCGGCCTCGGTGACCCCGAGGTGCAGCGGGTAGTCACAGGCGGCGGCGAGCTGGCGGTAGGCCTCCACCATGATCACCGGGTCGTTGTGTTTCACCGAGATCTTGATGTCGCCGAAGCCGTGCTCCTCGAACAGCCCGGCCTCCCACAGCGCCGACTCGACGAGCGCCTCCGGGGTCGCCTTGCCGTACTTCTGCAGGATCCGCTTGTCGAGGGACCCGGCGTTGACGCCGATCCGGATCGGGATCCCGGCGTCACCGGCTGCCTTGGCGACCTCCTTGACCCGGCCGTCGAACTCCTTGATGTTGCCCGGGTTGACGCGCACGGCGGCACAGCCGGCGTCGATCGCGGCGAAGATGTACTTCGGCTGGAAGTGGATGTCGGCGATCACCGGGATCTTGGACTTCTTGGCGATGATCGGCAGCGCCTCGGCGTCTTCGGGACGCGGGCACGCGACGCGCACGATGTCGCACCCCGAGGCCGTCAACTCCGCGATCTGCTGCAGCGTGGCATTGATGTCGTGGGTCTTGGTGGTCGTCATCGACTGCACCGAGATCGGGTGGTCGCTGCCGACGCCGACCGAGCCGACGAAGAACTGCCGGGTCTTCCGACGCGGGGCGAGCACCGGCGGTGGTCCGGCGGGCATGCCGAGTCCGATCGGCACAGCGGTCGCGGGAGTCGGGGCGTTCATCTCGTTCACCTCTGGGGGTTTCGGTTCTCTGGTGGTATTCGGCGCCAGACGGCGACCCGGATCGTCCGGGTCACTGCCACGGGTTGATCGGGTTGATGATGTCGGCGGTGAGCGTGAGCACCATGAAGCCGGCCATGATCACCACGGCGGCGTAGGTGATCGGGAGCAGTTTGTAGTAGTCGACGGCCCCACCCGGTGCCCGGCCGAACCAGCGCCGCACGGTGTCGCGGCCCTTCTCGTAGCCCACGATCGCCATGTGGCCGCCGTCGAGCGGGAGGAGCGGGACCAGGTTGAACAGTCCCAGGAAGAAGTTGATGCTGATCAGGAGCATCCAGAACATGTCCCACAGACCACGCTCGACGGCCTGACCGCCGAGCACCGAGGCGCCGTACACGCTGACCGGGGTGTCGAGGGCGCGCTCACCGCCGGTGACCGCCGTCCACAGCGCACCGATCTTCGACGGCAGGGACAGCAGCGCGTTCCAGGTCTCGACCGCCAGTTCGCCGGTGAATCCGATCGCGCCGGGCACGATCTCGAGGCCGCTGTAGGTGATGACGTTCGGCGGGACGTCGTAGGCGATGCCGACCATGTTGTAGGTCTGGGTCTCGGAGGTGCCGTCGGCGTTCGTCGCCGTCACAGTGGTGGGCTCGGGGGTCATCGTCAGGTCGAGTCGCTGACCGTCGCGGTCGACCGTCAGCGCGACCGGGCCGCTGGACTCGCGGATCACCGGGGTCAGATCCGACGCCTGCCCGACCGGCTGACCGTTGATCGCCACGATGTCGTCACCGGGGAGCAGCCCGGCGGCGCCCGCCGGGCCGGTGCCGGTGCAGGGCGCGTCGGTCTGCTTGTTGCCTTCGATGGTGATCGTCGACGGGACGCACTGGGTCTCGCCGACGGTTGCCGGAGTCGGGCCGGGGTTGAGATTGGGCAGGCCGAACGTCAGTCCGACGATGATGATGAGGACGAAACCGAGGAGGAAGTTCTGGGCCGGTCCGGCGAACAGCACGACCAGGCGTTTCCAGGCCTTCTGCTTGTACATCGCCCGGTCCTTCTCGTCCCAGGCGAGTTCCTCGTGGGGGGTCATCCCGGCGATGTCGCAGAAACCGCCGAGCGGCAGCGCCTTGATCCCGTACTCGGTCTCGCCGCGCCGGGTGGACCAGATCGTGGGACCGAAGCCGACGAAGTACCGCCGGACCTTCATGCCCGTCGCCTGCGCGGCCCACATGTGGCCGCACTCATGCCAGGCGACCGACAGCAACAGCGCCACGGCGAACAGCGTGACGCCGATCGCGAAACTCACGTACCTACTCCATCCGGATCACGGGGCGTACCCGCTCACGAGGGCCGCCGATCAGACGGATGCGGCCGCGACCAGCTGCGCAGCGCGATCCCGGGCCCACCGATCGGCGGCGAAGACCTCTTCCACAGTACCTGGCGTTCGGTGCCACTGATCTGCCTCGCCGAGCACCTCCTCGATGACCTCGACGATGCGTGGGAACCGGATCGCACCTGCGAAGAACCCGGCTGCGGCGGCCTCGTTGGCGGCGTTGTACACGGCCGTCAGGCTGCCTCCCGACGCACCGGCGCGTCGAGCCAGCTCGATCGCCGGGAACACCGCGTCGTCGACAGGCTCGAATGTCCACGACGACGCAGTCGAGAAGTCGCAGGCCGTCGACGATCCGGGCACCCGGTCCGGCCATCCCAGGGCCAGGGCGATGGGCAACTTCATCGACGGCGGTGAGGCCTTCGCCACCGTCGCCCCGTCGACGAAGGTCACCATCGAGTGCACGATCGACTGCGGGTGGACGGTGACGTCGATGTGGTCGTAGTCCACGTCGAACAGCAGGTGCGCCTCGATGACCTCGAGGGCCTTGTTGACCAGGGTCGCGGAGTTGAGCGTGATCATCGGGCCCATCGACCACGTGGGATGTCGGCCGGCCTGCTCGGGCGTGACGTCCTCGAGTTGCGCACGGGTCCATCCGCGGAACGGGCCACCCGACGCGGTGAGGACCAGTCGGTCCACCTCGGCGGCCGTCCCCGCGCGCAGACACTGTGCGATCGCGGAATGCTCGGAGTCGACCGGGACGATCTGCCCGGGCGCAGCGGCGTCGAGGACCAGTGCCCCGCCCGCGACGAGTGATTCCTTGTTGGCCAGCGCGAGCCGGGCACCCGATCGGAGTGCGGCGAGACTGGGCGCCAGGCCGATCGAGCCGACGACGGCGTTGAGGATCACATCCACCCCGGTGTCCGCGGCGACGGCGTCGATCAGGTCGCACATCGCGTCGGCACCGCCGAGGACCCGGTCGCCGAGGCGTTCGGTGAGCTCGTCCGCCCGCGTGGCGTCCGCGACGGCGATTCGCGAGGCCGGCACGCCGAAAGCGGCGGCCTGATCGGCGAGCAGATCGGGATTCGACCCGCCGGCACCCAGACCGGCGACCTCGAAGCGATCCGGGTGCTCGGCGATCACCTCGAGAGCCTGGACGCCGATGGAACCGGTGGAGCCGAGAATCAGCACGCGTGTGGGCACGCACCCATTCTGGACCATCCTCGTCGACGAACCGCCGCCGGTGACACCGGACCGACCTGCGGGCGGGGGGTACCGCTATGCTGCTCGGAGAACTACTACCGATCGTCAGACATCTGACGTCCGCGCTGTGAGGAGTGGCTGTGGCAAGCACCGATGTTGAGCACACTGTGGGGCACGGCGATGGAGGGCATGGCGAAGTCGAGGTCATCGACACCGGCTGGCGTCGCGAGCCCGCCGATGCCCCGTCCGCCCGGTTCGGCTGGCACGGAGCGGCAACCAAGACCTTCTACGGTGCGGCCATCTTCTTCGCACTGTTCCTACTCGCGATGATCATCGGCAACCACACCGGACGCATCGAGGACCTGTATCTCATCGCCTTCGCCGCGGGCACCCTGTTCTTCGCCGTGCGCGGATGGTGGATGAACCGCGGAAAGTGGTCCTGACCGGCCACCTCGCCACATCTACGACAAACGCCGAGCGGTGATCCGCTCGGCGTTTGTCGTCTGCGCCGTCTGAGCCGGTCCCTGTCCGGCACATCGAGGTCTCAGCGCTCTTCGGCCGCCAGCTGTCCACAGGCGGCGGCGATCTCCTGCCCGCGCGTGTCGCGAACGGTGCACGAGACTCCCTGCTCGCGGACCCGGCGGACGAACTCGCGTTCGACCGGTTTGGGACTGGCGTCCCATTCCGAACCCGGCGTCGGGTTCAGCGGGATGAGATTCACATGAACGAGTGACCCGAGGGCCCGGTGCAGCTTCTCCCCCAGCAGGTCGGCCCGCCAGGGCTGGTCGTTGACGTCCCGGATGAGTGCGTACTCGATGGAGACGCGCCGTCCGGTGGTGTCGGCGTAGTAGCGGGCCGCCTCGAGCACCTCGGCGACCGACCACCGGTTGTTGACCGGGACGAGGGTGTCGCGCAGTTCGTCGTCGGGCGTGTGAAGCGAGACGGCGAGCGTCACCGCGAGCCCCTCGTCAGCGAGACGGCGGATCGACGGCGCGAGACCGACGGTCGACACGGTCACCGAGCGGGCGGAGATCCCGAGGCCCTCCGGCGCCGGCGATGTGATCTGCCGGACGGCGCTGACCACGCGCTTGTAGTTGGCCAGCGGCTCACCCATTCCCATGAACACGACGTTCGAAAGGCGTCCGGGCTCGCCGAGTTCCCCGTCGCGCAGCGCGCGGGCCGCGGCCCGCACCTGATCGACGATCTCGGCGGTCGACAGGTTGCGGTCCAGTCCGCCCTGCCCGGTGGCACAGAACGGGCAGGCCATGCCGCAGCCCGCCTGGCTCGAGATGCACAGCGTGTTGCGATCGGTGTAGCGCATGAGGACGCTCTCGAGGAGCGTGCCGTCGTGCAGGCGCCAGAGCGTCTTGCGGGTGGAGTCGTCGTCGCAGGAGATGTGCCGGACCGGGGTGAGCAGCTGCGGGAAGAGCTTGTCCCGCACCGATTCGCGCGACGCCGCCGGCAGATCCGTCATCTCGTCGACGTCACCGTTGAGGCGCGCATAGTACTGGCGGGCCAGTTGATCGGCCCGGAACTTCGGCAGCCCCAGGTCGGCCAGCGCCGCGACGCGACCGGCGGGGTCGAGGTCGGCGAAGTGTGTCGGCGGCCGCCCACGCTTGGGCGCGTCGAACACAAGTGGCAATGAGGTCATTTCGCCATTGTCGCATGTCATGATGAAGTGATGACGACACCCGAGGACCGACGGCACACGGGTTCGGTACCGGCGTGGGGCGAACAGCCCGCCGGGTCACCGCCACCGGCGACCGGTCACGCGCACACCCCGGAGCAGCACGCCCCTGACCCGGACCATCGCGATCGTCTCCGCCGCACGGTCGCCGACGTGGAGCACACGCGGACGCGCGCCACCTGGTTCGGCGTGGTGATCGGCGCGATCATCCTGGTCCTGTTGCTCGTCTTCATCGTGCAGAACCTCCAGTCGCAGACCATCGACTTGCTGTTCTGGGAGGTCAACCTGCCCCTCGGGGTCAGCCTGCTGATCGCGGCCATCGCCGGTGCACTGGTCGTCGCGCTCGTGGGCGGCCTGCGGATGCTGCAACTGCGGCGCGCGCTGAAGAAGGCAGCCAAGTAGCGTCCGGCGGCGCGGTGGCGCGTGCTCAGAGCAGCGCGGTGAGCACGACCCACACCACGAACGCCGACGGCAGCAGGCTGTCGAGCCGATCCATGATGCCACCGTGGCCGGGCAGCAGCGTGCCCATGTCCTTGATCCCGAGATCGCGCTTCACCTGGGATTCGACGAGATCGCCGAGGGTCGCGCAAACCACCAGGACCGGCCCCAGGATGATGCCGATCCACCAGTGGCTCTCGAGCAGGAACACCACGCAGCCGACGGCACCGACAGTGCCGACGACGAGCGAGCCCACCATGCCTTCCCAGGACTTCTTCGGACTGATCGCCGGCGCCATCGGGTGCTTGCCGAACATCACGCCCGCGGCATAGCCGCCGACGTCGGAGCACACCACCACGACCATCAGCGTGGCCACTCTGGCAGCCCCGTCGTCCTGTACCACCAGGTGGGCGCCGAACGACGCGAGCAGTGGCAACCACGCCAGCACGAACACGGTGACGGCGAGGTCGCGGAGGTAGTTGACCGGCGCCTTGTCGATGCCCTGCCCGAGGAGCTTCCACACCATCGACACCAGGGCCGTCGCCACGAAGGCGACGAGGGCTCCGGTCGGACCCCAGGGCCAGCTCGCCCAGATGATGGCCTGGCCACCGATGAGCAGCGGCCAGAGGGCGACGTCGTAGCCACCGGTGCGGAGACGTTTGATGACCTCCCAGGTGGCGACCGCGAACGCGACCGCCACGAGGCCGTACCAGACCTTCGGGACGAAGATCAGGATCGCGATGATGCTGATACCGAGTGTGCCGCCGACCGCGATCGCGGCCGGCAGGTCGCGGCCGGCGCGCGACTTCTTCTCATCGCCCCGTTGCGGAACCCCGTTCACACCTCGAGCAATTCGTCTTCTTTGTGCTTGACCAAGTCGTCGATCTGGTGCACGTAGGTCGCCGTGGTCTTGTCCAGTTCCTTCTCGGCGCGCGACACCTCGTCCTCGCCGGCCTCGCCGTCCTTCTGGATGCGCTTGAGCTCGTCGGCGGCCTTGCGGCGCACGTTGCGGATCGCCACCTTCGCGTCCTCACCCTTGCCTTTGGCCTGCTTGACCAGATCGCGGCGACGCTCCTCGGTGAGCTGCGGGACGGCGACCCGGATGATCGTGCCGTCGTTGGTCGGATTGACCCCGAGGTCGGAGTTGCGGATCGCGGTCTCGATGTCGCGCAGCGTCGACGCCTCATACGGCTTGATCACGACGAGTCGCGGTTCGGGCGTGTTGATGCTCGCGACCTGGGTCACGGGGGTCATCGAGCCGTAGTACTCGATGTTGACCTTGTTGAACATGGCCGGGTTCGCCCGCCCGGTGCGGATGGAGCCCATGTCCTCCTTGGCGACGTTGACCGCCTTCTCCATCTTCTCCTCGGCGTCGAGCAACGCGTCGTCGATCATCTTCGTCCTTGTTCCGTTCGGTCGGTGTTCTCGTCGATCTCGGGTCAGTCGCCGGGTCAGGTGCTGACCAGGGTGCCGATGCGGTCGCCTGCGACCGCACGGGCGATATTGCCCTGCTGGAGCAAATTGAACACCAAGATCGGCATCTTGTTGTCCATACACAGGCTGAAGGCCGTCGCGTCGGCGACCTTGAGCTCCTTGTCGAGCACCTCGCGGTGAGTGATCTCGGTGAAGAGGGTGGCGTCGGGGTTGGTGCGCGGGTCGGCGTCGTACACGCCGTCGACCGCCTTGGCCATCAGGACCACCTCGGCCTTGATCTCCAGCGCACGCTGGGCCGCGGTGGTGTCGGTGGAGAAGTACGGCATCCCCATGCCGGCGCCGAAGATGACGACGCGGCCCTTCTCCAGGTGCCGCTGGGCACGCAACGGGAGATACGGCTCGGCGACCTGCCCCATCGTGATGGCGGTCTGCACCCGGGTCGAGATCCCGCGCTTCTCCAGGAAATCTTGCAGCGCAAGGCAATTCATGACCGTGCCGAGCATGCCCATGTAGTCCGAGCGGCTTCGGTCGAGCCCTCGTTGCTGGAGTTCGGCGCCGCGGAAGAAGTTGCCGCCGCCGATCACGACGGCGACCTGGACACCGGAATTGACGACGTCGGCGATCTGGTCGGCGACGGTACCCACGACGTCGGGGTCGAGCCCGACTTCGCCGCCACCGAACATCTCGCCGCCCAACTTCAGCAAGACCCTACGGAATCCATCCCGCCGGATGGGGTCGGACGCTTCACTCATCGGCTTCCTCACTCGTCGGTTCGGTGAACTATCGTACGTCGTCACCGGAACCGACCCGCGATACGCGTCGTGCGCGCCGCGCGAGGGTGCCCTGGGGATTCAGCCGCGTAGGGCCGCCTCGAACTGCGGCCAGGCACGATGCAGTTCGTCCTGCCAGTACGGCCACGCATGGGTCCCGCCCTCGTAGAGGTGGAACGTCGCCGGCACACCGATGTCGCGCATCCGCCGCTGGAGGTTCCTCGTGCACTGCGCCGTGGCGGTCTCGATCACCGCCCCGACCGCGATCTGGTCGAACAGCTTGGAGCCGTTACCCTCGATGCCGGGGCCGTCGAGGGTGTCGTACCGGCCCGGCATCCCGGATCCGTTCGAGACGTAGATCGACATACCCCGGAACGCCTCGGCATGCAGGTACGGATCGTTGGCACGCCACGCGGGGTCATCGGGCGGTCCCCACATGTTCAGGGTGTTCGCACCGCCGCGGCCCTCGACGACCATCCGGACGACGGCCTGTCCGAGTGGATCGCTGGTCTGGGCGCAGCCACTGAACGAGCCGATCGCCTGATAGACCGACGGCGCATGCAGGGCCAGCTGGAACACCGACGTGCCCGCCATCGAGATCCCGGCGATCGCATTGCGTCCGGTGCCGTCGAAGCGCTGGTCGATCGTTGCCGGCAACTCCTCGGTGAGGAAGGTCGCCCACTTCTGCCGCCCCAGCACGGGGTCGGACCGCTGCCAGTCGGTGAAGTAGCTCGCCGCGCCGCCCATCGGGACGACGACGTTGACGTTCTCTTCGGCGAAGAAGGTCCGGATGTCGGTCCGGTCGAACCAACTGCTCCCACCTTCCCCGCCGGCCGCGCCGTTGAGGAGGTAGAGCGTCGGGGCGGGCCCCTGTCCGCGGGCCGGCCACACCTTGACCGGGACCACCCGACGCATCGCCACCGACCGGACGGCGACCTCGATCTCACCCCCGCGCTGTACCGTCTCGCCGACGATGCGAGCGGGCGCGGGTGTCGCGGCGGCGGGCGCCGCCAGCCCGAGTGTCGCAGCGAGCAGCGCGATCACGACGGTCGCGGTCCGCACCGTCATGTGCAGGTTCCCCGGTCGGTCCCTGTTGGCAGACCCGTCGTCCATACCCCTCGCCTTCATTCGGGTGCGACCGGCGTCACACGCGTAACCCCGGCAGTGTGCCCGACGCGCCGCCCGATGTCCACATGGGTCAATCGTCCAGCACCGCAACGGCATTCGATGAGACAGAGAGACAGGGACTGATACAACGTCTCATCGCACCACGGTTGTCCCGTTTCCCCGGCCGTCGAGGTTACCGTGCGGTAGGGTGCGTCCCGGTCGGCCGCTCCACCGTCGGGGACACCTCGGACATCTTTCGTGCGTCGGTCGCCGGATCCACTTTCCCGCAGGCGAATCGAGGAGCACACATGATGAAGTTCGGCCTCATCGAGGAATGGGAGCCCCGTCCCGGTCACCTGACCAGCTGGGTGGCCTCCCTCGCTTCGGTGACAAATGCCGATCGGGCTCCTGTGCATCCCTCCCCACCGTCCCACCAGCAGGAGGAGTACCTGCGTGTGGCGTGGCGCAACGAGTCCGCGGGGTTCCGTTTCGCGCGGCTCTGCCTGATGGCGTTCGACGTCTCGGCCCCACTCGACGTGTCCGCCATGACGAGCGCGGTCAACGAGTTCGTGCGGCGCCACGACAGTTTCCGGTCGTGGTTCTCGATGGAGGACGACGGTTCGGTCCTCCGCCATCTCGTGCCCCCGGAGGCCGTCGAACTCATTCCGGTCGTATACGGAGACCGCGACGCCCCGCAGCTGCGGACGCACGTGCAGGACGAGACCTCGGGGCCGTTCAACTGGGACTGCTTCACCTTCGGCGCCATCGAGTGGGAAGGCGGGTTCACCCTCTACGCCGCGGCCGACCATCTCAACACCGACGGGATCTCCCAGGCCATCACCTGCGTGGACCTGCTGACCCTCTACATGAATGCGGCCTTCGGCGGCGACGCCGAGCTGCCCCCGGTCGGCAGCTATCTCGACTACTGCGCGCGCGAACGCGCCGTGTCGCGTCAGTTGACCCGTCGTTCACCGCATGTCCAGCGCTGGATCGACCTGGTGCAGGCCAACGGCGGACGACTACCCGGTTTCCCGTTGCCGCTCGGCACCGGCGCGCAGACCTACACGCGCAGCGCGATCGTGAACTCGACCCTGTTCGACGAGCCGACCGCCGCGCGCTTCGAGCAGATCTGTCGCGATCTGGGCGCCAACATGATTGCCGGGATCATGACGGCGGCCGCCCTCGTGTACGCCGAATTCACCGGTCGAAGTGAGTATTTCGGGATGACGCCGAAGAGCACGAGATCGGGCGCCGCGGAGTTGAAGTCGGTGGGCTGGTTCACGAGCCTGATCCCCGTTCCTCTCACCGTCGACGACGACACCACGTTCCGCTCCCTGGCGCCGGAGGCTGCGCGCAGCTACGAGTCCGGAAAAGAACTGACCGACATCTCGTTTCACCGGGTTCTCGAACTCGTGGAACCCGCCGACGAGATCGCGGTCCGGTCCGGCTGGGCGGTGCCGATGGTGTCCTACATCGACGTCCGCAAACTACCCGGTGTCGAGATCTTCGAAGCCGGGAACGGGTGCCTCTTCGGCAATCGCGGTAGCAGCGAAGAGGTGTACATGTGGGTCAATCGGTTCTCCGGCCAGACCTCGATCACGTTGCTGTACCCCGACACCGAGATCGCGCGCGAGTCCGTCACGCAGTATGTCGAACGATTCGTCGCGGTGATGTCCGCGGTTGCCGACCTGGGCGACTACCGACCCTCGCTGCCGGCACTCGCACCGTGACCGCCGGCCCCGCGGCGGGCCGGGAGGCGACGGGCGCTCTGCGCGATCGTCCGGGGGCCTGGGCGGCTCTCGCGGGATGCCTGCTCGGGGTGTTCATGCAGATGCTGGACACCACCATCGTCAACATCGCTCTGCCCGATCTCGCGCGGGATCTCGGCGCGTCGACGTCGCAGCAACTCCTCGTGCTGACGGTGTACACCCTGTCGTTCGCGTGCACCCTGCTGACCGCAGCGACACTGGGGGCGCGTGTCGGACGCCGGCGGATGTTCGTGGTCGGGATGGTGGCCTTCACCGTGACGTCGGTGCTGTGCGGTGTGGCGACCGGTCCTGCTGAACTCATCGCCTGTCGCGGAATACAAGGCGTGAGTGCGGCGCTCATGTCCGCGCAGACCCTGGCTCTCATCGCGGCCCTGTTCGACAAGAGGCGCCACGGACTGGTCTTCGGCGTCTACGGGGCCGTCGCCGGTATCGCCGCCATCCTCGGTCCGGTGATCGGCGGCTTCCTCGTCGACGCCGACGTTCTCGGATGGGGCTGGCGCGCGATCTTCTTCGTCAACGTCCCGCTCGGCCTGCTCTCGTGCCTGCTCGCCCACCGCCGCCTACCCGACGCGCGCGAGCCGACGCCGGGACGCGTGGACGTCCCGGGTGTGGTGCTGTCGGCGACGGCGCTGTTCCTGCTGCTGTACCCGCTGGCCCTCGGACGCGAGTTGGGGTGGCCCCCGATCCTGTGGGCGATGATCGGGACGGCCGGAATCCTGTTGACGCTGTTCGCTCTTCACGAGGTGCGCGTCGACGCCCGCGGTGGCACTCCCCTGTTACGACCACGGCTGTTCGCCTCGCGCCGCTTCGCGGTCGGGCTTCTCCTGTCGCTCCTGTTCTTCAGCGTGTTCGCCGGGTTCTTCTTCACCGTGTCGATCTCGGCTCAGTTCGGACTCGGCTACTCGGCATTCCGGACCGGGATGCTGGCCCTGCCCTTCGCGATCGGCGCCGCGGTCGGCTCACTCGCCTCACCACGCGTGGTCGCCCGCGTCACCGCACCGCACACCCTGATGGCCGGATCCGTCGCCGTCGGAGCCGGATTCGTCTGGCTCGCGATGATCATCGAACCGGCTGCGGAGACCCTGCCGGTGCCCGGCATCCTCGGTCCCCTCGTACTCGGCGGTCTGGGGACGGGTGTGTTCATCGCACCGCTGCAGGCCGTGATCCTGTCCGACACGACCGAAGCCACGGTGGGCACGGCAACCGGGACGATCCCCACTGTTCAGCAGATCGGCGCCTCGATCGGGCTGGCGGTCGTCACCCTCTTCTTCTTCGGTCAGGTCGCCGGCCAGACGAGCGAGACGGTTCCGGCGGTGAGAGCCGAACTCGTTGCGTCGCTGTCGGAGTCACCGGTTCGCCCGGTGCTGCACGGGGCGGTCGCCGATCGTTTCGCATCCTGCGCGAGCGATCAGCTGCGGTCCGCACATCCGGAGCGACCGGCGCCCGCCTGCGCGGGCGGACCGACGTCGCCTGCGGTCGCCGCGCAGGCACGGCCCTGGACTCAGGATGCGGCCCGGTCGGTGACCGCTCGGACTTTCCTGGCCGCGCTGAAGACGACCTTGATGATGCTGGGTCTCGTCGCCGTGGCGATCGGGGCACTCGCCGCCGCTCTGCGGACGCGACGGACCCCGTGAACGCACATCGCCCCGTCTCCTGGACGGAGACGGGGCGATGTGGAACGCGTTCGATCAGGCCTGGCCGACCTCGAACCGGGTGAAGGCCTTGACGGTCACACCGGCGTCGTCGAGCAGGGCCTTGACGGACTTCTTCGAGTCCTGGACCGAGGCCTGGTCGAGCAGCACGACGTCCTTGTAGAAGCCGTTGACGCGACCTTCGACGATCTTGGGCAGGGCCTGCTCGGGCTTGCCCTCCTCCTTGGCCGTCTGCTCGGCGATACGACGCTCGTTCTCGACGACGTCCGCGGGGACCTCGTCGCGGGTGGCGTAGCGCGCCTTGAGCGCGGCGACCTGCATCGCGGCGCCGCGAGCGGCCTCCTCGGCGGCCTCGCCCTCACCGGTGTAGGACACCAGCACGCCGACGCCCGGAGGCAGATCAGAGGCACGCTTGTGCAGGTACACGGCCACCGGGCCGTCGTAGTAGGCCACGCGACGGAGTTCGAGCTTCTCGCCGATCTTGGCCGAGAGAGCCGCCACGGCCTCGTCCACGGTGCCGTCGCCGAGCGGAGCCTTCTTCAGCTCGTCGAGGTCGTTGGTCTTCGCCGCGGCCGCCGCGTTCACGATGTCATCGGCGAGCTGCTGGAACTCACCGTTCTTCGCGACGAAGTCGGTCTCGGAGTTGATCTCGATGAGCGCGCCGCCCTTGGCCGCGACCAGGCCCTCGGCCGTGGAGCGCTCGGCGCGCTTGCCCACGTCCTTGGCGCCCTTGATACGCAGCTCTTCGACGGCCTTGTCGAAATCGCCGTCGTTGTTGGCCAGCGCGTTCTTGCAGTCGAGCATTCCAGAGCCGGTGAGCTCACGGAGACGCTTCACATCAGCTGCGGTGTAGTTCGCCATCGTCGGCGAGCCTCCTTAGAGAAAGTGTTGGGGACCGGACTGCGAGCAGTCGGGACTACTGAGCAGCCGGGGCGTCGGTCGCGGCGGCGTCGCCGGCCGGTGCCGCAGCCTGGGTCAGCAGTTCCTGCTCCCACTCTGCCAGCGGTTCGCCACTGCCGGCCTCGGGCTTGGCGTCGCCACTGGCGGCGCCGGCACGGGCCTGGACACCCTCGGCCACGGCCGAGGCCACGACGCGGGTGAGCAGTGCTGCGCTGCGGATGGCGTCGTCGTTGCCCGGGATCGGGTAGTCGACGAGGTCGGGATCGCAGTTGGTGTCCAGGATCGCGATGACCGGGATGTTCAGCTTGCGCGCCTCGCCGACGGCGATGTGCTCCTTGTTGGTGTCGACGACCCACACGGCCGACGGAACCTTGGCCATGTCGCGGATACCGCCGAGGGTGCGCTCGAGCTTGTTCTTCTCACGCGTGAGCATGAGGATTTCCTTCTTGGTGCGTCCCTCGAAACCGCCGGTCTGCTCCATGGTCTCGAGCTCCTTCAGGCGCTGCAGGCGCTTGTGGACGGTCGAGAAGTTGGTGAGCATGCCACCGAGCCAGCGCTGGTTGACGTACGGCATGCCGACACGGGTCGCCTCCGCCGCGATCGATTCCTGTGCCTGCTTCTTGGTGCCGACGAAGAGGATGGTGCCGCCGTGGGCGACGGTCTCCTTGACGAACTCGTACGCCTTGTCGATGTAGGTCAGCGTCTGCTGCAAATCGATGATGTAGATGCCGTTGCGGTCGGTGAAGATGAATCGCTTCATCTTCGGGTTCCAACGGCGGGTCTGGTGCCCGAAGTGTGCGCCGCTGTCCAGCAGCTGCTTCATGGTCACGACAGCCATGATCGTCCTTTTCTCGCAGTTGTCGTCGGTACCGTCGGTACCGACCCTGGCGCCTGCGGCCGAGTGCCACCCGAGACGGCATGGGCCGTTCCGGGACTGCTCACTTGGCGTGTGTTTCTCGACTGCGCTGGTCAGGGCGTCAAAGCCCGGAGCGTCACAGACCTGAGTGCAGGCGCGCGAAGTCACCTCATCAACGGGCGATGAGGTGCGTGGGAGAGTTTACGCCGCGACGGATGGAACACCAAAACGCCTTCGACCACGTCGGAGACGGTTGTGGTGATGCAGTCGGAGACGGTTGTGGGCGGATCCCATCCGGCTTCCGCTGCGTCCAATCAGCGTGCCATCCCGATCACCGCGTGTCCTCGCCGCGTTCCTGCCGATTGTCCTCTGCGTCGTCGGTCCGGTCCCCGCCGCTGCGTCCGTCGGTGGGTACGCGGCGCCGTTGTCGCCCCGGCCCACCGTGGTGACCGCCTACGACGAGCCCGAGAAGCGATGGCAACCCGGCCACCGGGGCGTCGACCTCGCGGCCGGGCCCGGCCAGACCGTCCGCGCGGCGGGCGCCGGTCGCGTGCGCTTCGCGGGAACGGTCGCCGGCCGGCCGGTGGTCTCGGTGTCCCATCCGGACGGCGTGACCACGACGTACGAGCCGGTGGAGGCGAGTGTCGACGCGGGTGATCACGTCTCGCGGGGTGAGGTCATCGGGACCGTGACGACCGGTCATCCGGGATGCCCGGTGCCCGCCTGCCTGCACTGGGGCGCCCGACGCGGCAGCGGACGTGCGGCGGACTACCTGGACCCGCTGGGTCTGCTCGGGGCCGTGCGCGTCCGGCTCAAACCGGTCGACTGACGGCGGTCACGCTCGCGGGTGCGCCTGTCGATGGACGGCACGCAGACGTTCGACGCTCACATGCGTGTAGATCTGCGTCGTGGCGAGCGACGAGTGTCCGAGCAGTTCCTGGACGACGCGCAGGTCGGCACCACCCTCGAGCAGATGAGTGGCGGCGCTGTGCCGGAGTCCGTGTGGCCCGGTCGCCGGGCCTCCGCTCGCCTCGACCGCGCGTGACACGACCGAGCGCGCCATCCGCTGGTCGAGCCGTCCCCCGCGGGCACCCAGCAGCAAGGCTGGTCCGGACGCGTCGGTCACCAGGGCCGGGCGTCCGGAACGCAGCCAGGCGTCGATCGCGCGTGCGGCGGGCTCTCCGTAGGGGACCGACCGTTCCTTGTCGCCTTTGCCGATCACCCGCACCACCCGTCGCCCGGCGTCGACGTCGCCGACGTCCAGCCCGCACAACTCCCCCACTCGAACTCCGCTGGCGTACAACAACTCCAGGATGACCCGGTCCCGCAGGGCGATCGGGTCGTCGGGGGCACGATCCACTCCGGTGGCCGCGATCGCGGCTTCTGCCTGGGCGGGGGCCAGTACGGCGGGCAGGGTCCGGTGCGCCTTGGGAGCCTTCAACCGCTGTGACGGGTCGGCCGCCAGGTAGCCCTCGCGGACCGCCCACGCGCAGAACGTCTTCGCCGCGGAGACCTGCCGGGCCACGGTCGTGCGCGCGGCGCCGCGCCGGGTCAGTTCCGCGAGCCAGGCCCGCAGCAGCGGGAGATCGATGTCGGCCACCGCGATTCCGCGGGCACCGGCGAACGAGACGAGGGCGCGAGCCCCACCGACATAGGCGCGGATCGTGTGCTCGCTGCGCCCTTTCTCCAGGCGCAGGTGATCGGCGAAGTCGTCGAGCATGGTCACGACCTCACCCCGTCGGGCACCCGAGTGCAACCGCACACGCGGCGTCGTGGCCGAATCGGTGCCTGTCCGGCCTGTGGGCCTCAGCCCTGGGCGCCGACGGCCTCCTCCTCGGCCCGCAGGTCGGCCTTCCATTGCCGGAACCCCTCCTCGGTCCGGCCGCGCCGCCAGTACCCGGAGATCGAGGCGTTGGCCGCACTCACGCCGCGTTCCTTGCGGATGTAGGCACGCAGGTTGTGCATGACCGCCTGCGCCTCTCCGTGGATGAACACGTGCGGTTCGCCGTCGAGCCATTCCGTCGCGCGCACGGCCGCGATCAGCGGGCCGTTGTCACCGGCGAGCGAATCGTCGACGTCCGCCGCGGGTCCGCCGCGGTGCACCCAGGAGACCTGCGCCCCGGCGGGTGCGTCGAGGTCGAGTTCGTCGTCGGGGCCGGCGACCTCGATGAAGACCTTGGCGACGGCGTCGGCGGGAAGGGCTTCGAGTGCGGCGGCCACCGCGGGGAGACCCGCCTCGTCGCACGCCATGAGATGCCAGGGGGCATCGGATCGCGGACGGTAGCCACTGCCCGGCCCGATGAAGCGGATCGTCTCGCCCGGCTCCACCGAGGCCGCCCAGGGGCCGGCGATGCCCTCGGTGCCGTGCACGACGAAGTCGACGACGAGCTCGCGGGCCTCCGCGTCGATCCGGCGCACCGTGTAGGTACGCAACACGGGTTGCCGCTCGGGCGCCTCGTTCGTACGGATCTCCTGGAGATCGAACGGTTCGGGATAGCTGACACCCGGCGGGGCGAAGACGAACTTCACATACATGTCGGTGTCGGGTTCCCCGGACTTGCCCAGCGCCGGTAGGAAGTCGTCGAACCCCTCCCCGCCCAGGTACAGGCGTACGAAATGCGGGCTGATCCGCTCTCTCCGTAGCACCGTCATCGTGTTCACGCGTTTCGCCATCGAACCTCCCTTTCGGGTCAACCCTACGCCTACGAGATTAGGCCACCCTTAGCTTTAGAGCGGCGAACCACCCATCCGCGGTTGTAAGGTTTTCTATCGATCAAGCGATGTGAATTCGAGACTTTGCCATTCCTAAAGTCAGACGTCGCGAGACCCGACCAGAGGTGACTCCATGCCGGATCAGCCCGTGGACCAGTCCACCCCGCGCCGCGGCTCGCGGCTCAGTGTGGACGACTGGCTGGAGGCCGCGACCCAGATCCTGGTCGACGACGGGATCGACACCCTCAAGATCTCGCGCCTCAGTGCGCGCCTCGGTGTGACCAAGGGCAGCTTCTACTGGCACTTCACCGACATCGGGGCGCTGAAGACCGCGCTCGCCGAACACTGCCGACGGGCACAGTCGGCGGCGGCCGACCGGATCGAGGCACTGGAAGCCCTACCACCGGTCGAACGGGTCGAAGGGATGGCGCGCCTGCTGTCGGATCCTCGCCGCTGGGCGATGGAGTCCGCCCTGCGCCGCTGGGCCCAGACGGACGAGTCGATCGCGAACTCGGTCGATGCACTCGACTGCCGGATCTTCTCGATCGCGATCTCGGCCATGCGCGAACTCGGGTTCTCGGAGGCCGAGGCACACGCTCGCGCGACGACGCTTCTGTACGCGGGAATCGGTTACGTCCATGCTCATGGCCGTCTGAACGAGGCGACGGTCGAGGATCTGCATGTCATCATCGACGTCCTCACCCGCCGCTGAGGTCACGCCAGCCGCCATCGTCCGTCCACGTTCTCCACATACCCCTTGATGTCGAGGTGCGCGAGCGCCGCGCGGACGGTTCCGATGTCGAGGCCGGCGGCGAACGCGATCTCGTCGATCCCCACTCCACCCCGGCCGGGAATGGCGTCGTGGACCCGTAGTTGCTCGGCGTCGAGCGCGTCGGTCGGTTTCGCGCGGCCGCGGCCGATGTCGCCCCCACCGTCGGGTCGTACCAGGTTGACCACCGACGCGACGTCGGACACCAGCACGGCGAGCTCGTCGGCGATCATCCGGTGGCATCCCACCGAGGTCGCCGAGGTGACGGGACCGGGAACGGCTCCCAGCGGCCGGCCGAGCTTGCGCGCCCATGCCGCAGTGTTCGCCGCGCCGGACCGTCGCCCGGCCTCGATGACCACGGTCGCGCCGCTCATCGCGGCGACCAGTCGGTTCCGGGTGAGAAATCGATGTTTCGCCGCTGTCGTCCCGGGCGGGTACTCGCTGATCACCGCGCCCGTACGCGCGATCGCGGTCAGCAGCGACGAGTGTGACGCCGGATAGTCGCGGTCGATCCCACACGCCATCACCGCCGCGGTCACCCCGCCCGCCGCGACGACCGCGCGGTGAGCGGCGCCGTCGATGCCGAACGCCCCGCCGGACAGCACCGCGAAACCCTGGGCCGACAACCCCGACGCGAGCGTCTGCGTGACGTGTTCGCCGTACGACGACGCGGCACGGGACCCGATCAACGCGACCGACGCAGCGGCGAGGTCGTCGAGCCGGGCCGGACCGCGCACCCACAGGGCGAGCGGTTCACCTCCACGAGCGGCCGTGTCGGCCTGCCCCAGCGCCAGCAGCGACCAGGCCGGCCACTCCGGATCGGCACGGGTCACCAGGCGCGCACCGATCCGCTCGGCGGTGTCCAGATCATCGATCGCACAGTCGGATTCGCTCCGGGCATCAGTGGCGGCGAGCACCGCCTCGTGGCCGCCGGGCACGGTGCGTCGGCGGATCGCCGCGGCCGCCTCGACCGGACCGATGTCGTCGACGAGCGCGATGACCGCGGCGCACGGCGGTTCGGCGACCCGCGCCAGATAGGCCCAGGCGATGGATTCCGGCGACCGGGGTTCCGACGGATGGGCGGAGATCACCAGGTCGCTCCTCGGTCTCGGTACAGAAGTGCTTGTGCGACATCGTCTTCGACGGGACGCCCGGACCCGCTCAGATCGCTGAGGGTCCATGCCAGCCGCAGAGCGCGATCGGCACCGCGGGCGGTCACGCGGCCGTCTCGGAGGAACAGTTCGATGGGCCGCAGCACGTCGGGCGGCAGCCGGAACCGCTGCCGCAGCGCGGACCCGGGAACCTCGGCATTGGTGCGCCACCCGAATTCCGACCACCGCTCGATCGCGGTGGCGCGTGCGGCGGTGACGCGGGCGCGGACGTCGGCACTCGACTCCCCGGCACCGCTCATCAGCGCGGTGTTGCCCGGTGGGTCCATCCGCACGCGGATGTCCACGCGGTCCAGCAGCGGTCCGGACAGCTTGCCCAGATAGCGCCGCCGCACGACGGCCGTGCAGACGCAGTCGACGTCGTGGGCGGGCGCGCACGGACACGGGTTCGCCGCGAGGATCAGCTGAAAGCGCGCGGGATAGACCGCCATGCCGTCACGCCGGGGCACCCGGACCTCGCCGTCCTCGAGGGGTTCCCGCAGGGATTCGAGCGACTTGACACTCATCTCGGCGCACTCGTCGAGGAACAGCACTCCTCGATGCGCCTTGGACGCCGCGCCCGGCCGGGCGAAACCGGTACCGCCACCGAGCAGGGCTGTGATCGATGAGCTGTGGTGCGGGGCGACGAACGGCGGTTCGGTGATCAGCGGACGTCCGGGCGACAACTCCCCCACCAGGGAATGGATCGCCGTCACCTCCAACGAGTCCTCCAGACCCAGCGACGGCAGAATGCCCGGCAGCCGCCGCGCGAGCATCGTCTTGCCGATCCCCGGCGATCCGGTCATCAGGACGTGATGAGCTCCCGCGGCGGCGATCTCCAGCGCGTGCCGGGCCTCGTGCTGCCCGACCACGTCGGCCATGTCGGGAACCGGCGGCGCGTGCGTCGTCGCCGCCGCATGCACCGTGTCGAGCACGTGGTCACCCGCCAGCCACTGCGTCACCTCTTTCAGACTGCTCGCTCCACCGACGTCCATCCCCTCGACGAGCGCCGCCTCGGCGACGGTCTCGATCGGCACCACCGCCCGTCGATACCCCTCCTGCCGCGCCGCGATCACCGCCGGCAACACCCCGCGGATCGGCCGCACGGTGCCATCCAGACCGAGCTCGCCCAGAAAAACCGTCGACGACAACTTCTCCGCCGACACCTGTTGCGTGGCAGCCAGAATGGACACGGCCATCGACAGATCGAACCCCGGACCGATCTTCGGCATGTCCGCCGGCGACAACGCCACCGTCACCTTCAACTCGGGAAAACTGAACCCGGAGTTCTTGATCGCAGCCCGCACCCGATCCCGCGCCTCCCGAACCGACGAATCCGGATTACCCGTCACCGCGAACCCCGGCAGACCCGAACTCACACTCGCCTGCACGTCGACGACCTGCGCGACAAAGGCATTGAGCCCCACCGCCTGTGTTTGCCCCAACATGGGCACAGTCTCGCCGGGAACACGCGTGGCGCGCGGCGCCGAACCACTCACACAGCCGATCTGTGGATGACCTCGCGGTTGTGCACCACCGTTCACAGCAGCCCGACTAGGCTCGACAACCGATGGACGACGGAACATTCGACGATGCGTTCGTCGGCGATCTCGACCGACTACTCCGATGGCGACGCGACGTCCGTTGCTTCCGCCGCGAACCACTCGAACCCCACGTGCTCCCCGACATCCTCGACGCAGCCGAACTGGCTCCGTCCGTGGGCAACAGCCAACCGTGGCGCTGGGTCGAGGTCCGGTCCACCGAAGCCCGGCAAACAGTGCGCGACAGCTTCACTCGCTGCAACGCCGACGCACTGGACGGTTATACGGGCGAACGCGCACAGCTGTATTCGTCGCTCAAGCTCGCCGGTCTCGACGACGCTCCCGTCCACCTCGCCGTATTCTGCGAGCCCGGTGTCGAGCAGGGCCGGGGACTCGGCCGACAGACAGTGCCCGAGACGCTGGAGTATTCGGTCGTCACCGCGATCTCCACACTCTGGCTGGCGGCGCGGGCCCGAGGCGTCGGGGTGGGGTGGGTGTCCATCATCGAACCCGATCGGGTGACCGCGGCACTCGACGTACCGTCGTCCTGGAAGCTGGTCGCCTACCTGTGTATCGGCTACCCCGCGCACGACTCGGAGACACCGGAACTCGAACGTGTCGGCTGGCAGTCACGGACGTCCGCCGGGGAACGCTTCTTCGTGCGCTGACACCAGATCGTGACCCCGCGGACCGCGCGATCCGCATGTAACTCCAGTAACAATAGTCACGTCAATCACTTCTATCGCAAGAGTAACTGGAGGACGCGCGTGTCGAGCCGTCTCACCACGAGTGTCCGACTGGCCCTCGCCGGGGTCATCGCATTCAGCGGCACCGCGGTCGCGCTGACGACCGGTGCCGGTGTCGCGCACGCCGCGCCATGCGGCAACGCGAGCACGGGCTCGAGCTTCCTGGGCTTCGGGTCCAGCGGTTCCAGCGGCTCGAGTGGCTCCAGCGGGTCGGAGGGCTCGTCGGGCAGCTCGAGCATCCCGAACCCGGGACCGCAGCGGCCGTTGATCCCCTATGTCGGTTCCAAATCCCGCACCGTCGGGTGGGTGACGGGACCGCTCAGCGCCAACCGCACATTCAGCCGGTTCGGTATCGGCGGCACCGATCTCGGCGTCTCCTGGGACAACGGCCGCGGCCAGACGCTGATGGCCTTCGGAGACACCTTCGGCAATTGCAACGCGCCGGGACAGCAGTGGCGGCACAACGTGCTGCTCCGCACCGACGACGACAACCTCGCCAACGGACTCTCCGTCCCGGCCGGCCGCGCCGGCGACGTGACGTCGGGTTCGGTGATCGCGCCCGGCCAACCGAACTACGCGCAGGAACTGATCCCGACGCTGGGCATCTCCAATGTCGAGGTCACCACCATCCCGACGGCGGCCATCTCCCTCCCGCACGGCGACGGCTTCCGCCAGTACATCAACTACATGTCGGTGCGCTCCTGGGGTTCGCCGGGCAACTGGGTCACCAATTTCTCGGCGATCGCCCATTCCGACGACAACGGCCAGACCTGGGTCACCGATCAGGACACCATCCTCATCAATGCTCCGGTCTCGCTCCGACTGCCCGGCGAGTTCCGTCCGATCGAGTTCAACAACGGCAAGTTCCAGCAGAACGCGTACGTCCGCGGCCGGCCCGGGACACCCGAAGCCGAGTACGTCTACCAATACGGCACCCCGAACGGACGATTCGGCGCCGCCTTTCTCGCGCGGTTCAAACCCACGGACATCCTCGACCTCGACGCGTACGAGTACTGGGCCGGCAAGAGTCGCGGTTGGGTGGACGACATCGCCGCGATCCCCGACGACGGCTCGGCGGTCGTCGTCAGACAACCGGTCACCGAACTCTCGGTCGCCTGGAGCCCGTACCTCGAGAAATACGTCATGCTCGATGGCGACAACGACATCACGCTGCGCACCGCCGATCATCCCGAAGGCCCATGGAGTGCACCGAAGACCATCGTGCCCCGTGGTGCGCTCGTCGTCTACGGACCGATGATGCTCCCCAACTCCCCCGCGCTGCAGGGAGATTCGAAGGAGCTCTACTTCAACGCATCGCGGTGGAGCGACTACAACGTGATGCTGATCCGGACCGATCTGAGCAAGCTCTGACACCCGGGTTCACACGTGCACACCCTGGTGATGCCGCACCTGCGCACGAGCCAGATCGTCGGGAGCGGCCTGGTCGAGGCGCACGCTGAGGACGTCGAACCGGATCTGCGTCCATCGCCGATCCTGCGCCGCCAGCCACATCCCCGCGAGTCGGCGCATCCGGGCGAGCTTCGTCGGCGTGACCGCCATGACCGGATCGTCGTACGTGCGGCTCGCGCGGGTCTTGACCTCGACGATCACCAGGACCGACCCATCCGCGGCCACCAGATCCAGTTCGCCATAGCGGGTACGCCAATTGCGCTCCAGGACAGTCCAGCCGAGGGATATCGCGTAGTCTGCGGCCACGTCTTCACCGAGCCTGCCGATATGACCGCGGCGATCGGGGCGAGGATGGTCGCGCGCTTGTGCACTCATGCCGATCAGATTCGCGCAGAATCGATTTTGTCGACCTTCCGAAAGCGAGCAACGCCCTGATCTGTGAACGATCAGGGCGTTGTCAACAGGTTGCGCGTGGTCAGGGCTCGTCGGGCAGGCGGAGTTCCGACTTCTCGAGTTCCTCGATGTTGACGTCCTTGAACGTGATCACGCGGACCTGCTTGACGAACCGCGCCGGGCGGTACATGTCCCACACCCAGGCATCGCTCATGCGGAGTTCGAAGTAGACCTCGCCGTCGGTGTTGCGCGGGATCATCTCGACCGCGTTGGCGAGGTAGAAGCGCCGCTCCGTCTCCACCACGTAGGTGAACTGCCCGACGATGTCCTTGTACTCGCGGTACAGAGAGAGTTCCATCTCGGTTTCGTACTTCTCGAGATCCTCAGCACTCATCCTGTCAGCCTATCCCTGTTGTCGTTTGCGCTGGTGAACACACGTGCCGCGACATTACGGTACGACATGCGGTGTTGTGGTGAGGGGCCGGCGGCGTCGATGCGCGACATGTGCAACGCCGTGCTGTACCCCTTGTGGATGGCGAAGTCGTACCCGGGCAGGACGTCGTCCATGGCGACCATGATGCGATCTCGGGTGACCTTGGCGATGATGCTGGCGGCGGCGATGCACGCGGCCGCCCCGTCTCCCCCGATCACCGGCAGAGACGGGGCCGTCAGTCCCGGCACCGCGAAACCGTCGGACAGCACGTACCCCGGTTTCACGTCGAGGGCGGCCACCGCCCGGCGCATGCCCTCGATGTTCGCGACGTGGATGCCGATGCGATCGATCTCGGCGGCTTCGATGATCACCGCACTCCAGCTCTGCGCGTAGCGCGTCACCGAGCAGTACAGCTCCTCGCGGGTGCGCTCGGTCAAACGTTTCGAGTCGTCGAGGTCGGCGAGGGAGACGAGCTGCGTCGGCTTCAAGACGCAGGCCGCCACGACCAGCGGGCCCGCGCACGCTCCGCGGCCGGCTTCGTCGACCCCCGCCACGGGCCCCAGACCCTGCCGGTGCAAGGCGAATTCGAACGTCCGCAGGCCCGCGGCACGGCGGACGGGTGAGCGGGGTGGCCATCGAGTCGTCACAGCTGTCTCACCCCTGCTGCGGATTGAACGAACCGACACCACCGATCCGCGAGAAGGGGTAGATGATGAACCGGACCTTGCCGCGGATGTCGCTGACCGGGACGGTGCCCTGGTACTGGTCCTCGACGTGGTAGCGCGAGTCCTGCGAGTTCAGTCGATTGTCACCCATGACCCACACGTTGCCCTCGGGCACGGTGATCGGACCGAAATCCGGCCCGAGACACGGAGGCACCTGGTCGCCCGGCCCGGCGACACCGGGCCCGAACGACGCGACCGTCTCCTCCTGGAGCTTCATGTCGATGTAGGGCTCGCGCAACGGGCGACCGTTGACCTTCACACCGACGCCCTCGTCGTTGCGACATTCGACCGTCTGACCGCCGGTCGCGATGACCCGCTTCACGAGGTTGTTCTCGTCCGGCGGCGCGAACCCGAACCACGACAGCGCATCCTGCGCCTTGTGCATCATCGGGTTCGTCGATCGGGGCGACACCCAGGCGCCGTTCCACGACTCCGACGGGCCCTTGAAGACGACGACGTCGCCGGGTTGCGGATCACCGAACCGGTACGTGAGCTTGTCGATCACGATGCGGTCGTTGGTGCAGCCGTCGCACCCGATGAGGGTGGACTCCATCGACTCCGACGGGATGACGTACTGCCGACCGATGAAGGTCTGCAGCATCCAGGTGAGGAGAAGGACGCACCCCACGATGATGACGACTTCGCGCAGGAGAGAACCCGAGCCGGACTTGCGCTTGCCGCGATCGTCGGCATCGGATTCGGCCGGGTCGGTCTTCAACCTCCACGGACGCTTGGCGTCGTCGGCGCGGTCGTCGTCGGGGGCATCGTGGGGTCGCTGTGTGTCGGCCACCTCGTCAGGTTAGACGCGTCAGCGCTTTTCCTTGATCTTGGCTGCCTTGCCGCGCAGATCGCGCAGGTAGTAGAGCTTGGCGCGACGGACGTCACCGCGGGTGAGGACGTCGATCTTGGCGATGTTCGGGCTGTGCACCGGGAAGGTGCGCTCGACGCCGACGCCGAAGGACACCTTGCGGACGGTGAAGGTCTCGCGCACGCCGCCGCCCTGACGACGGATGACGACGCCCTTGAACACCTGCACGCGCTCCTTGCTGCCCTCGATGACCTTGACGTGGACGTCGAGGGTGTCACCGGGGCCGAAGTCCGGCACGTCGTCGCGGAGGGACTGCTTGTCGAGGAAGTCGAGCGTGTTCATGTGTCGTGGTCCTTGTCTGGCGGAGAACGTTGAGCAGAGGAACCTGGCGGCCCGTGGGCTCGACCGGTTCGTGCTCCGAGTCGTTGGCGTCGCAACCGGCGGTCTCGGAGAGACAGCCCCGGACACGGGGCATCGTCGGCAGGCAACCCGACTATTGTGCCAGAGACACCCCGGGCCGACGAAATCGCCGAGCCACTACGTCCGTGGCGCCACGATCACGACGTCGTCGGCCTGCAATGCCGAGATGGTGGCGGGCTCCATCGGCGTCGCCGCGGCGATCGCTCTCGGCGTCACACCGGCATGCACCATGTGGTCGAGGATCGCGAGTTCGGGCGCCCGGCCGTTGGCGGTGAGTGCCTCGTCGTCGGCGAGTTCCACCCCCGCTCGCTGATAGGGCTGCGGGTCGTTGGTCCCGACGACGACCACCCGGGCTCCCCGCGGGCCGATCCCGACGCCCACTGCCGTCCGGAACCAGCCGGCGATCGATGCCGGAACCGTGGTCTGCAGTCGCTCGGCTCGCCCCCGCAACCAGGTCAGGTCGTTCGCGCCGATCCCGTCGCGGTCGACGCGAGCCCGCGCGCCGGCCAGACCCCCGAGACCGGCGGCCACCGCACCCGCCGCACCCAGTGCCCCGAGCGGCATCATCGGCATCATCCCGCTCGTCGCCGCGGGTGCAGCGGCGCTCTGCCCGGCCTCACCCGACCGTTCGGTGTGGTCGTCCCCCGCCGCGGTGAGGGCCAGCCGGCCGGTGCTCGCGGCCTCGACCCGCCACGTGTCGTCACCGATCGCGGCGTTCACCTCGGCACGCCGGATATCGCGGTCGGCGATCAGTGCGACCACCGACATCTGCTGCTGCGTATCGATCACCGTCCGGGCATACGCGTCCAGCGACGTCCCGAGCGCGCGCAGCCGTTCCGCCGCTCCGGGCAGATCGGCACGGGCGATCTGCCCGAGCCCGTCGACGACGGCATCGTGGAACCCGCCCGCGGTCGAGTCCCCCGTCGCGTACGAGTCGGTCACCGACGCCACCGCCTCGGCGAGGCCGGCCACCCTCTCGGCGAGTGCCCGCACGCGCTGGGCCGAGTCGCTCAGTGCCGCCGCGTCGGCGGTCGGCCACACCCCCGGGGCCAGTTCCTCGGCGATCCGCTCGGCCTCGCCACGCGCCGTCATGCGTCGGCCCGGCCGATACGCGCCGACGCCTCGGCATCTCGGTTGAGGAGGTCGTCGATGCCGGCGACGAGGGCGCGGCGGCGTTGTCCGAGACGGTTCTCGACGTCGTGCAGACGATCCGTCGACGCCGCGGCCGCCGGCGAGAACCCCGCCCGGAACGCACCCGCCGATTTCCCGGTGCCTACTGCCATGTCGACGTCGATGAGCAGGGCGGCGAGCTCGGTCTGTATCGCCGTGAGTTCCGCCGCCGCTGCCTGCAGTCGCGTCGCCACGACGGCGGCGGCACCGGGGTCGGCGGCGACCCGGGGACCGGCGTCGGCCGCCGGCGAGAGGTCAGGGTCGGTCATCGGCGACCACACTGTCGAGGCGGGCGTCGGCGTAGTCGATCGGCAGATCCGGTGCGCCGGAGAGGATGTCGGCGGATCTGGTGCGCAGCGCGGTGTCCGCCTCGGCGATCAGCGTGGTCAGCAGGGCGGACAGTTGATCCGCGCGGTATCGACGCATTGCGGAGGGTTCGATCGTGATGTCCACCGCACGGCCGCGCGCGTCGACCGTCACCGCGACGAGCCGGTCGTGACTGGTCGCCCGGGAGGTCAGCTGCGACAACGACTTCCGGACCCGTTCGAGTTCGGTGCGCTGCCGGTCGAGTTCCTCGACCATGGCCGAATACCCCTGCATCGTCTGCTGGACCCCCGTCCGAGTCGAACCTCTGCCGAATCCTAGTCGGTATCGCCCGGATGGTCCGCGGAGGAGTCCACAGGGTCCGGGAGGAGATCAGGCCGGCGCGCGCGCGTCCGCTCGAGGGCCTGTTCGGTACGCCAGCGTGCCACCTTCGCATGGTCGCCACTGAGCAGTACGGGCGGGACGTCCAGACCGCGCCAGGACACCGGCCGCGTGTAACTCGGACCTTCGAGCAGCCCGTCGGAGAACGAATCCTCCTGATGCGAGCGGGGATTGCCGAGTACGCCGTCGAGCAGCCGGACGGTCGCCTCGATCATGGCCATGACCGCGACCTCTCCCCCGATGAGGACGAAGTCGCCGAGGGAGACCTCTTCGACGCGCACCCGTCGGGCCGCGTCGTCGAAGACACGCTGGTCGATACCCTCATACCGGCCGCAGGCGAACACCAGATGCGGCTCGGTGCTCCAGCGACGCGCGGTCTCCTGGGTGAACGGCACACCGGCAGGGGTCGGCACGATCAGCAGCGCGTCGTCGGGGCACACCTCGTCCAGGCACGGCCCCCAGACGTCGGGTTTCATCACCATGCCGGGCCCGCCGCCGTACGGCGAGTCGTCCACGCTGCGATGGACGTCGTGCGTCCAGTTGCGTAGGTCGTGGACCGCCACGGTGATCCGTCCGGCGTCGATCGCCTTGCCCAGCAAAGCAACTCGGAGCGGATCGAGGTACTCGGGGAAGATCGACACGACGTCGAGACGCATCACGGCGCCTCGTCGAGCGAATCCGGATCCAGCAGCCCCTCCGGGGGGTCGATCACGATCAGCTCGCGACCGACGCTCGGCACGATCTCGCGCACGAACGGCACCAGCACCTCACGGTCGTCGGTGGTGCGTACCGACAGCAACTCGCCGCCGGGCAGATGCAGGACCGATTCGACGACGCCGACCGCGGAGCCGTCGGTGAGTTGAACGGGCACGCCCTCGAGTTCGTGGTCGTAGAACTCGTCCGGGTCGTCGGAGGGCTCCACCTGCGAACTGTCGATGAGGAACAGGGTGCCGCGCAGGGCGTCTGCGGAATCCCGGTCCGCGACGCCGGCCAGGGACACCAACAGCCGCCCGGAATGATCCCGGGCGGCTGTGACGGTGAAATCCCGTTCCCCGGCACCGCGCGGCAGACGGCCACGCAGCACCGAGTTCGGGGCGAAACGCATCTCGGGCTCGTCGGTGCGGACGTCCACGACGACCTCACCACGGATTCCGTGTGACTTGACCACACGGCCTACGACGAGATCCACGATGCGCTCGGTGTTCGGGTTCGCGGTCAGCGGTCGGTGTCGACGATGTCGACGCGCATCCCGCGGCCGCCGATCCCGGAGACCAGGGTGCGCAGCGCGGTGGCGGTACGACCGTTGCGACCGATCACCTTGCCGAGGTCGTCGGGGTTCACGTGAACCTCGACGAGCCGGCCGCGACGGCCGGTGACGAGGTCGACCCGGACGTCATCGGGGTTGGAGACGATTCCGCGGACCAGGTGCTCGACCGCGTCGGCGACGACTGCGCTCACGCGTCACCCTCGGCGGCGGGAGCCTCGGCAGCCTCGTCGTCCTTCTTGGCGGCCTTCTTCTTGGGGGTGGTCGCGGCGGCGACCGGCTCGTTGTCGGCGGCGGCGAGCGCGGCGTTGAACAGGTCGAGCTTCGACGGCTTGGGCTCGGCGGTCTTCAGGGTGCCCTCGGCGCCCGGCAGGCCCTTGAACTTCTGCCAGTCACCGGTCACCTTGAGGATCGCGGCCACGGGCTCGGTCGGCTGCGCACCGACGCCCAGCCAGTACTGCGCGCGCTCGGAGTCGACCTCGATCAGCGAGGGCTCTTCCTTGGGGTGGTACTTGCCGATGGTCTCGATGACCCGGCCGTTGCGGCGGGTGCGGGCGTCGGCGACGACGATGCGGTACTGCGGGTTGCGGATCTTGCCGAGCCGCGTGAGCTTGATCTTGACAGCCATGTCTACATCTCTTTCGTGTGGTCACTGCGCAATTCAGCAATCCGCCCGGAGTGGCGGACCCGGTTTTGCGTCTGTAGTGGTGTGACCGTCGGGCGGCCGTGACCGGATCCGACGAACCAGCGAATCATTGTGCCAGACCGGGCGGTGAGTACCGAATCCGGTGATCGGCCTGCAGAAGGAACAGCCGATGGACCGGCATGTGGTCACCCACCCCGCGAGGACGACCACATGCCGAACGTCACTTCCGTCACTCTGTCGGTGTCGGCTCATCCGTGTCCTGATGCGCGACACCGCCGGAGCCTCCCTCGACCCCCGGCTCCGACGGGCCCGCGCTCTCGGATCCGGGCCGCGGATCCGAGGTGGACTGATCCGGTTCGTCCTGGCCGAACCGTTGCAACGCCGTTGCTACGTTACGCGGCGGTAAGGAAGGCAACCAGCCACTACCGTGTGGCTTTGCTCACACGAGGTGGCGACCAGACGAGACCACTGCTACCGGGTGTCGCAACGTGCCCAGGTCGTCGCACGGGTTGTCCGCGTACACGACGAAGTCGGCGCGGTGCCCGTCCTCCAGGAGGTCGGCGCCCAGCCAGGCGCGCGCATTCGTCGACGCCGCCGCGATCGCACCCGCCGGGCCCAGGCCCACGTCCGAGAGCGCCTCGATCTCGTCGACGATGCGTCCGTGCTCGACGAATCCGCCCGCGTCGGTCCCGGCGAAGATCTGGACACCGGCCTCACGCGCGGCGGCGAACACCGCCGGGGCGCCCGCATGCAGGGCGCGCATGTGCGCGGCGTAGGTCGGGAAGCGTTCGGCTCCGTCGGCGATCCCGGGAAAGTTCTCGACCTGGATCATGGTGGGCACCAACGCGATCGAGCGGTCGACGAGCTGGTCGACGAGATCGGGAGTCAGCCCGGTGCCATGCTCGATGCAATCGACACCGGCCCCGATCAGGTCGACGAGAGCATCGGTTCCGAAGACATGGGCGGTGATCCGGGCGCCGTGCTCGTGCGCCACCGCCACCGCCGCCTCTATCTGTGCACGGGTCCACAACGGGGCCAGGTCGCCGACCTCGCGGTCGATCCAGTCGCCCACGATCTTCACCCAGCCGTCGCCGGCCTGCGCCTGCCGGGCCACCTCGGCCGCGAGTTCGTCCGGATCGTCGAGGTCGACGCCGTAGTCGCGCAGATACCGCTTGGGCCGGGCGATGTGCTTGCCCGAGCGGATGAAGCGCGGGCAAGCGGGGTCGTCGTCGAGTGGGTGCGTGTCGAGCGGCGACCCGACCTCGCGGATCAGCAGGGTGCCTGCGCGCGCATCGGCGTAGGCGTACCCACGGGCCTGCTCGATGTCGACCCCGAGGCCCGGCGCGATCCCCACATGATTGTGGGCGTCGACGAGGCCCGGCAGAATCCAGCCACCGTCGACTGCCGTCTCGGCGTCGGGAACCGCGGTGAGGCTGATGGTGTCGTCGGACACCCAGAACTCGACCGGTTCGGACGTGAGCGGATCGGTGCCCCGGTAGTGGCGGGCCATTGCACCCTGTTCCGGGCCACCCACCGTCATTTCTTCTTCTTGGGCTGCTGGAACTGCGACACGTCGATGCCCTCGAGACCCGGGGGCAGCTGATCGAGACCGGCCGGCATGTTCGACAGGTCCGGGAACCCGGCCGGCATGCCTCCGGGCATACCAGGGAAGCCGCCGCGCGCCGCCTTCGGCGGGGTGGGGCCGCGGCTCTTGCCCTTCTTGCCCTTCTTGCCCTTGCGGTTGGACTTGCGGTTCATCGCGCCCATGCCCATGCGACCCGACATCTGCGCCATCATCTTGCGGGCCTCGAAGAACCGGTCGACGAGCTGGTTGACCTCGCTGACGGTCACACCCGACCCGTTGGCGATCCGGATCCGGCGTGAGGCGTTGATGATCTTCGGGTTGTCGCGCTCGGCGGGGGTCATGCCGCGGATGATCGCCTGCACGCGGTCGAGCTGCTTGTCGTCGACCTGCGACAGCACGTCCTTCATCTGGCCGGCGCCGGGCAACATCCCCAGGATGTTGCCGATGGGGCCCATCTTGCGGATCATCAGCATCTGCTCGAGGAAGTCCTCGAGGGTCAGCTCGCCCTGGGTGATCTTGGCGGCCGCGGCCTCGGCTTGCTGCGCATCCCAGTGCTGTTCGGCCTGCTCGATGAGCGACAACACGTCGCCCATGCCGAGGATGCGGCTGGCCATGCGGTCGGGATGGAAGACGTCGAAGTCCTCGAGCTTCTCGCCCGAGGACGCGAACATGATCGGTTGGCCGGTCACCTCGCGTACCGACAACGCCGCACCGCCGCGCGCATCGCCGTCGAGCTTGGTCAGCACGACGCCGGTGAAGCCCACACCCTCCTGGAAGGCCTCGGCGGTGGTGACGGCGTCCTGACCGATCATCGCGTCGACGACGAACAGCACCTCGTCGGGCGAGGTGGCGTCGCGGATGTCGGAGGCCTGCTTCATCAGTTCGGCGTCGATGCCGAGCCGGCCGGCGGTGTCGATGACCACCACGTCGTAGTGCTTGCTCCGCGCCTCGTCGACACCGGCCTGCGCGACCGAGACCGGATCGCCCGAGGTCACACCGAGCACACCCTCGCCGCCGACGCTCGTGCCCGGATGCGGCGCGAAGACCGGTACGCCGGCGCGCTCGCCGACGATCTGCAGCTGTGAGACCGCGCCCGGACGCTGCAGGTCACAGGCGACGAGCAGCGGGGTGTGACCCTGCTGCTTGAGCCAGTTGCCCAGCTTTCCGGCGAGTGTCGTCTTACCGGCACCCTGGAGACCGGCCAACATGATGACGGTCGGGGGGTTCTTGGCGAACCGCACCCGCCGCGTCTCCCCGCCGAGGATTCCGATGAGTTCCTCGTTGACGATCTTGACGACCGTCTGCGCCGGGTTGAGTGCCGCGGAGACCTCGGCACCCTTGGCGCGCTCCTTGATCCGGGCGATGAAGGACCGGACCACCGCGAGCGAGACGTCCGCCTCGAGCAGGGCGAGCCGGATCTCGCGGCAGGTGCGGTCGATGTCGGCGTCGGACAGCCGCCCCTTGCCACGCAGATCCTTCAGGGCACCGGTCAACCGGTCGGAGAGGGAATCGAACATGGGTCCCATCCTTCCATGCGGGTCCCGAGACGAAACATCTAGGAGATCGGCACTCCGGACCGTCCCGTCCCGCCGTAGGACTGCGGTCCGTCGCCGTCCTCCTCGCGCGCCGGCTGCGGCGGCGGGCAGACCGCGACGACGGCCTCGGCCAGCTTTGCCCGTGCGTCCTCGGTGTCGGTCGCCAGCCGCAGGCCGAAGATGTCGACCCCGGTGGCGCCCAGGGTCGCCACCTTGGCCCACCGGATGTCGGCGCCGTGGCGTTCCAGGATGGCACTGACCCGGCTGAGCAGGCCGATCCGGTCGTCGGAACGGACCTCCAGCACCGCTTCCCCCTCCGGGGCGTCCAGCCACGTCACCCGCGGTGGCGCCACGGCGAAGAGCGCGGGTACCGCGTTCTTCGGATGCCCGGCCCCGTCGACCTCGGGATCGGTGCTCCCGGCGCTGGCGCCGATGGTCACCACGGTGCCGGGAATCGTGGTGACGGTGCCGATCGTCGGGATCGGCGAGTCCCGCTCGCGCGCGTCGAGCCGCGCGAGGACGTCGATCTTGCCGTCGACGGCCGCTATCAGCTGCTGGCGCAACAGGCCGGCATCGGGCGGACTGCCGAACATCGGGACGACCAGGAACGAGTTGATCGCCTTCCCGTCGGCGCTCTGGGCACACGCCGAGTGGGACCGCAACCCGCCCAGGGCGAGGACCCCGGCCATCTTCGACAGCAGGCCGGGTTGATCAGGCGCCACCATGGTGACGCGGTACGTGTGTTGCCCGTCGGCCCGGACGAGCCGGACCGCGTAGTCCCCTTCCGCCGCCGTGGCCAGGTCCTCGGCCGTCAGCGGCTCGGGCGCGCTCGGCTCTTCGCCGTCGATGAGTCGCATCGACCGGCGGACGAGGTCGTGGATGAGCGAGGCCTTCCACTCCCCCCACACCCCCGGGCCGGTGGCCAGCGAATCCGCTTCGGCAAGTGCGGCAAGCAGTTCCAACAGCACCCGGTTGTGTCCCAGGGTGTCGGCGACCGACTCGGCGGTGGCCGGGTCGTCGAGGTCCCGGCGGGTGGCGACCTGCGGCAGCAGCAGGTGGTGTCGCACCATGTCGGCGAGGATCGCCACATCCTGCGGCCAGAGACCGAACCGGTTGCCGACCTGAACCGCCAGATCAGCGCCGACGATGCTGTGGTCGGCACCCCGACCCTTGCCGAGGTCGTGGATCAACGCACCGAGGACGAGCAGGTCGGGCCGGGACACCCGGGTGGTCATCGCACTCGCGTACGCCGCGGTTTCCACGAGATGCCGGTCGACGGTCCAGGTGTGGATGGCATCGCGCGGCGGGAGGTCGCGCACCGCACCCCATTCCGGCAGGAGCCGGCCCCACAGGCCGGTGCGGTCGAGTGCCTCGATCGGGTCGACCATGTGATGTCCCGAACTGAGCAGGACCAGCAGGTCGCTGAGTGCTTCGGCCGGCCACGGCTCACGCAGTTCCGGCGCGTAGTCGGCCAGCCGGCTCAGCGTCGACGCGCTGATCGGGAGGCCGGTTCGGGCCGACGCGGCGGCGACCCGCAGGATGAGTCCCGGGTCTTTGCTCGGAATCGCGTTGCGCGCCAACACGATCTCTCCGCTGTGCTCGACGACGCCTTCGTCGAGCGGACGGCGCAGCGGCGAGCGCCGCAGCTTGGCCAGTCCGCGACGCGGCAGGGCGTTGCCCGCGGTCCGCAGGCCGACGTCGATGGAGTAGCTGATGGTGCGGGCCGAGTCGCTGATGACGCGGGCGAGATCGAACCGGTCCCCGATCCGGAGGGCCGCCCCGATCTCGTCGGCGTCCTGGGCCTGCACGTGCTCGCGGGGACGCCCGGCGATGCGGTGCAGTTCGGTACGGATGTCGAGGAGCCGCGTGTAGGCGACCTGCGGTCCGGCACCGGGCGAATCGGGTCGCAGGCTCGCCATCCCGCTGGTGAGCTGGGCGATCGCCAGCGCTCCCAGGAGCTGGACGTCACGCAGGCCGCCCCGGCCGCTCTTGAGGTCGGGTTCGGCGCGATGTGCGATGTCGCCGGCTCGCCGCCAGCGGTCCTGCGCGTGCGTGACCACTTCGGGGAACCGATTGCGGATGTCGTTGCGCCACTGCTGGCGGACCCCGCCGATCAGCAACGTGGACAGATCCTCGTCGCCGGCTATGTGGCGCGCCTCGAGGAGGCCGAGGGCCGCGGTGACATCGTCGCCGGCGACCTGCAGCGCCTGCGGCACCGTCCGCACACTGTGGTCGAGCGGGATGTTGGCGTCCCACAACGGGTACCAGAGTCCGTCGGCAACCTCGGACACCCGCTCGGCGGGCATGTCGTCGTGCAGCAGGATCAGATCGAGGTCCGAATACGGGAGCATCTCACCGCGACCGAGTCCGCCCACGGCGACGATCGCGAACCCGCTGTGCGGCTTGATGCCGAGTTCCGCGCCCTTGCTGGTCAGCCAGAATTCGTGCAGGTCGACGAGCACCTGGCGCAATGCCGGTGCGTCGAGTTTTCCCGATCGGCCGGACTCGGTGAGTTGCCGTCGGGTCTTGGCCAGGTCTGCGGCGCTTACGACTGCCTCCAAAGTGTGTGGGAGAGAAAGGAATACGAGGTGTGGAACTCCGACGGCCCCGCGCCCGACTGGTCGTCGGGCACGGGGCCGTTCACCGGGAATTCGTCGACGCCTCGGCGGGCTCGCTACAGTGCGTCGCCACCGCGCTCGCCGGTTCGGACGCGAACCACGGACTCGACCGGCGAGACCCACACCTTGCCGTCACCGATCTTGCCGGTCCGGGCGGCCTCGACGATCACGTCGACGACCTTGTCCACGGCGGCGTCGTCCACCACGACCTCGACGCGGACCTTGGGTACGAAGTCGACCGAGTACTCGGCGCCGCGATAGACCTCGGTGTGACCCTTCTGGCGGCCGTAGCCCTGGACCTCACTCACGGTCATGCCCAGGATGCCGGCCTGCTCCAACCCGGCTTTGACATCCTCGAGTGTGAACGGCTTGACGATTGCAGTGATCAGCTTCATTAGTTATCCCTCTCCACAGGATTCAGCGTAGTAGCGAATGGCTTCGAGCGTCATGCCAGCTCATAGGCCGTCTCGGCGTGTTCCGCCTCGTCGATGCCGCTCTTCTCGTCCTCGTCGCTGACGCGCCAACCCAGCGGCTTGAGCACCAGGGCGATGATCGCGGTGAGAACACCGGTGAACACGAGGGCGAACAAGGCGATCACGACCTGGACCACCAGCTGCTTGTAATCTCCGCCCCAGAAGAGGCCCACGTCCTCGCCGATCAGGCCGATGGCCACCGTGCCCCAGAGGCCGGCGACGAGGTGGACACCGACGACGTCGAGCGAGTCGTCGTAGCCGAACTTGTTCTTCAGGCCGATCGCGACGGCGGCGAGAGCACCCGCGATGACACCGAGGATGAGCGAGCCGACCGGGGTCAGCGAACCACACGCGGGGGTGATGGCGACCAGACCGGCGACCACACCCGAGGCGGCGCCGACGCTGGTGGCGTGCTTGTCACGGATGATCTCCACCGCGAGCCAGCCGAGGATCGCCGCGGCGGTGGCAGCGGTGGTGTTGACCCACACCTGACCGGCGAGCAGATCGGCGCCCAGCTCGGAGCCGACGTTGAACCCGAACCAGCCGAACCAGAGAAGTGCTGCGCCCAGCATCACGAACGGGATGTTGTGCGGACGGTAGGCGGTGCGGCCGAAGCCGACGCGCTTGCCGATGATGAGAACCAGGACCAGCGCCGCGATACCGGCGTTGATGTGCACGACCGTGCCGCCGGCGAAGTCGATCGGCGCGACGTTGGCCGCACCTTCCTCGTCGGTCCCGAACATCTTGGCCGCCAGACCGTCCTCACCGCCGCCGAGGAGGCCGCCGCCACCGACGAGCCCGCCCCAGACCATGTGGGACAGCGGGAAGTACACGATCGTCGCCCACAGGACGGTGAAGACCATCCAGGTGGAGAACTTGACGCGTTCGGCGAGCGCACCGCTGATGAGGGCGACGGTGATGACCGCGAAGGTCAGCTGGAATCCCATGAAGACGATCGCCGGGATCGACAGACCGCCGGTGACGTACTGCTCGGTGTCGCCCTCGCCGATGGTGCTCATCAGCTGGTCGGAGCCGAACAGCGCGAACGGGTTCGCGAAGATCCCGCCGATGTCGCTGCTGCCGGTGATCCCGTCGCTGAACGACATCGAGAAGCCCCACAGCACGTACACGACGCTGATCGACGCCAGCGCGCCGAAGGACATCATCATCATGTTCAGGACGGACTTGCCTCGCGCCAACCCCCCGTAGAAGAACGCGAGGCCCGGGGTCATCAGCAACACCATGGCGGCTGACACGAGCATGAATGCCGTGTTGCCCGTGTCTATCGGGCCAAACGATTCGTTTGGCAACTGAGCCAACTCCACTACGAAACCTCCTCAGGATGCGCCGACGGCTCGGCGCCTCCAAAGAGATTGTCGGCAGTCGGTTTCAGCCGTGGTGCCCTGACGTTTCGGGCGCGTAACCCCCTGGGCGGTTTGTATTTCGCCCATGTAACGTCCCAGTTCGGCTCTGAGCTGTCTCTCAGACTCCGTGGACGATGTCTGACCCGGTATTTCCGATCACAGATCCCGACTTCACGGCAGCGTCCACAGCGTCAGAGCAGTGCGTCGACGAATGCCTCCGGTTCGAAGGGCGCGAGGTCGTCCGCGCCCTCCCCCAGCCCGACGAGCTTGACCGGCACGCCGAGCTCCTTCTGTACGTGGAACACGATGCCGCCCTTGGCGGTGCCGTCCAGCTTGGTCAGCACCACGCCGGTGATGTTGACGACCTCGGCGAACACCCGGGCCTGCATCAGTCCGTTCTGTCCGACGGTCGCGTCGAGCACCAGCAGCACCTCGTCGACCGGCGCCTTCTTCTCCACGACGCGCTTGACCTTGCCCAATTCGTCCATCAGGCCGGTCTTGGTGTGCAGCCGGCCGGCGGTGTCGATCATGACCACGTCGACGCCGCTCTCGATGCCCCGGTCGACCGCGTCGAATGCGACGGCGGCGGGATCGGCCTGTTCCTTGCCGCGCACGATCTCGGCACCGACCCGCTCACCCCACGTCTGCAGTTGGTCGGCGGCAGCCGCGCGGAACGTGTCCGCCGCGCCGAGCACGACACGACGCCCGTCGGCGACCAGGACGCGTGCCAGCTTGCCGGTCGTGGTGGTCTTGCCGGTGCCGTTGACGCCGACGACGAGGACGACGGCGGGACGGCCCGCGTGTGGCAGCGCCCGGATCGAGCGGTCGAGCGTCGGGTCGAGCTGCTCGACCAGGACCCGCTTGAGCAACGCCCGGGCCTCACCCGCGGTCCGGACCGGGTTGGCCGCGAGCTCGGTGCGCAGCGTCTCGACGACGGTGGCCGTCGTGGACGCACCGAGATCGGCCATCACCAGCGTGTCCTCGATCTCCTCCCAGCTGTCCTCGTCGAGATCGCCGGCGCCCAGCAGGCCCAGCACACCCTTGCCGATCGCGCCCTGTGACCGGGACAGCCGGCCGCGCAGCCGACCGATCCGGCCCGCCGTCGGCGCGATCTCGTCCAGCGGCGGCGCGGTGGTCGCCTCCGCGACATCGTCGGGTACCCGGGTCCCGGGCTCGGTCGTTGCCGGCTCGGCGGTGGCCGGTTCGGGTTCGGCGACCTCGGGCTCGGCGACCTCGGGTTGCGCGGGTGCGGCAGTAGCGGACGCGGGCTCGGCGACGTCGGGCTCCGCCGTCTCGGGCTCGACGGTTTCCGGCTCGACGGTTTCGGGGCGGGCGGTGGCAGGTTCTGCGGTCTCGGGTTCGGTGGTGTCCGGCTCGGGCAGCGACACCTCGGTGACGCCGCGCCGGATCGAATCCCGCGGCACCGCGGAGTCGTCACCGACGCCCGGCTGACCGTCGACATCGGTGCGCTCTCCGGGCGGCCGGACCACCTCGGGTGCCGGCGTCGCAGACTCCGGAGCCGGGGGTTCCGGTCTCCGTCGCGGCGGTTCCGCGAGGGCGGTGTCACCCGCGGCCTCCCCGCGACTGAAGCTGAACCCCGATCCGGCCTGGTAGCCCCCGGACCGGTCGACCTGGCGGGTCGTCCCGTCGACGATCTCCGGTTGCCGCTCGTCGGTCAGCGAGATGCGCCGGCGGCGCGACAGCACCAGCCCGAGCACGATCAGCGCGATCACGACGAGCACCGCGACGACGATGCCGATGATGATTCCGGTGTTCACTGGCTGGTGTCCTCCTGTTGACCGACGGGCATGTTCACTCCGCGCATGCGTTGCGAGATGACCGTCGTGATGCCGTCGCCGCGCATACTGACGCCGTAGAGCGCATCCGCGACCTCCATCGTGGGCTTCTGGTGGGTGATGACGATGAGCTGCGACTTCTCCCGCAGCTGGGCGAACAACGTGATCAATCGACGCAGGTTGGTGTCGTCGAGCGCGGCCTCGACCTCGTCCATGACGTAGAACGGCGACGGGCGCGCGCGGAAGATCGCCACCAGCATCGCGACCGCCGTCAGGGACTTCTCCCCGCCCGACAGCAGCGAGAGCCTCTTGACCTTCTTACCGGGCGGACGCGCCTCGACCTCGATGCCCGTCGTGAGCATGTCGCCGGGTTCGGTCAGGACGAGCCGGCCCTCCCCGCCGGGGAACAGGGTCTGGAAGACCTGGCCGAACTCGCGTTCCACGTCGGCGTACGCCTCGGTGAACACCTGCAGAATCCGGGCGTCGACCTCTTCCACGACGTCGAGGAGGTCCTTGCGGGCCGCCTTGACGTCCTCGAGCTGCGACGACAGGAAGTTGTACCGCTCCTCGAGGGCGGCGAACTCCTCGAGCGCCAGCGGGTTCACCTTGCCGAGCGTGTTGAGGTCCTTCTGCGCCTTCTTGGCGCGGGCCTCCTGCGTCGCCCGGTTGTAGGGCATCGGGGCCGGTGCGACGACCTGCTCGCCGCGTTCCCGGGCCTGCTCGTACTCGGCCATCTCCAGCGCCGACGGGGGCATCGGCACGTCGGGACCGTACTCGGCGATCAGATCGTCGGGCGCCATCGCGAAGGTCTCGAGGACCTGTTCCTCGAGCTGTTCGATCCGCAGCGCGACCTGGGCCCGCGCCACCTCGTCGCGATGGACGGTGTCGCGCAGCGAATTGAGCGTGGTCGTCAGTTCGCCAGCCCGGACCCGGAGCGCGTCGAGGGTCGCGGTGCGGGCGGTCCGGATCTCCTCGAGTTCGTCGCGCCCGGCCTGCGCCGAGGCCACCGCCGCGGCGAGACGCTCACTGACCTGGGCACCGGCGCGTTCGACGGCAGCCGCGACCCCGGCGGCCTGCCGTCGGATCTCGTCCTGCCGACGAGCCCGCTCGCGTGCCTCGCGCTCGCGCTGTGCGGCCCGCCGCAGCGAGTCCGCCTTGCCCCGGACGGACGCCAGGCGTTCTTCGGCTGTCCGCAGGGTCAGGCGCGCCTCCATCTCGGCGCTGCGTGCCACGCCGACGGCGGTCGCGGCGTTCGCGCGGTCGGTGTCGTCGGCGGACATCTCGGTCCCCACCTCGGACTCATCGCGGGCGAGACGCAGTCGCTCGGTGAGTTCCTGCAGGTTCTCGAGGGTTTCCTCGCGGCCCTTCTCGAGCAGATTCCGCTGTCGGGTCAGTTTGTCGGCCTCGGCACGCGAGGCTCTGATCTCCTGGCCCAGCCGGGCCATCTGCTCATACGCGGCGCCGACGCCGGCGTCGGACTCGTGTAGCGCCGCGAGCGCCTCCTCGGCCGCCTCCCGCCGATCGTGCTGCTCGGTGAGCGCACCGGCGAGCGCCGCCTCGAGTTCTTCGACGCGCCTGCGGGTCGAGGCGAGTTCGGCGGTAGCGGCATCGATCGCCGACTGGACCTCCAGCGTGGAGGGGCGGCGTGACGAACCGCCCTCGACCGACGCCGCCGAGATGCGGTCGCCGGCGGGCGTCACCGCGCGCACGCCCAGACGGCGGGCGAGTTCGAGCCCCTGCGCAGGGTCGTCGACGATGACGGTGTCGGCCAGGACGGTGTCGATCGCACCGCGGATCTCCGGCCGGGTGTCGACCACCGAGGCCGCCCACCTCGCCCCGTCGGGCAGCGCGACGTCGCTCGATCGGTCCGGGCCGGTGAGTCCGCCGCAGATCAGCGCGGCCCGTCCCCCGTCGCCCGACTTCAGGGCCGCCAGCGCCCGCACCGCCGCGATCCCGTCCACGGTGACGATGCCGTCCACAGCGGGTCCGAGCGCCCCGGCGATGGCCGTCTCGAAACCCGCTTCGACCGTGACCAGCTCCGACATCGGTCCGAGCAGGCCGTCGGGCGCGTTCTCCAGGAGCCATGCGCCGCCGTCGCCGCGCTCGAGTCCCATGGCGAGTGCGTCCGCCCGGGCCGACAAGGATGCGATGGCGTGCTCGGCGTCGCGGTGTGCGGCCTGCAGGGTGGCCACGCGCTCGTTGGACAGGTTCAGCGCGGCCACGCATCGTTCGTGGTGTTCGTCGAGCGCCTGTTCGGCGGCTTCCAGCTGTGCCAGCTCGCTTGCCGCCGAATCCTGTTGCGTGACTGCGACTTCGGCGCGTTCGGTGGCGGCCGAGATGGCCGCGGTGAGGCGCTGCGCCTCGGCGTCGACCGACTCCGAACGCGTCCGCAGGTTGTCCACCTGCCCTTCGAGGCGCGCCAGACCCTCGCGACGGTCGGCGATGGCCCGGACAGCCGCGAGGTGAGCCGCCTCCGCGGCCTCCGCAATCGACTCGCGTTCGCCGAGCACCTCGCGGGCGCTCTCGAGCTGTTCGGCGGCGATCTCGACACCCTCGGTCAGCTCGGCTTCGAGTTCGGCGGCCTCGAGGGCCTGCTCGTCGAGCTCCTCCGGGTCGGGCCCGGACGCCTCGCTCGACGGCTCGCTGAGGTACCGGCTGCGTTCGGCGGCCACCCGGCGGGTCGCGTCGACGCGCTCGGCGAGCGCCGACAACCGGAACCAGGCGCGGTTGGCCGCGGCCGCGGCGGGCGTGATCTCGGCGAGATGCTGTTCGTGTTCGGTCACTTCCGCGTTCGCACGGTCGAGTTCGGCGGCCACCTCGTCCTGCCGACGCCGGACCTCGTCCTCGACGGCGGCGTGCTCGGCCATCTCGGCGCGGCGGGTGACGAGGTCGTCGGCGGCCAGGCGCAACCGTGCGTCGCGGAGATCGGCCTGGACGGTCTGGGCCCGGCGGGCGACCTCGGCCTGGCGTCCCAGTGGTTTGAGCTGACGACGGAGTTCGGCCGTCAGATCGTTCAGACGCGCCAGGTTGGCCTGCATCGCGTCGAGCTTGCGGACCGCTTTTTCCTTGCGCTTGCGGTGTTTGAGGACCCCGGCCGCCTCTTCGATGAACGCGCGGCGGTCCTCGGGCCGGGACTCGAGGATCGCCGACAACCGTCCCTGGCCGACGATCACGTGCATCTCGCGACCGATACCGGAGTCCGACAGCAGCTCCTGCACGTCCATGAGGCGACAGGAACTGCCGTTGATCTCGTACTCGCCGGCGCCGTCGCGGAACATCCGGCGCGTGATGGACACCTCGGAGTACTCGATCGGCAGCGCACCGTCGGCGTTGTCGATGGTGAGGGTGACCTCGGCGCGGCCCAGCGGAGGACGGCCCGAGGTGCCGGCGAAGATGACGTCCTGCATCTTCCCGCCGCGCAGTGCTTTGGCGCCCTGCTCGCCCATCACCCAGGTCAGGGCGTCGACGACGTTCGACTTACCGGAGCCGTTGGGGCCGACGACGCACGTGATACCCGGCTCGAAGCGCAGGGTCGTCGCCGAGGCGAACGACTTGAAGCCCTTCAGGGTCAGGCTTTTGAGGTGCACGACGGTACAGACTACTCACCATCGCGACGTGTTTCGGCTCTCCTCACCGTTCGACGAAGCCGTCGAGGTCCCCGCGCGGTTCATCCACACGCTCGACCACCAGGTCCACCCGTCCGGGCGTGGTTCCCGACCGGAGCGCGTCGAGCAGGGCGAGGGCCTTGTCCCGTGGCCCCTCGGCAACGACCAGCACCCGGCCGTCGGCCTGGTTCGACGCGTAGCCGACGAGCCCGAGTTCGAGAGCACGCGCTCTGGTCCACCAGCGGAAGCCCACGCCCTGCACGTGCCCGTGGACGTGCGCGGTGAGCCGGACGCGGTCGGTGCCGTCCTCGCTCATGCGGTCACTCCGTCTCGATCCGCAGATCCACCTCGGCGCCGGCCTTCACCGTGCGCCCGACCGTGCACACCGCGTCGATGGCGCGTTCGACGACGACGAGCAACCGGGCCGCGGCGTCGGGCTCGAGTTCGGACAGGTCGATCTCGAGGATCTCCTCGATGCGCGGGTACACCTCGTTCTCGCGGTCGGCGTCGCCGCTGACGCGGATCGTCGCGTCGTAGTCGTCACCGAGGCGTCGCGCCAGCGGCCGGTCCGACGACATGCCGGTGCAGGCGGCCAGCGCGATCTTGAGAAGTTCACCCGGGGTGAAGACGCCCTCGACGTCCTGCGAGCCGATCAGCACCTCCGCGCCGCGCGAGCTGCGACCGGTGTACCGGCGCGTGCCGGTTCGCTCGACCCACAGATCGGTGTGGGCCTGGTCGGAGGGAACCCCGGACGCGGGGGCAGTTGCTTCGGTGGTCATCGAAGACGGGTCCTCTCAAGATGTTGTCGGCCGGCGCCGCCGGCATCGCGACCAATAGTAAGAGCCCCGGCACGTCGATTGTTCCCGGCGCATGTCTGCCGAGGTGAGTCTGCCTGGTGGCTAGGGTCTTCCGCATGCGTCGCAGAACCGCAGTCACGAGGACCCACCGACCGACGATGCACGTGCTGGATCCGTTGAGCCGTCGGTGGTGGCGAGCGGTCGGCCGGCGGGTCGACATGTCGACGCCTGAGTTCGCATTCCTGGGCGCGCCGCACAATGGCCGGCACGAGGTCGGCGACGCCTGGCTGCGCCAGTACGAGAAGCAGGGTGCGGTCGCGCCGCCGTCGCCGACCGCCGGCCTGTTCGAAGACATGGCAGTGCTCGACGGACCGGACTTCCGGGCGTCAGCGCTGCACCCCGCGGTGCGAGACTTCTACGAACGGACCGGATCGTGGCGGATGGAGGTCTGGTCGCAGTGGAACCCGCTGTTCGCACCCGGCGGGATGGCGGTCGCAGCGTTGTTCGGGCGGCGCGTCGAACAACTCGCTCTGCCGACCGAACCGCTATCTGTCAGCCGTGGCATGTCCAGCGAGATCCGGGTCGTCACCGACCACTCAGGACACAGAGTGGGCGCGGCGTGGCTGCGACGGCTCCGCCTGGACAATTCCCCTGTGTACAGCGGGTTCTATCGATCGGCTTCGCTTCCAGGACAACCGCAGCCGCACGTCGCCGTCGCGTTTCCCCTGGAACTCGGCAACATCCACGTTTTCCTTGCTCCACGCGCCGAGGCCGACGGGGCGCTCACCTTGACATCCCGCTCTCGACGATTCGGGGCGGACGGCGCCTACGTGTCGGTCCTGTTCGGCGATCAGTGGTATTCGGCGCAGCCGACACTGGCGGAGTCGTTCCGGGTATACGTCGACGAGGAAGGCGTACTCCGCACCGATCATGAGTTGAAGGTCGGACGATTCCGGGCGCTTCGCCTGCACTACCGCCTCGAACGCCAGGCCTGATACTCCCGATGCAGCACCGCCGCGGATACCGGACGGTCAGCCCGGGTTCGCCTTCGACGCCCGCTGGCATCGCGGACACGAGAACGAGCCACGGTTCATGAACTGCTCCCGGCGCATGATCGCGCCGCACCGGCGACACGGCTCCCCCGCCCGCCCGTAGGCGTTCAGGGACCGCTCGAAGTAGCCGGACTGTCCGTTGACGTTCACGTAGAGCGCGTCGAACGAGGTACCGCCGACCTTCAGCGCATCCGCCATCACGTCGGTGACGGCATCGATGAGTTCGCGCAGTTTCTTGCGGCTGATCGTCTCGGCGATCCGCGAGCCGTGCAGACGTGCGCGCCACAGCGCTTCGTCGGCGTAGATGTTGCCGACGCCGGAGATCACCGTCTGATCCAGCAGGACCCGTTTGATCTCGGAGTGTTTGGCGCGCATGCGATCCACCACGCGGACGGGATCGAAGGCCGGGTCGAACGGATCGGTTGCGATGTGCGCCACCGAGACCGGGATGTCGGCGGGCGACGGGTCGGTCGTGTCCGTACTCCCCGAGGGCGCGTACACATCGGGTGTGTAGTCGTCGAGATGCCAACCCCCGAAGGTCCGCTGATCGACGAAGCGGAGTTCGTTCTCGTCGTCGAGGACCGCGCGGATCCGCAGGTGCGTGTGATCGGGAGTTCCGGTCCGGGCGATCAGCATCTGGCCGCTCATCCCGAGGTGGACGACGAGCGCCGCACGGTCGGCGGAGTCGGCGACATCGATCCACAGGTACTTGCCGCGGCGCCGGACGCCGGTCACCCGCTTGCCGGCGAGCCGACCGATCAGATCCGGCTCACCGCCGGCGTGACGACGGACCGCGCGCGGATGAAAGACCTCGGTCGAGGCCACCACCCGACCGACGAGATGGGTCTCGAGACCGATGCGGACGGTCTCGACCTCGGGGAGTTCAGGCATCGCAGATCGCGAAAAGCCGGCTGACAGAAGGGTTCACGACGCCGACGCGCGCTCGGTCAGCACTTTCCAGGCGTGTGCGGCGGCCTGCTGCTCCGCTTCCTTCTTGGTCCGGCCGACACCCTCGCCGAGGCTCTCGCCGGCGACCAGCGCGGTCGCGGTGAACTCCTTGTTGTGGTCGGGACCGGTCGCGCTGATCTGATACTGCGGCGGACCGAACCCGCGCTCCGAACTCAACTCCTGCAGCGACGTCTTCCAGTCCAGCCCTGCGCCGAGGTTGCCGGCACGTTCGAGGCGCTCGTCGAACAGACGCAGGATGACGCGCTGCGAGGTCTCGAGTCCGTGACTGAGGAAGACCGCGCCGAACAGCGACTCCAGACCATCGGCCAGGATCGAGTCCTTGTCGCGCCCGCCGGTCATCTCCTCGCCGCGGCCGAGGAACAGGTACTTGCCCAGACCGCCCTCGTCCCCGAGACCACGCGCGACGTCGGCGAGCGCATGCATGTTGACGACGCTGGCCCGGATCTTCGCCAGCTCGCCCTCGGGTCGATCGGGATAACGCAGGTAGAGACGCTGGGTGATGACGACACCGAGCACCGAGTCCCCGAGGAACTCCAGGCGCTCGTTGGTCGGCAGACCGCCGTGTTCATACGCGTAGGAACGATGGGTCAGTGCCAGCGTCAGCAGGTCGTCGGGAATGTCGGTGTCCAGCGCGTCGAGCAGGGCCGCACGCGGACCGTCCGCACGCACGGCCTCAGTCACGATGTCGTTCCGGGTCGGGGTCGTTTGCGGCACCGTCCGTCGGCGAATCGTCCTTCCCGAGGTCGGCGAACTTGTCGGCGAGTCCGGCCCAGCGCGGGTCGATGACCTCGTGGGAGTGACCCGGTTCGGCGATGGCCAGACGCACCCCGCAGGTCTGGCACAGACCCTCGCAGTCCGACGAACAGAGGGGCGACATCGGCAGTTCGAGTGCCACGGCGTCGATGATCGACTGTTCGAGGTCGATACGGTCGTCGGCGATGCGATGGATGTCGTCGGCGTCGGTGGTCTGCTCGGTCGCGCTGTCCGGGTAGGCGAACAACTCGGTGAGGAAGACCGTCACCGTGCCGTCGATCGGCTCGAGGCAACGCGAGCACTGACCGACGGTTTCACCGCACACCGTCCCGGTCACCAGGATTCCCTCGGACACCGCCTCCAGACGGAGGTCGAGGTCGACATCGGAATCCGCTGGGATCCCGACCATCTCGACGCCCAACCGTTCGGGTGTCCGTACAGTACGGTGCACCTCCGACATCGTGCCCGGGCGGCGTCCCATCGAACGCACATCCAGCACGAAGGGCTCGCGCCTGGGAGTAGAACCGGGACCGTGCGACGGCTCTGATGTCACAGCATGATCAGCCACAAACGCCCACCATACGCTCGCACCCGGGAATGATCGACCGACGCCGGCGGCGTGTGGACAGCCCGGTCGACGAGCGTGTCACACCGCGAGCGGCGAACCGTGGTCGCGGTCGTAGGTGTGGCGGGCCGAGGTCTCGCGCGAGCGGGGATCGTCGCCACGGGACTCGCGCGAACGCGCACCGTCGCCACGCCCGGACTCGTCGACACCACGGGGGTACTCGACATAGTCGTGCATGCCGGCGCCGGTCCGCAGCTGGTGCCGACCCCGGTTCACCGATCGCAGCGTGCCGGTCAGGATCTCCTCGAACTGGGCGAGCTTCTCGTCCACGTAGACGTCACAGTCACCGCGCAGGCGGTCGGCCTCGGCGTGCGCGGCGTCGATGATCCGCTCGGCCTCGGACTTCGCCGCACCGACGACCTCGGTCTCGGAGACCAGGCGCTGCTGCTCGGCGATACCGTCGGCCACCGACTTGTCGTAGGAGTTGTTGGCGGCGTCGATGGTGCGCTGCGCCTCGGCCCGCGCCCGGCCGGTGACGGCCTCGAATTCGCGCGCCGCGCTGGTCTGCAGACGGTGTGCCTCCTCGGCGGCGTCCTCCACCAGCGAGCCCGAGTGCGCGCTCGCCTCGTCGACCATACGGTCGGCCTGCGCCTTCGCCTCGGAGAGGATCCGGTCGGCCTCGGCGCGAGCGTGCGCGAGGACCGCCTCGGACTCGGAATCCGCCTTGGACACTGTCGTCTCGGCGTGCTCGCGGGCATCACCGATCAGCGTGTCACGCTGATCGAGGACGTCCTGCGCGTCGTCGAGTTCGCCGGGGATGGAGTCCTTGATGTCGTCGAGGAGTTCCAGCACGTCTCCGCGCGGCACGACGCACCCGGCGGTCATCGGCACACTCCGCGCCTCTTCGACGATCGCGACCAGCTCGTCGAGAGCCTCAAATACCCGGTACACAGCCACCCCAATCCGGCGCTTGCCTGGTTGCAACAGTTGGTGATTCTGTGACTATTGTGCCGAATGTTGCGCTTGTGACTCGTGAAGCGCGTGGGGTGTGTCGCGCCCGACCGATGGGTCAGGCCGAGAGCTCGCCGGACAACCGGCTCATCAGGCTCTTGTGGACATGTGCGGACAAGAAGGGCGTCACGTCTCCACCCAACTTCGCCACCTCCTTCACCAGCGAGCTCGAGACGTGGGCGAATCGTGGGTCGGTGAGCAGGAAGATCGTCTCCACATCGGCGAGCTCACGGTTCATCTGGGCCATCGGCACCTCGTAGTCGAAGTCGACGGCAGAGCGCAGCCCCTTCACGATGGTGTGGATGGACTCCTGCCGCAGGTAGTCGACGAGCAGGCCCTCCCATCGGTCCACCCGCACGTTCGCCAGGTCCGCACAGTCCTCTTCGATGAGTTCGATCCGCTCGTCCACACCGAACATGCCGCGCTTGTTGGGGTTGACCACCACGGTGATCACGACCTCGTCGAAACACGCCGCGGCGCGTTCCACCACGTATCGGTGGCCGAGGGTGAAGGGATCGAAGGAACCGGGACACACTGCCGTCGTCATGGCCCGAACTTACCGGTCAGACCAGGCGGGCGATCTCCACCCGGGTGTCGCCATAGGACTTGTCGACGACCACCTCGTACTCGGATGGCCAGATCTCGCCGGTGGACCGCGTCGAGCGTTCGACGACGATCAGCGCGTCGTCGTCCAGGTGCGACCGCAGCAGCTCCAGGTCCGCGGTGATCCGGTCGGCCCGGAGGTCGTACGGCGGATCGGAGAAGACGAGGCCGAACCGCCGTTCCGCGGCGCCGCCGAGGTAGGCCGACACCGTGCGCGTATGTACGGTGGCGTGCGGGCCCACCCCACAGGCCCGCACGTTGGCGGCGATCGTGACGGCGGCCCGGCGCCCGGAGTCGACGAACGTCGCCCCCGCGGCACCACGCGAGATCGCCTCGAGACCCAGCGCCCCCGAACCCGCGTACAAGTCGAGGACCCAGAGTCCGTCCAGATCGGATCGGGCGGCCAATATGTTGAACACCGATTCGCGAACCCGGTCGGAGGTGGGCCGGGTGCCCTCGCCCGGAACACGCAGTCGGCGCCCACCCAACCGGCCGGCGATGATCCTCGTCATGAGGCCATTCTGCAACCCCGGAAGCCAGCCGAACCAATCCGGAATCACGTCTTTGTGACCCGCTTCACATTGTGTGTCTGAACAGGGACAAGGTAGGCGTTCCGCGGACCAATTTCCGCAGGTACATGACTTCTACGACACGCATTGTTAACGTCGTTTGCGTTATGAGCCCTTCCCAAACAAGAACGGCCCCGACAACAACCCTCACCGTCGATTACCGGGTTCCCACGGTCGACGACGGTATCCGCCTCTGGGAAATCGCTTCGGACTCACAGGTTCTCGACGTCAACTCGAGCTACTCCTATGTGCTGTGGTGCCACGATTTCGCCACCACCTCGATCGTCGCCGAAGTCGATGGCCGCGCAGTCGGTTTCGTCACCGGATACCGGCGGCAGAGCGACCCCTCCACCCTGATGGTCTGGCAGGTCGCCGTCGACGACGAGGTGCGCGGACACGGCATCGCGGCGACCATGCTGCACGAGCTGTTCGACCGCGTCAACCGGCAGGGCATGGTCGCCATGCACACGACGATCAGCCCGGACAACGTCCCGTCCCAACGCCTGTTCGCCTCGGTGGCCAAGGCCCGCGGACTTCGTTTCGAACGTCGAGACCTGTTCGCGGCGAACACATTCCCCGACTCCCACGAGCCGGAAGATCTCTACATGCTCGAGCCGGAGATCCCCGAGCCCTGAGTCCGGCGCGACTCCGATCGTCGTCTTGGACCACCGGGCCGACGCCTCAGATGCGGCACGCGCGCGGCGTTTCCATCTTTCCGACCCCGTAATCGGTTGTCCCGCATGACATCCCGACCAAAGGCCGACCCCAGCCCGTGGGGCTCAGCCGAACCCGGCGATCGCGATGACGCGACCCCGAGCCGGGCACATGAACCCCACGTTGTCACACCAGAAGGAAGCACACGACATGCCACTTCTCGACACCCACATGGACGATTCAGTCTTCACCGCCCACGAATCCGAGGTGCGCAGCTACTGCCGTAACTGGCCGGCTGTGTTCACCACCGCCAAGGGCTCCTACATCACCGATCAGGACGGCCGCGAATACCTCGACTTCTTCGCGGGCGCCGGGTCCTTGAACTACGGCCACAACAACCCGGTCCTGAAGAAGGCCCTCCTGGAGTACATCGAGTCCGACGGCATCACCCACGGTCTCGACATGGCGACCGTCGCCAAGGGGAACTTCATCGAGAAGTTCACCAGCCACATCCTCGAGCCGCGCGGACTCGACTACAAGATCCAGTTCCCCGGCCCGACGGGTACCAATGCCGTCGAGTCGGCACTCAAGCTGGCGCGCAAGGTGACCGGTCGCGAGTCGATCATCAGCTTCACCAACGCCTTCCATGGCATGACGCTCGGATCGCTGTCGGTGACCGGTAACTCGATGAAGCGTGCCGGCGCTGGTGTCCCGCTCGTCCACGCGACGCCCATGCCCTTCGACAACTACTTCGGCGGCGTCATGGAGGACTTCGCCTGGTTCGAGCGTGTGCTCGACGACTCCGGCAGCGGCCTGAACCGCCCGGCGGCGGTCATCGTCGAGACCGTCCAGGGCGAGGGCGGCGTGAACGTCGCTCGTGCCGAGTGGCTGCGGGCCCTCTCCGACCTGTGCCAGCGTCGCGACATCCTGCTGATCGTCGACGATGTCCAGATGGGCTGTGGCCGCACCGGCGAATTCTTCTCGTTCGAGGAAGCCGGCATCAAGCCCGACATCGTCACCCTGTCGAAGTCGATCAGTGGCTACGGACTGCCGTTCGCGCTGACCCTGTTCAAGCCCGAGCTCGACGTGTGGACCCCCGGCGAGCACAACGGCACCTTCCGCGGGAACAACCCGGCCTTCGTGACCGCCGCCAAGGCGATCGAAACCTACTGGGCCGACGACGCGCTGACCCGCGACATCCATGCCAAGGGCGAGCGGATCCACGAGGTCTTCACCGACCTGTGCAAGCGCTACGACGGCATCTCCACCCGTGGGCGTGGCATGGTGCGCGGACTCGCGTTCGAGGACCATACCGCCGCGGGCAAGGTCTGCGCGCAGGCCTTCGGCGCGGGACTCTTGGCCGAGACGTCGGGCCCGTCCGACGAGGTGGTGAAGCTGCTCCCGCCGCTGACCATCTCGCGCGAAGACCTCGACCGCGGCCTGTCCATCCTGTCCGATGCAGTCAAGGAGGTGATCGGATGATCGTCCGAACCACTGAAGAAATCACCGGGACCGACCGCGACGTCGCCGACCCCAAGGGCAACTGGGTCTCCAAGCGCATCATCCTCGGCGGCGACAATGTGGGCTTCTCGTTCCACGAGACCACGATCAAGGCGGGCTCGGTCAACGAGTTCCACTACGCCAACCATGTCGAGGCCGTCTGGCTCGTCGAAGGCACCGGCACGCTCCTCGACCGGGAGACCGGCGAGACCTATCCGCTCGCGCCGGGCACGATGTACCTGCTGAACGGCCACGAGCGGCACACCGTCACCGCCGACACCGAGATGCGCATGCTGTGCGTGTTCAACCCGCCTGTCGTGGGCACCGAAGTCCACGACGAGAACGGCGTGTATCCGCTGGTGACCGTGCCGCAGCCGGCCGGCAAGCACGCGGAGACGCCCGTCACCTGACGGCTCTCGCAGACATCTCCAGTACGCACCCTGCCTATCCTGGGCAGGGTGCGTACTCGTCTCCAGCTCGGCTCCGCCCCGGCCGAACACACCCCCCTCGACGATGACGTCGCGGACCGGATCGCACTGGCCGCCGACATCCTCGCCGGACGCCGTTTCGCGGTTCTGACCGGCGCCGGCATCTCCACCGACTCCGGCATCCCCGACTACCGGAGTCCCGGCTCCCCGCCGCGGACGCCGATGACCCTCGAGATGTTCCTGTCGTCGGCGGACTTCCGACGCCACTACTGGGCGCGCAACCACCTCGGCTGGCGGCACATGGACGCCGCGATCCCCAACCGAGCCCACCTGGCGCTCACCGAACTCCAGCAGCGCGGGTGGATGTCGCGGGTGCTCACCCAGAACGTCGACATGCTGCACACCAAGGCCGGCACCCGCGGGGTCATCGAACTCCACGGATGCTACGGCCGTGTCCGCTGTCTGAACTGCGACTGGCGTATCTCCCGTCACCGGCTCGCCGGACAACTCGAAGAGATCAACACCGAGTTCGCGCGTCGGGTCAGCGGCCGCGGTGCCATCGAAGTCGCGCCGGACGCCGACGCCACCCTGTCCGACACGTCCGACTTCATGATGATCGACTGCCCGAACTGCGGCGGCATCCTGAAGCCCGACATCGTCTACTTCGGCGAGACGGTCACGAAAGACGTTGTGGACGAGGCATATTCAGTGGTCGACGAGGCCGACGCACTGATGGTCGTCGGGTCGTCGCTCACCGTCATGTCCGGCCTGCGATTCGCGCGGCGCGCGCACCGCGCCGGCAAGCCGCTGATCATCGTGAACCGCGGGGTCACCCGTGCCGACGAGATCGCGACCCTGAAGATCGATCACGAGGCCGGGTTCGTGCTCCCGGCGCTGGCGACGTTCTGACCTCTGGTCAGCGGCCCACGACCACCAGATCGTCGGCGTGCACCACCGGGCGCTGTAGTTCGGGCGGAAGATCGCCGGTGGAGCGGCCGACCATCGACGCGATGTCGTCGACGCCGTAGGCCGCGACTCCCCTGGCCCGCACCGTGTCGTACTGGTCGACGAGTTCGACGACGTCGCCCTCGTAGAACCTGCCGGTGACCCCGACGATCCCCGCGGCGAGCAGTGAACGCCGCCTGCGCGACACCGCGTCCACGGCGCCGTCGTCGAGCACGATCCGACCCCGCGCGTCGGCGGCGTGACGCACCCAGAACCGACGCGCGGACAGCCGCTCGGGCCGCGCGGCGAACACCGTGCCCACCGAGGCGTCGGCCAGCGCCTGCGCCGCCGAGGAGGCGGCCGCCAGCAGTACGGGCACGCCGGCATCGGCCGACAAGCGGGCCGCGGCCAGCTTGGAGGCCATGCCACCCGTACCCAGCGCGCCGCCGGAGCCGGCGATCACCCCGTCGAGATCCTCAGGGCCGTTGACCTCGGGTATCAACCGGGCGCGACGGCCGTCGACGTCGACCCGGCGCGGATCACCGTCGTAGAGGCCGTCGACGTCGGAGAGCAGGATGAGCGCATCGGCACCCGACAGGTGGGCGACGAGCGCGGCCAGCCGGTCGTTGTCCCCGAAACGGATCTCGTTGGTGGCCACGGTGTCGTTCTCGTTCACCACCGCCACGGCGCCGAGTGAACGCAGACGGTCAAGTGTTCGTTGGGCATTCGCGTGGTGACCGCGGTTGGAGATGTCGTCGGCGGTGAGCAGTACCTGCCCCACCGTGCGGCCGTAGCGCGCGAACGACGTACCCCACGCATGCGCGAGGGCGAGCTGTCCGACGCTTGCCGCCGCCTGCTTGGTGGCGAGATCCGTGGGTCGCTTCTTGAGTCCGAGCGGGGCGATCCCGGCCCCGATGGCCCCCGAGGACACGACGATCACATCCGACCCGGCCCGCATCCGGGCCTCGAGGGCGTCGGCCAGTGCGTCGAGGCGGTTGCGGTCGAGTCCCTCGGTGAGGTCGGTGAGTGCCGACGACCCGATCTTCACGACCACGCTGCGCGCGTGCGCGATCCGGTCGCGTACCGACCCCTCGTGAACGCGGTCGGCGGAACCGGTGCTCACGGGAGGTCCCGCTCCCCGCCGTCCTCGTCCGGCAGCCCGCGCCGCAGACGACGAGCCTGTTTGCGTTCGGCGGCGCCGACGCGATCGGAGCGATCGAGCCGGATGTCGGTGCCGCGCCCGGTAATCGGGACGTCGTCGCCCATCGGCGTGGACGGTTCCCAGTCGAACGTGACCGCACCGATGGTGACGGGCGCGCCAGGCTGTGCACCGCGCTTCACCAGTTCGTCTTCGACGCCGAGCCGGTTGAGCCGATCGGCGAGGTAACCGACGGCCTCGTCGTTGTCGAACTGCGTCTGCGCGATCCACCGCTCCGGGCGGGAACCGCGGACGATGAAGCCGCCCTCGTTGTCCGGGTCGGTCTCGATCGTGAAGCCGGTGTCGTCGACGGCCTTGGGGCGGATGATCGCGCGCCGAGCGACCTTGGCGGGCTGGGTATCTCGGTATTCGCGCACCATCCGCGCCAGCGCGAAGGTGAGCTCGCGCAGACCTTCGTGGGCGACCGCCGAGATCCGGAACACGGGCCAACCACGTTCGGTCAGTTCGGGTTCGACGAGGTCGGCGAGCTCGGCGGCGTCGGGTACGTCCAGCTTGTTGAGGATCACCACGCGGGGGCGGGAGGCGAGGTCGCCGAGTCCGTGGTCGTCGTCGAGTGCCGGGACGTACGCGGCCAGTTCGGCTTCGAGAGCATCGATGTCGGAGATCGGGTCGCGCCCGGGTTCCAGTGTGGCGCAGTCGACGACATGCGCGAGCACCGCGCAGCGCTCGAGGTGGCGGAGGAACTCGAGGCCGAGCCCGCGGCCGGTCGAGGCGCCCGGGATCAAACCGGGGACGTCGGCGATGGTGAACACATCGCCCGCGGTCTGCACGACCCCGAGGTTCGGGACCAGCGTGGTGAACGGGTAGTCCGCGATCTTCGGCTTGGCGGCCGAGAGCACCGACACCAGGGACGACTTGCCGGCCGACGGGAAACCGACGAGCCCGACGTCGGCGACCGACTTGAGTTCGAGGACGAGCGAACGCTGCTGCCCCTCTTCGCCCAGCAGGGCGAAGCCGGGGGCCTTGCGCGCCTTCGACGCGAGCGCCGCGTTCCCCAGCCCGCCGCGGCCGCCCTGCGCGGCCTCGAAGACCGTCCCCTCGCCGACCAGATCGGCGAGGATCGTGCCGCGCTCGTCGAGGACGACCGTGCCGTCGGGAACCTTGAGGACGAGGTCGCCGCCGGTGGCGCCGTCGCGGTTGTCGCCGGCCCCAGGCTTGCCGTTCGAGGCCTTCGCGTGCGGGTGGAAGTGGAAGTCGAGGAGCGTGTGCACCTGAGGGTCGACGACGAGCCGCACGGACCCGCCGTTGCCGCCGTTGCCGCCGTCGGGTCCGCCGAGAGGCTTGAACTTCTCGCGATGGACCGACGCGCAGCCGTGGCCGCCGTTCCCCGCGGCGACGTGGATGGTCACGCGGTCGACGAACCGAGACATCGAAATCCTTCTTCCGTCAAAAAAGAACAGGGCGGGCGGGGTACGCGATGACCCTGCCCGCCCTGTGTAAGAGCTTGTCGTGCCGGTTGCTCAGGTCAGACCGAAGCGGTTTCCGGGACGATGTTGACCGTCTTGCGGCCACGCTTGGAGCCGAACTCCACCGCGCCCGCGGCGAGCGCGAACAGGGTGTCGTCGCCACCGCGACCGACGTTGACGCCGGGATGGAACTTGGTGCCGCGCTGGCGGACCAGGATCTCACCGGCGCTCACCTGCTGGCCGCCGAAGCGCTTCACGCCGAGTCGCTGGGCGTTGGAATCGCGACCGTTGCGCGAGCTGGACGCGCCCTTCTTGTGTGCCATGTGTCAGTCCTCCTGAGGTCTTCTCGAAGCGGGTCGAACTACTTGATGCCGGTGACCTTGAGGACCGTCAGCTTCTGACGGTGACCCTGGCGCTTGTGGTAGCCGGTCTTGTTCTTGAACTTGTGGATGCGGATCTTGGGGCCCTTGACGTGGTCGACGACCTCGCCGGTGACCGAGATCTTGGCCAGCTTGTCGGCATCGGTGGTCAGGTTCGACCCGTCGACGACCAACGCGACCGGCAGGCTCACCGTGCTGCCGATCTCTCCGTCGATCTTCTCGACCTTCACAGTGTCGCCTTCAGCGACCTTGTACTGCTTACCGCCGGTCTTGACGATCGCGTACGTTGCCATCGAAGTATTCCTCTTACTCGTCTACTCGGACCCTGGGGGCGCGAGCGCTCCTGGGGCGTTTGTGTTGTGCGTGCCGGGGCGGGCCGCAGGGCACCCGGGCATGTGGCCGGGGAAGCTGCGGTTCGCACCAGAGGGCCTGCCGACGGACTACGCACCGTTGCTGTGCCGAAGCGGGCAGAACAGCGCAGACCCTCCGCGGGAGGCGACTTTCCAAGGTTACGGGAACGTCGGCGGTCGGGTCAAACTCGCCCGACCCGGGTCCGGCGCGGCCCGGTCACCCGGGTCAGTCGTCGGCCGGTGGCGGTCCCGCGGGACGGCCCGCGCTGCGCTTGCGCGGCCGGCGCCGTACCGCGACCGCCGCCTCCGAGTTAGCGGCGGAGACCGGACCCGAGGTCGTCACCGGCGTCTCCGCCACGACATCCGCCGCGGTCATCACCACGGTGTCGGGCGGAGTGGTCGTCTGCGCCGGACGCCGGACGACCCGCCGACGACGCCGTGCGGCCGCCGGAGCCTGTCCGTCGGTGGCCGAGCCGACCGGCTCGGGCACCGTCTCGACCGCCGCAGGCTCGGACTCAGCCGATTCCGTCCCAGCCGAATCCGTTCCAGCCGAATCCGTCTCAGCCGGTTCCGTCGCCACCGGATACGGCAGGGTCTCGGTCGGCTCGGCAACAGCGGTGTCCACCCGGCTGTCGGCCGTCTGCTGCGGCGACGAACCCTCGACGACGGGTTTCGCCGCATCCTCGACCCGACTCGTGGTGTCACCGTCGGTGGTCGCGCCGGACTCCTCGCCGTGTTCGTCGTCGTGCGCGTGCGCCGCCATCGCCCGGAACATCGGGTGCTCGGCCGGCTTGTGAGCGGGCGCGACGGCCGGGGCGACTGCCTCCGGTTGCGCGTCGGCCTTCTTCTTGCCTCGACGGGGCCGCTTCGAGCCGGCACCGTCGCCACGCGAAGAGTCGTCGGTCTTCACCTCGACGGGATTCGCGTGCACGATGATGCCTCGACCGCTGCAGGCGGTGCAGGTGGTCGAGAACGCTTCCAGCAGACCGGTTCCCAGACGTTTACGCGTCATCTGGACGAGGCCCAGCGAGGTCACCTCGGACACCTGGTGACGGGTGCGATCACGAGCGAGCGCCTCGGTGAGCCTGCGGAGCACCAGATCCCGGTTCGACTCGAGCACCATGTCGATGAAGTCGACGATGATCATCCCGCCGATGTCGCGCAACCGCATCTGCCGCACGATCTCCTCGGCGGCTTCGAGGTTGTTGCGCGTAACCGTCTCCTCGAGGTTGCCACCCGAGCCGGTGAACTTGCCGGTGTTGACGTCGACGACGGTCATCGCCTCGGTGTGCTCGATGATCAGCGTGCCGCCGGAGGGCAGCCACACCTTGCGGTCGAGCGCCTTCGCGAGCTGCTCGTCGATGCGGTGCACGACGAACGAATCCGGCGCGTCGGCGTGCGGCTTGTCGAATTTCTCGACCCGCTCCATGAGATCCGAGGCCACCGAGCTGACGTAACCCTCGACCAGGTTCCAGGCCTTGTCACCTTCGACGACGAGCTTCTTGAAGTCCTCGTTGAACAGGTCACGGACGACGCGCACCAGGAGGTCGGGCTCCTCGTACAGCGGCTTCGGGCTCGACGACCCGCCCTTCTTGGCCTGGGCCACCGCCTCGTCGATGGACTTCCACTGCGACTCGAGGCGGGCGATGTCGGCACCGAGTTCCTCGGCGCTGACTCCCTCCGACGCGGTGCGGATGATGACCCCGGCCTCGTCGGGGACGAGCTTCGCCAGGATCTGCTTGAGACGTTTGCGCTCGACGTCGGGCAGCTTGCGGCTGATCCCGGTCGACGAACCACCGGGCACGTACACCAGGTAGCGGCCGGCGAGGGAGATCTGCGTGGTCAGACGGGCGCCCTTGTGACCCACCGGGTCCTTGCTGACCTGGACGAGCACGTTGTCGCCGGGCTTGAGCGCCTGCTCGATCTTGCGCGAACCGCCGTCGAGTCCGGCAGCGTCCCAGTTGACCTCACCGGCGTAGAGCACGCCGTTGCGTCCGCGACCGATGTCGACGAATGCGGCTTCCATACCCGGAAGGACGTTCTGGACGCGTCCGAGGTAGATGTTGCCGACCATCGACGACGACGTCGCGGTCGTCACGAAATGCTCGACGAGGACACCGTCCTCGAGGACCGCGACCTGCGTGTAGTCCTCGACCGCGGCGTGCTCGTGCCCGTCGTTGCCGGAGATGCGGCTGTTCGCGCTGCGCTCTCGGACGACCATGACGCGGTCGACCGCCTCACGGCGTGCCAGGAACTCCGACTCGGTCAGGATCGGCGGACGACGCCGGCCGGCATCGCGCCCGTCGCGCCGGCGCTGACGCTTGGCTTCGAGTCGGGTCGACCCCGAGATGCCCTGCACCTCGTCGCGGGCGCGCTTGCTGCGCGGCTCGCGCTCGTGCACCACCGTGTTCGGCGGATCGTCGGGAGACGCCTCATCGGGTTCGCCGCCACCTTTGCGACGGCGACGGCGACGGCGGCGGCGAGTCGACGAGGAGTCACCGGAGTCGTCGTCATCGGATGCGTCTTCGGCGTCGGCGGAGTCGGCATCGTCACCGGACTCGTCGGCGCGGTCGCCCGTGGCGCCGGACGCCTCGGAGTCCTCCGCCTTGTCCGCACCCGAACGACGGCTGCGGCGGCGGGTGCGTTTGCCCGACGGACGGCCCTCCTCCGAGCGCGAGTCCTCGGCCGACTCGTCGGACGTGGTGTCCTCCGAGTCCGTGTCGGCATCGGTTGCCCCGTCACCGGTCGACTCGTCGGCATCGGACGCCTCGGCGTCGGACTCATCCGTGTCCGAATCAGAGTCGCCCCCCTGGTCTCCCCTACCGCGCCCGCGTCCACGACGTCCGCGTCGACGCCGGCGACTCCGGCCCGACCCGGAATCATCAGCGTTGGAATCATCGGCGTTGGAATCATCGGCGTCGTCGGCGCCGGATTCGTCCGGGGTCGAGACGTCGGCGTCCCGGTCGGCCGCAGTCGAATCATCGGCTCTCGACCTGTCCGAGCGGGCGGGCGCGTCCGCTGATGTCGAGGTCGCGGTCTCGGCAGCGACGGACTCGTCTGCCGGGGTGTCCGCCGACTCGTCCTTCGCGCCCGTCTCAGCGCGGGTCTTCGCACGACCCGAGCGGGCGGCGCGGGGCTTGTCGGCCGGGGCCTGAGGCTGCAGGAACAGCGGCTGCGCGCCGGTCGAGGCGTCGGTCTCCGCGGCCGGGGTCGCCACCGGTGCGTCGTACTGGGCGGCCGAGAACAACGTCGGGGCTGCGGTCGGTGCCGCGGGCGAGTCGTCGGCGGTGGTCTGTGCAGCATCCTCGGTCGATGCGACTTCGGCCGTCGGTGCGTCGTCGGCGGGCGCCGCTTCGGCGGACACCGCCTCGGTTGGTGCGGCTTCGACCGATGCCGCCTCGGCCTGTGCCGCGTCCGTCGGCGGGGTGTCGGCAGGGGCCTCGGCCGGCGTCGTGTCGGCAGCGGCGTCAGGCAGAGCCGCGTCGCCGGCCGGGGCGGCCTGCGGCGGCGTCTCGCCGGTCTCGTCGACGCCGGAGCGCACCCGTTCGGCCACGGCTTTCGCCAGGTCACGATCGACGCTGGATTGCGGGCTGCGGGTCTGCACGCCGAGATTCGCCAGGTGAGCCAGAACCTGTCGACTCGTGAGGCCCAGGAAGCGGGCCAGGGCGTGCACACGAAGTTTGCTGGGAAATTCTTCCGCCGATTCCGACGCTGCGTTCGCGTCAGCCGGCGACCCGTTGTCGGTCACTCAGTCTCCTCGAACCCCCGGGCGCGTCGGGCTGACGCGGCCACGCGAGGGTCTGCTCTGTGTCCCGGTCCTCGTCGGACCGGTGTTGTGTGGTCTGCGCGTCGTCGCGGCGGTCCGTCTCACGGGTCGTCTGACGACGCTCTTGCTGTGTCGATGACCGCGTCCCTGATCGCTTTCCACGCCACCGGGCACAGGCGGAACCTGAGTGTTCGCCCGCTGGCAGCAGGGCGAACTCGGTGGGGTCAGCTGCGGTTCCGTGGCGTCGCGGTGCGTCAGTGCCGCACCGCGACGCGCCGGTACCGGGGCGCGTCATCCGGTCGTCGTCGACAAAGTGTGTCGGCGATAACTGTGCAAGTATCCCACACCGCGGTCGGATGACCGCAAAGGATGAGCGTTTGACGTTGCGCGTCGAGCCGAGGCGCTCGCGTTCAGCCCTCGAGTCCGGGGAACCAGAGAGCGATCTCGCGCTGTGCCGATTCGGGCGAATCGGACCCGTGGACCAGGTTGTACTGGGTGTCGAGCGCGAAGTCGGCACGGATCGTTCCGGGCACGGCCTTCTCGACCGGGTCGGTACCGCCGGCGATCTGGCGAAACGCCGCCACCGCGCGGGGCCCCTCGAGAACGGCCGCGACCAGCGGACCGGACGTGATGAACTCGAGCAGCGAGGGGTGGAACGGCTTGCCCTCGTGCTCGGCGTAGTGCCCGCGAGCGACCTCGTCGCTCGCGGTCTTGAGTTCGAGAGCCACCAGGGTCAAGCCCTTGCGCTCGATACGGCTGATGATGTCGCCGACGAGGTTGCGTTCGACGCCGTCCGGCTTGATGAGTACGAGAGTGCGTTCAGTCACGACTGACACCCTATCGACCGGCTACGGTCACGTACCGGTCAGGAGCAGTACTCGCCGGCGACCGGGAAGAAGCCGTAGTCGAAAAGGCTGCCGGTGCGCGAGCGCGGATCGACGACCACCTGCAGACAGCCGCCGGGCGAGGCGAGCGCGCCGGCGAGCGCGAGATCGAACTGTTGCGCCAGACCGAGATTCGCGGGCCGGTACTGGGCGGGCACCGGGAGGCTGGCGATGGCCTCGGGCGCCTTCATGGTCGCGGCACGCTGGGTGATCTCGTGGGTGGCGACATAGCTGTACTCCCCCGGACCGACGGGAACAGGTGCGTCCGCGGCGGGTATGAGGTTCGCGATCCCGATGGGTGCCTGGTCCTGCTCCGGTTCGGCCGCCGCCGTGGCCGGGACGGTCAGTGCGAGCGCCGCGCCCGCGAGGACGACGACGGGGAGCACGGGGCGTCGGGTTCGGGCGGAGGTGGTCCGGAAGAGCTGGAACTGCACGTATGTCCTCACATCGGGTGTCTCGAGAAGGGGTTCGACAAGCTGCGAGGATCGACTTGTCGGCCCCCGCGGCATGGGCCATTGTTACAGCAAGCCCACCTGGCCGCCCGGGTTCGGCGATAACGGTCCGGCCACAGGTCTTGCGGCCACCAAACCCCGCCCTGAGCAACGAGAACACCGCTGGTCGGACAGCCGGCGGCGAGACGGCCGTGGCCGCCGGACCGATTACTCGATCGGCTCCTGGCCGGGCAGCATCCCGCGTTCGACCCGTTTCTCGACGTCGGCCTTGATGTAGCGGATGTACAGCCAGACCGACCCGAAGACGACTCCCACCACCGCGATCGACCAGTGGAAGAGCCCCCCGATGATCAGCACGACCTGCAGGCCGAGATCGAGGTTGATCGCGTACGGCCGGCCCTGCATCCCGGCGGCCAGGATCATCGCGATGACGACGAGCGTGAGGTATCCGCCGGACAACCAGGTCAGCCCGTCGCCGAGGCGCCACACGATCGGGAACGCCAGGATCACGACGATGACCTCCAGGATCATCGTGCCGGCCATCACGCCGCGGAGCCCCTTCCACGGATCGTTCGTGGGTGGGGTGTACCGGGTCATGAGGGTTCCTTACCGAAGAGTGTTCGCGCGGCACCGGCGGTCACGACGGACCCGGTGATGACCACGCCCGCACCGGACACGCGTTCGCCGTCGGCTTCCTCGGCCAGTGCGATGGCCTCCTCGACGGCGTCGGGCAGGAAGGGTTTGACGACCACGCGGTCCTCGCCGAACACCTCCCGCGCGTACTCCGCGAGCGTCTCGGGCTCCAGGGCCCGTGGCGACCCGTTGTCGGTGACGACGACCGCGTCGAGCACCGGCTCGAGGGCTTCGAGGACTCCGCGGGCGTCCTTGTCACCCAGCACGCCGATGACGCCGACGAGTCGACGGAAGTCGAACTCCTCGGCCAGCGCCTGCGCCAGCGCCGCGGCTCCGTGGGGATTGTGCGCCGCGTCGGCGAACACCGTCGGGGCGCTGCGCAGTCGCTCGAGCCGTCCGGGGTTGGCGACGGACGCGAAACCCGTACGCACCGCGTCGATGTCGAGCTGACGATCGGCGCCCGCACCGAAGAACGCCTCCACCGCCGCGAGCGCCAGCGCCGCGTTGGCCGCCTGATGTGCACCGTGCAGCGGCACGAAGATCTCGTCGTAGACACCGCCGAGGCCCTGGATGGTGAGCATCTGCCCACCGACGGCGATGACCGAGTCGAGGACCGCGAACTCCGATCCCTGGCGGGCGACGATGGTGCCCGCATCGACGGCCGCGCGCAGCAGGACGTCCATCACCTCGGGGCTCTGTTCGGCGATCACCGTGACGGGATCGACGGTGCCGGCCGCATCGGGTTCGGCGGGCTTGATGATGCCGGCCTTCTCCCCCGCGATGGCGGTCAGGGTGTCGCCGAGATAGTCCGCGTGGTCCATCGCGATCGGTGTGATGACCGAGACCGTGCCGTCGATGACGTTGGTCGCGTCCCATCGACCGCCCATGCCCGTCTCGACGACGGCGACGTCCACCGGCGCCTCGGCGAAGACCGCATACGCCATCGCGGTCAGCACCTCGAACTTGCTCATCCGGGGTCCACCCGCGGCTGTCGACGAATCGTCGACCATGGTGATGTACGGCTCGAGTTCCCGATAGGTGTCGATGTAGGTGCGTGCCGGAATCGGCTTGCCGTCGACCGAGATCCGCTCGGTGACGCGCTGCAGGTGCGGACTCGTGATCCGGCCCGTGCGCCGGTGCAGCGCGGACAGCAACGCGTCGACCATCCTGGTGACCGACGTCTTGCCGTTCGTCCCGGCGATGTGGATCGCGGGGTATCCGTGCTGGGGGGATCCGAGCAGATCCATGAGCGTCGCGATGCGGGTCAGCGACGGCTCGATCTTGGTCTCGGGCCACCGGGTGTCGAGCTCGGCCTCGACCTCGGCGAGTTCGGCGAGATCGTCGGCGCTGTCAGTGACGCGCAGCCGCGCCGGCTCGGCATCCGGATCGGGTTCGTCCTCCCCCAGGATCGCCGAGAGACCCAGGGGGTCGCCTGCCGCATCCATTCCCAGGACGGCTGGATCCTCTTCGGGGAAACCGGTGTCGTCGCTCACGCGCCGGCCAGACTCGCCAGCTTCGCGTTCAACCGTTCGACCTCTTCGGTCGCGATCCGCTGACGGTCCCGGATCTTGGCGACCACGTGGTCGGGCGCCTTGGACAGGAACTGTTCGTTGCCCAGTTTCGCCGAGGTCGTCGACAGTTCCTTCTCGGCCACCGCCAGGTCCTTGGCGAGCCGCTTGCGTTCGGCTTCGACGTCGACGGTGCCCGAGGTGTCGATCGCGACGACCACGGTGGCCACGCTCAGGCGGACCTCGATGGTCGCGGTCGCGCCGAAGTCGGGACCGGCCGGGTCCAGGCGCGCGAGGGAGGTCACGTACGGCAGCAGGTGTTCGAGCCCGGCTTCGCCGAGTCCGTCGAACTGCACGGCGACGCGCTGGCCCGGACGGAGACCCTGATCGCTGCGGAAACGCCGCACCTCGGTGATCAGTCGCTGCAGATCGTCCACGCGGGCGGCCGAATCCGACGACCAATCGCGTCCGGAAGTGGTCGGCCAGGGGGCGACCACGAGCGATTCACCCCCGGTGAGCGCCTTCCACAGCACCTCGGTGACGAACGGCATCACCGGCGACAGCGCGCGCAGCAATGGTTCGAGGACCGCGCCCAGCACGAGCGACGTTGCTTCCGAACGCTTCTCGTCGTTCTCGGCGAACTGCACCTTCGCGAGTTCGAGGTACCAGTCGCAGACCTCGTCCCACGCGAAGTGGTAGAGCGCCTCGCATGCCTTCGAGAACTCGTAGGACTCGAACCCGGCGTCGATCTCGGCGAGCACCTCGTCGAGCCGGCCGAGGATCCACCGGTCGGCGTCGGTCAGCGTCTCGGCGTCGGGGAGCTCGCCGACCTTCGCGCCGTTCATCAACGCGAACTTGGTGGCGTTGTAGAGCTTGGTGGCGAAGTTGCGCGACGACTGGGCGTGGTCCTCGCCGACTGAGATGTCCGAACCGGGGTTGGCACCGCGGGCGAGCGTGAAGCGCAGGGCGTCGGCCCCGAAGCGCTCCACCCAGTCGAGCGGGTCGATGCCGTTGCCCTTCGACTTCGACATCTTGCGGCCGTGCTCGTCGCGCACCAGGCCGTGCAGGAACAGGTTGTGGAACGGGATCTCGTTGCCCGGACCCAGATCCTTGCCCACATAGGTGCCGAACATCATCATGCGGGCCACCCAGAAGAACAGGATGTCGTACCCGGTGACGAGAACCGAGGTGGGATAGAACTTCTCGAGATCCGCGGTCTGATCGGGCCAGCCCATCGTGGAGAACGGCCACAGCCCGGAGGAGAACCAGGTGTCGAGGACGTCGGTCTCCTGGACGTAACCCTCGGGGGCCTGCTCGTCGGGTCCGACGCACACCACCTCGCCGTCGGGTCCGTACCAGATCGGGATGCGGTGACCCCACCACAGCTGACGCGAGATACACCAGTCGTGCATGTCGTCGACCCAGCTGAACCAGCGCGGCTCCATCGACTTCGGGTGGATCACCGTGGACCCGTCCCGCACCGCGTCGCCGGCCGCCGCGGCCAGCGTGGAGACCGCCACCCACCACTGCATCGACAGGCGCGGTTCGATCGGCTCGCCGGTGCGCTCCGAATGCCCGACGCTGTGCAGGTACGGACGCACCTCTTTCACGATCCGGCCCTGTTCGGCCAGCGCCTCGCGCACCTTGACACGCGCCTCGAAGCGGTCCATGCCGTCGAATTCGGTTCCGGTGTCGGCGATCCGGGCGGATTCGTCCATGATCGTCGGCATCGGCAGGTTGTGCCGCTGACCGAGCGCGAAGTCGTTGGGGTCGTGTGCCGGCGTGATCTTGACTGCGCCGCTACCGAATTCGGGGTCGACGTAATCATCGGCGACGATCGGGATCATCCGGTCGACAAAGGGGTGCGGCAGTGCGGTGCCGACCAGGTGGGCATACCGTTCGTCGTCGGGGTGCACCGCGATCGCGGTGTCGCCGAGCATCGTCTCGAGTCGGGTCGTCGCGACGACGATGTGAGGCTCGGTGTCGTCGAGTGACCCGTAGCGGAAGCTGACGAGCTCGCCCTCGACGTCGGCGTAACTCACCTCGATGTCGCTGACGGCGGTCTTGAGGACCGGCGACCAGTTGACGAGGCGCTCGGCCTGATAGATCAGCCCGTCGTCGAACATCTTCTTGAAGACCGTGTGCACCGCGCGCGACAGACCCTCGTCCATCGTGAAGCGTTCGCGCGACCAGTCGACACTGTCGCCGAGCCGGCGCATCTGCTCGCCGATGTTGCCGCTGATCTCGGCCTTCTCGGCCCACACCCGGTCGATGAACGCCTCCCGGCCGAGGTCGTCGCGCGTCTTGCCCTCGGCGGCGAGCTTGCGCTCGACCATCGTCTGCATCGCGATCGCCGCGTGGTCCATGCCGGGGAGCCACAGCACCTCGTAGCCCTGCATCCGACGACGACGCGAGAGCGCGTCCATCAGGACGTGCTCGTAGGCGTGGCCCATGTGCAGCGAGCCGTTGACATTCGGCGGCGGGATCACGATGGAGAACGGCGGCTTGTCACTCGCCGCGTCCGCGGTGAAGTACCCGGCGTCCACCCAGCCCTGGTAGAGCGACGCCTCGTGCTCAGCGGGGTCCCAGGACTTCGGCAACCCGGTCTCGGGTACGGCAGTCCGGGGCGACGCTGTCTCGGGCAACGCGGATGTCTGGTCGGGTGATGTCACGGCCGCTATTCTATGTTTTCGCCGGGCCGGACCTCGCCCGGGACCCGTCCGCGCCCGAGCGCTTCGTGCTAACCCGCGGAGACCCGCAGTCTGTGCAGGTCCTCGGGCGCGTTGACGTTGACCAGCCAGTCCGGATCGGAGATCCCCACCCGATGGGTGTTGAGCGCCTCGATCGCGCCCAGCATGCGCCGTTCACCGCCGGCGACGACATCCGCGATCATCGCCGCGGCATCCGTGCGGTAGATCCCCGCCATCGGATGATCCCGCTGGGCGTCGTGGGCGATGACCGCCTGCGTCGAGTCGGTCAGCCCCAGCCGCAGCTCGTCGACCAGCTCCGGCGCGATCAGCGGCATGTCCGTGGCACAGACGAACGCGAACTCGGCACCCGCGGCAGCCGCCGCGGACAGGCCTGCGACGAGCCCGCCGAGCGGACCCGTCCCCTCCTGCTCGTCGGTCACCCAGTGCACCTTCGACGAATCGATCCCCGGCGCCGCCCGGTCGCGGATGTCGTCGACGCCGCGGAATGCCGCAGACGTCTCGCCCGCGACGACCAGGACCGGATCGCAGCGCTGGGACACCACCCGCACCACTCGCGCGAGCATGGGTTCACCGTCCCAGTCGAGCGCGGCCTTGTCGCTGCCCATCCGTCGCGAACGTCCGCCCGCCAGCACCAGGCCGGCGAGCACCGAGGTATCCGATCCGTGTTGAGTCACATCGCTCAGTGTGCTCGATGCGGCACCGCCGCGGGGCGAGATGGACAAGAGAAAGCCCCGCCCGGAGCGCCGGGCGGGGCTTCTCGTCGTCAGATGATCGTGATCGTCAGGCGCTCTTGTCGCGACGCTCGTCGCTGGAAGCCTTGCGGGGCACGATTGTCGGGAGGACGTTGTCGCGGACGGTCTCCCCGGTCACGACGACCTTCTCGACGTCGTCGCGGCTCGGGATGTCGTACATCACCGGCAGCAGGACCTCTTCCATGATGGCCCGCAGGCCGCGGGCACCGGTCCCGCGGTGGATGGCTTGATCGGCGACCGCCTCGAGGGCGTCCTTGGTGAACTCCAGCTCGACATTGTCCATGTCGAACAGCCGGGTGTACTGCTTCACCAGCGCGTTCTTCGGCTCCGACAGGATGCTCACCAGCGAGTCCTTGTCCAGGTTCGTCACCGACGCGACGACCGGCAGACGGCCGATGAACTCCGGGATCAGCCCGAACTTGATCAGGTCCTCCGGCATGACGTCGGCGAACTGATCCGAGGTGTCCACCTCGTCCTTGCTCGCCACTTCGTTGCCGAAGCCGAGACCGCGCTTGCCGATCCGCTCGGACACGATCTTCTCCAGACCGGCGAACGCGCCGGCCACGATGAACAGCACGTTCGTCGTGTCGATCTGGATGAACTCCTGATGCGGATGCTTGCGTCCACCCTGCGGCGGCACCGACGCCTGCGTGCCCTCCAGGATCTTCAGCAGCGCCTGCTGGACTCCCTCACCGGACACATCGCGCGTGATCGACGGGTTCTCGCTCTTGCGGGCGATCTTGTCGACCTCGTCGATGTAGATGATGCCGGTCTCGGCACGCTTGACGTCGTAGTCGGCGGCCTGGATCAGCTTGAGCAGGATGTTCTCGACGTCCTCGCCGACATATCCGGCCTCGGTCAGCGCGGTTGCGTCGGCGATCGCGAACGGCACGTTGAGCATCTTCGCGAGGGTCTGCGCCAGGTACGTCTTGCCGCATCCGGTGGGGCCGAGCATCAGGATGTTCGACTTCATCAGCTCGACGGTCTCACCCGTCCGGGCGTCCTTCTTCTCGCCCGCCTGGATGCGCTTGTAGTGGTTGTAGACCGCCACCGCGAGCGTCCGCTTCGCCGTGTCCTGGCCGATGACGTACTTCTCGAGGAAGTCACGGATCTCGGTCGGCTTCGGCAGCTCGTCGAGCTTGACGTCGCCGTTCTCGGCCAGTTCCTCTTCGATGATCTCGTTGCACAGGTCGATGCACTCATCGCAGATGTACACGCCGGGGCCGGCGATGAGCTTCTTCACCTGCTTCTGGCTCTTGCCGCAAAAAGAGCACTTGAGCAGGTCGCCGCCGTCTCCGATTCGTGCCATCTCGCGCTGTACCTACTTCCTCGTTGCCGGACTGTCGTGTCTGGTCCGTCGCGTCGCACGCAGCCGGGCATGGGTCATTTGATCGACACTCGAATGCCCAGTAACCCGACGGTACCCGCGTGTCGCTCGAACTTCGACCGATAAGGCCAAATGTCGCGGCAGAAAATCACCGGGACTTCTGCACTGCCACAACTACTTCTTGGCCAGGACTACTTCTTCATCGACTTCTTGCGGTACTCGAAGACCTCGTCGACGATGCCGTACTCCTTGGCCGCGGCCGCGGTCAGGATGTTGTCGCGGTCGGTGTCCTTGCGGATCTTCTCCTTGTCCTGACCGGTGTGGCTGGCCAGGATCTCGTCGAGGCGATCGCGGATGCGCTCGATCTCGGCGGCCTGGATCTCGAGGTCGGAGACCTGACCCTGGTAGGCGCCGCCGGTGCGCGGCTGGTGGATCAGGACCGTGGCGTTCGGCAACGCCGCACGCTTGCCCGGGGTTCCGCCGGCGAGAAGGATCGCCGCCGCCGAGGCCGCCTCACCGAGGCAGACGGTCACGATGTCACAGTGCACGTACTGCATCGTGTCGTAGATGGCGAGCATGTCGGGCACGCTGCCACCGGGCGAGTTGATGTACATGGTGATGTCGCGGTCGGGGTCCTGCGATTCGAGGACGAGCAGCTGCGCCATGACGTCGTTGGACACGACCTGGTCGATCGGCGTGCCGACGAACACGATCCGCTCTTCGAACAGCTTCGCGTACGGGTCGTACTGTCGCTGGCCGTTCGGGGTGTGCTCGATGAACGACGGCAGGATGTACCGCGCTTCGATGTTCTTCAGCGCCAGGGCCGACGCGGGGATGCCGGCGGCGACCTCGGCGGGCATGCCGTCGAAGGAAAGGGAGTTGGTCATCTGTTGCTCCATTGGGTAGAGGTGGCTCGGCGGTGGGTACGGGAGCGGTCGTCGGACCGGGGTCTCACCGACCCGGGCGCGCGATCACCTTGTCGACGAAGCCGTACTCCTTGGCCTCTTCCGCGGTGAACCACTTGTCGCGGTCGGCGTCGGCCTCGATCTTCTCGAGCGGCTGACCGCTGAACTCGGCGTTGAGCCGGTTCATCTCCTTCTTGGTGAGCGCGAATTGCTCTGCCTGGATGGCGATGTCGGCGGCGGTACCACCGATGCCGGCGGACGGCTGATGCATCATGATGCGCGCGTGCGGCAGTGCATGTCGCTTGCCCTTGGCGCCGGCGGCGAGCAGGAACTGGCCCATCGACGCCGCCATACCCATCGCGTAGGTCGCGACGTCGCATTCTGCGAGCTGCATGGTGTCGAAGATCGCCATTCCGGCGGTCACCGATCCACCGGGCGAATTGATGTAGAGGTGGATGTCCTTCTGCGGGTCCTCGGCCGAGAGCAGCAGGATCTGCGCGCACAGCCGGTTCGCGATGTCGTCGTCGACCTGGGTGCCCAGGAAGATGATGCGCTCGCGCAGCAGACGCTCGAACACCGAATCGGTCAGGTTCAACCCAGCCACACCCGAACTCATCGTGGGTGTGTGGATGGTCGGCTCACTCACGGGTTCCTACCTTTGCCTTGTTGTCATGACCTGCGCGTCACCCGCGGGTGACGCGCACGCACATCGAATGCTTCTCTGATGACGTCCTCACCGACACTAACCAATCGACACCCGCGGACACTCCCGAGGACACGCCTCTTCGCTGAGAGCAGAACGGCCTTCGGCACCGTGAACGGCCCGTGTGTGATGGTGGACCGACGGCGATCGCCGGCCCTCGTACTTCGAGGACCGGCGATCGCGGAGAAAAGTGCGGCTGTGCTGGACCGCGGGAGCCCGATCAGTTGTCGGAGTCGGACTCGTCCGCAGCGGACTCGTCGGCGTCGTCATTGCCGCCGAAGTACTCGGCGGTGTCGACGGTGGCGCCCTTGGTGTCGGTGACGGTCACGTCGCTGACGATGCTCGCCAGCGACTTGCCGCGCCGGACGTCGGCGTAGACGGCGCCGACCTGGTTGGCCTGCGTCAGCTGCTGGATGAACTCCTGCGGCTGCATGCCGTAGCGCTGGGCGGTGAAGATGATCTGCTGGGTCAGCTCGTCCTGGCTGACCTCGGTGTCCTGCTGATCGGCGATCGCGTCGAGCAGCAGCTGCTGCTTGACCGACTTCTCCGCCTCGGCACGGGACTCGGCATCCCACTCCTCGCGGGTCTTACCCTGCGCCTCGAGGAATTTGGCGACCTGCTCGTCGTCGTGTCCGAGCGCGTGGATGACCTGGTGCTGCTGACCCTCGACCTCTTCGTCGACGACCTTCTCCGGCAGCGGGATCTCGACGGTCTCGAGGAGCTTGTCGAGCACCGCGTCGCGGATCTTGTTGGCCTGCTCCAGCTTCGCGGACTGCTCGACCCGCTCGGCGAGGCTGGCGCGCAGCTCCTCGACGGTGTCGAACTCGCTGGCCATCTGGGCGAACTCATCGTCGACCTCGGGCAGCTCGCGCTCCTTGACCGACTGCACGGTCACCTTCACGAGGGCCTCCTCGCCCGCGTGATCGCCGGCGACGAGCTTGGTCGTGAACTCTTTGTCCTCGCCGGCCTTCAGGCCGATGAGCGCCTCGTCGAGTCCGTCGATGAGCTGGCCGGAGCCGACCTCATGGGACAACCCCTCGGTGGTTGCCTCCTCGACGGCCTCGCCGTCGACGGTCGCGGCCAGGTCGATCGACACGAAGTCGCCGTTCTCCACGCCGCGCTCGACGCCCTTGAGGGTGCCGAAGCGGGCGCGCAGGCCTTCGAGCTGCTCGTCGACCGCGGCCTCGTCGACCTCGATCGCGTCGACCTCGACCGACAGGGTCGAGTAGTCGGGCAGGGTGATCTCGGGACGGACGTCGACCTCGGCCGTGAAGGTGACCGACTCGCCGTACTTCAGCTCGGACAGGTCGATCTCGGGCTGACCGATGGCCTTGGTCTCGGTCTCGGCGACGGCCTCGGAGTACTTGGCCGGGATGGCGTCGTTCACGACCTGCGCGAGGATCGAATCGCGGCCGACACGGGCCTCGATCAGCTTCGCGGGCGCCTTGCCCGGACGGAATCCGGGGATCCGGATCTGCTGGGCCAACGACCGGTAGGCCCGGTCGAAGTCTGCCGACAGCTCCTCGAACGGGACCTCGACGTTGAGCTTGACCCGGGTCGGGGTGAGTTGCTCGACAGTGCTCTTCACGCCTGAATACTCCTTATATCTACGGTGGTGGAAGTTCGGTCGTTCGCGGGCCGTGCACCGGGTGACCGGTCGGGCCACATCGATCAAGTCGGGATGACAGGATTTGAACCTGCGACCCTCCGCTCCCAAAGCGGATGCGCTACCAAGCTGCGCCACATCCCGGGGTCCGAACACGCGAGGAAACCCCGGAGGGCGACCGCGCATCAGGGCCAACAAGAGATAGTACGTGCCACCGCGGCCGGGCCCGCGCACGGGTGCCGCGGCGACGCCGGAACCGATGGTCGTCCGTCGGATGCCACCTCGTCGCATCCACCCCGATTTCGGTTCCGGCGCCGCTGCCGGTACAGTCACTCATCGCACGCGACGCCGGGATCTCGACGGTCACCGCGAGCAACGCGGGTGTAGCTCAATGGTAGAGCCCTAGTCTTCCAAACTAGCTACGCGGGTTCGATTCCCGTCACCCGCTCCACCTGCTCGGAGACATTGTCTCCGAGCCTTTTTCGTCGGTCCGGGCTACTCCGGGCGCCTAGTTGGGCGGCTCCGGCGGCTTGTTCCACGGCAACGGCAGGGGCGTGTACTCGTAGACGATCTCGGGAGTCGCCTCCTCCTCCGGGTGCCCGGGTGCCGACGAATCGCCGGGGCCGGTCGAGACGATCGGTGGTGGACAGGGCGCGAACTGGCCGTTGCCGACGGCCATCTTGCATGGCTCGGCGTCGGCCAGTGCCGCACCGCCGAGGAAAGCGGCGGCGGACAGTGTCAGGGTTGCTGCGAGTCGGAACATCGTCGGACCTCTCGAGGACGGCCTCCCCGGGAGGAGAGGCTGCGGATGGATGAAGGCACTCCCTTCCTGTGACAACGCCCGTTCACCTGGCGTTTCCCTCACGTTCCTCCGCTGTCTGCGAACCACATGCAATTCGGGTCGGCGATGTCACAGATCCCCGCCCAAGTCACCCGACCGGACCACATCCCGCCGGTCCGGACTCGTCCTGTGATCCACGCCACACCAGGCGTACCGTTGACCCATGTCCTCCAGCCACACGAAAACCCAACGCCGGTGCGGATCCTGCGGCGCACCCCTGTACGTCCGCCGAGACGTGACCGAGTCCGAGGCCGGTATCGGTCGCGTCGACGTGATGCTCGTCTGCCGAGACGAGGCGTGTTCGCAACCTGCGCAACACCTTCGCACCGAACATCCACAACCCGCCTGAGCGGCAACACGGTGCCCGAGCGAGCAGTCCCCAGTGGGACAAACGATCCTGTTGGATGCGCGGGCCCGACGGCCACAATGAGTCCCATGCCGGAACCCGCTGCGCATGCGCGACCTTAAATGTGACGACCGTCACACGCGGTGTCGACAACGACGCTACCTCGGGTTTTGCCACGTCGTACTGAGGGTTCGCGATGGCGGCGTCATTCGGCGTGGCCCGCTCCTTGGACCCAAGGCAACGGTTGTGTAACGATGGTTCCGCGCTCAGGCCGATGCGCGAAAGAACCATCGAACCGAAGGTACGACCTGTGTTGAACTCTCACCTGCCGACCCCGCGCGCCTCGCGCCGCCGTTCGGCTCGACGACTCACGGCTGTCGTCTTCGGCGTCCTGGCCATGGCCCTCGCACTTCCCGGCGTCGCCAACGCCGTCCCGGTCACCGTGATACCCGGCCTGCCGCCGGTCGAGATCCCCGCGGTCCCCGGTCTGCCGACCCCGCCGGCGCCGACCACCCCCGAAGCTCCGCAGCCGCCGCCGTCGACGACCGAGGAGAAGCCGGCCGGGCCGGTCATCCCGAACGTCAAGACCGAGACCGGTTACATCGCCCTGGCCGACGACAACACCCACACCATCACCTGGTGGCACAACGGCAAGGTCGTCCGGACGATGCCGATCTCGATGGGTTCGGACAAGAACCCCACCTCGAACGGCGTCTACTACACCAAGGAGAAGTACCGCGACATGTACATGGACTCGTCCACGTACGGCGTCCCGGTCGACTCCGCCGAGGGCTACCGCACCTACGTCGAGTACGCGACCCGGATGTCGTGGGACGGCATCTTCATCCACGGCGCCCCCTGGTCGGTCAATCAGCAGGGCCGCAGCAACGTGAGCCACGGCTGCATCAACGTCACCAACGATCACGCCAAGTGGGTCTACGACAACGTTCCCCGCAACACCCCGATCGTGGTGCGCAACACCATCGGTGGGAAGTACCAGAACACCTAGTCTCGAGCAGACGACGAGGGCCGGTCACCGTCAGGTGACCGGCCCTCTGTCGTGTGACCAGGTGGCGGTCGGGTCGGCGAACGTCGCCTGGACCTGAAGCCACTGGGCGATGACCTGACAACCGGTGGACGCCGGATCGGTGACCGAGGTCCGCCGATAGGGGTCGCTCCGATACGACGTGTGCCGGCCACCCACGGCGTTGGTCAGCCACACACCACCTACCCGGATGCGCGACGGGAGGTAGCATCTGACCTCGCGCCACGCCGCCAGCATCCGCCCGGGGTCGCGCCGCCACTGCGCCGGCCGGACCGACGTCCGCCGTGCGTTCTGCAAGTCGTTGGCGCGCAACACATCCCACGCACTTCTCCCCCATCGGCCGAGCCCGGCCAGCGTCATCGAGCCGGTGAGGTCGGCGACGTCGCGGACAAGCGAGTCCGCGTCGGCGTTGCAGATCACGTCCTGGGACGCGCCCACCCAGTACACGGGCAGCCCGGTCGGCAGATCCGCTCCCGGGCCGGCGACTCCCCACCCGTCGCAACCGGGCACCACGCCCGGCGGCTGGTGCGGGTCGGCGACCAGCCCGACACCGAGTACCCGGTCCAGGTCGGATGCAGTCTCGGCGTCCCCGGTCGCCAGATCGGCGACCGCGGATCGGATGACCACGGCCCCCTGCGAGTAACCCACCAGCGCGACCGGTCCTGCCGTGGCGCGGATGGCCGCCCGCAGTCGGCCCGCACCGATCCCGACGCTCTCGACGAAACTCATCCCGCCCGGACGCGGGGCGGGACCATAGCTCGCGGGGTATCCGATCCACAGACAGTCGAAGCGGTCATCGAGTTCGTCGGCCACTCCGGTGAGGAGCCCGGACACCTCGGTCCGTGGGTCACCGGGGTACGACTCCCCCGTCCCGCCGACCACGAAGACGGTGATCGGCGGTGCCCCGCCGGGCCGTGGCGGGGTTCTGACATGCTGCACCTCACCCATGGTGGGTCCCGGACGTATGAACCGCCCGCAGGAGCGCTGAGGGCTCCCTGAGATTCCCACCTCGACCGTGTCATGGCGCCGCGGCCCGCACCTCGCAGCCGTGACCGATCAGGATGCTTGCGCCGGTGGCGGTTTGGCGACGTAGTCGGCGGTCTCGATGATCGCCACGAAGAAACCGCTGCCCTCGATCACATTGGCGCTGTGCACCAGGCCGGCCGGTATGTAGATGCTCGCGGGCGCCTCGACCTCATAGACCTCGTCCCCGAGCGTGATCTCGTAGACCAGACGGTCGAGCGACAGCAGGATGTTGATCTCCGGGCAGTCGTGCACGTGCGGCTCGCAGTAGTCACGTGAAGCCGCCGAGACGGCCCGCATCTCATGTGCCACGACGCGTTTCTCGGCCTCCGGGAAAAGATCCCCACCGGCCAGCACACGACGGGTGATCGGCGCGTCGGCCGCGCCGTGGAAAGGTACGTCTCGGAGTGGGGACACCTCGCCCCGCGAGATCAGTCCGGCATGAGACCGGATGCTTTCGCTGATTGTCACACTGCCCCCTCTTGTCTCCCCGACCGTTCGCATGAGTAAGAACCTCACGGCTCCGCACATGTTACTAAGGTTCGGCTATCCACACCGACCGGGCAGTAACCTGTCAGGTCTGGCAGACGGGGCACCAATACAGTTTTCGGGCCTCCAGATCGGCGATCAGGACGGGTGTCCCGCAGATCCGGCATGGCTCGCCCGCCCGCCGGTACACGTAGGTCCGCGGACGGTTCGGGGCGTAGGACGGCGCCCCGGAATCGTCTTCGGGCCGGATCACGTGGATGCGTCCACGACGCACGCCGATCTTCATGAGAGTCACCAGGTCGGACCACAGAGCGTCGAAGTCGTCTCGGAGAACACGCTTTCCGGGTCTCATCGGATCGATGCCGGCGCGGAAGAGGATCTCGGCGCGATACACGTTGCCGATCCCGGCGATGACCTTCTGGTCCATCAGCAGGGCGCCGACGGGCCGCGCGGACCGCGAGATCGCCGACCATGCCCGGTCGGGATCGGCGTCGCGTCGCAGCGGATCCGGACCGAGTCGGGCGACCAACGCCTCGAGATCGGCGGGGTGGTAGATCTCACACGCCGTCGGACCCCGAAGGTCCGTTCCGGCGGTCTCGGTCTCGATGCGGAGTCGAACCTGCCCGACCGGTTCCGGCACGGGCACCGCGAGTTCGGTGAACGAGCCGTACAGCCCGAGGTGGATGTGCACCATTCGTTCGGCACGCCCGTCCCGGTAACGATGGACGAGATGCTTGCCCCAGGCCTCGGCCGCGTGGAAGGTGAGTCCGTCCACCATCGCCGCACCGTCGGCGAAGCGACCCTGCGGGCTGCTGACGCGGACCCGCTGCCCGCCGAACAGTCGCTGCTGCCGGCGGGCCAGTCGATGGAGAGTGTGGCCCTCGGGCACGGACTCGGCCGAGACCTACTGGGCCGGGGCCCCCGGCACCTCGGGAGCCTCGCCGGTGCGCTCGTACTCCGCGAGGATGTCGATGCGCCGCTGGTGCCGCGCCTCTTCCGACCACGGGGTGGCCAGGAACGCGTCGACGATGGCCAGCGCCTCGGCGGTGCTGTGCATCCGGCCGCCGATGCCGATGAGCTGTGCGTTGTTGTGCTGCCGGGCGAGCTGGGCGGTCTCGACGCTCCAGGCGAGTGCGCAGCGCGCGCCGGGGACCTTGTTCGCGGCGATCTGTTCGCCGTTGCCGCTGCCGCCGAGGACGATTCCCAGGCTGCCGGGGTCGGCGACGGTCTTGGCCGCGGCGGCGATGCAGAACGCCGGGTAGTCGTCGGCGGGGTCCATCTCGTGGGCACCGCAGTCCACGACCTCGTGGCCGGTGGCCTGGAGGTGGTCTGCGATCTGGTTCTTGAGTTCGAATCCGGCATGGTCGGCACCGAGGTAGACACGCATGGCGTCACTATAGATTGAGGGCGTGGACACGCCCCTGCCCGTCCCCCGCGAGCCGGCCGCCGGCACACCCGCCTCCGGGGCGCCGATCCCCAACGTGCCCGGTGTCGCCGACCCGCCGCCACCCGCGCCGGCCGATCCCGGTCGACGGTGGCTGCGCCCGGCGCACTACGCCGCGCGGCCGCGGCTGCACCCCTGGGAGATCCCCACCCTCGTGCTGGTGATCCTCGCAACGGTGCTCGGATACGCGGCGATCATCGTCCTCGTCGCGCTGGGCACACTCGACCAACTCCTGTTGGGCGCGTTGCTGTTCCCGCTCCTGCTGTTCGTGATCCGCGGCCTGACCTATGCATCACCGCGGGTCAACGGCGTACAGATGACGCCGACCCAGTTCCCCGACGGACACCGGATGGTCGTCGAAGCCGCAGCCCGCTTCGGACTGGAGTACGTGCCGGATGCCTACGTCGTCCTCGGCAACGGCGCGATCAACGCATTCGCCTCCGGGCACGGGTTCCGGCGGTTCGTCGTCGTGTACTCCGACCTGTTCGAGGTGGGCGGCGCCGCCCGGGACCCGCAGGCGCTCGAGTTTATCATCGGCCACGAGGTCGGGCACATCGCCGCCGGGCACACCTCGTACTGGCGACAGCTGTCGACGATCGTCGGCATGAACATCCCGGTGCTCGGCGCCGCCCTGTCCCGCGCGCAGGAGTACAGCGCGGACAACTACGGGTAGTACGCCAGACCCGGTGGGGCGCCCGGGGCGATGGGTGTCCTGGCCGCCGGCAAGTACATGCTCTCGGCGGTGGACTTCGACCAGTTCGCCGACCGGGCGACCCACGAGCGCGGGTTCTTCACCTTTCTGACCAACGCGATGTCGTCGCATCCGGTGCTGACCTGGCGGGCAGCCGCACTCCGCGACCGGACCCGCGCGGGGGCGATGCTGCTGCGTCCGAGTCAGATCGTCCGGGGCGTCGGGAGTGGAAACGTGGTGGCGGTGCCGCCGCCTCCCCATCCGGCGACGCTCACGCCCGACGGACTGCCCAACGGCATCGAACCGCCACCACGCTTCTGACGTACTGAACCGCTGGCGTGCAACCGAAGCCGATCAGTCGAACTGCGGATCCTCGTTGCGCGTGCGCTTGAGCTCGAAGAAGTGGGGGTAGGACGCGAGTGCGCGCGCACCGTCCCACACCGTCCCGGCGTCCTCGCCACGCGGGATCCGCGACAACACGGGGCCGAAGAAGGCGACGTCGTTGACGTGGATGGTGGGCGTCCCGACATCGTCGCCCACCTTGTCCATTCCGGCGTGGTGGCTCTCGCGGATGACCTCGTCGAACTCGGTACGGTCGGCGGCCTCGGCGAGCGAGGCGTCGAGGCCAACCTCCTCGAGCGCGCCCGCGATGACCTCGTCGAAATCCTTGATGCCCTGGTTGTGGATGCGGGTCCCCATCGCCGTGTACAGCGGCGCCAGGATCTCGTCACCCTTCTGCGCCGCGGCGGCGGCGATGACCCGGACCGGACGCCAGGCGTGCTTGAGGCCCTCGCGGTACTCCTCGGGGATGTCCTTGCCCTCGTTGAGGACGGCGAGGCTCATGATGTGGAAATTGACCTCGATCGGCCGGACCTTCTCGGCCTCGAGGATCCAGCGTGAGGTGATCCAGCACCACGGGCAGAGCGGGTCGAACCAGAAATCGACGCGATCGGTGGGCTGGGCCTGCTCTGACATGGAACATCCTCTCGAGAGTCGACAATGAGCACGGGCCGCCGACGATCGGCTGGTGGCGCCGTCGGACGGCTCAACACCCCGGCGGTTCGAACTGTTCCCGATGCGCGGAGTAGTCGCCGGCGCTGTGGATTCGCGGGGCCCGGTCCGGGCACGGTGTGAGATGGTGCAAGAACCGCCGAGGAAGAGGACCCGGGATGCCGTCGTCGCCACCGTCCGATCCGGACGAACCCGCCAGGGTGGTCGCGCGTCTCCGGCCGCTCGAACCCCGATCTCTCGGACAGCGCTCGGCACAGATCGTCCGCGCCGCCACAAGACTGTTCCAGGACGCGGGATTCCGAAACGTCAGCATCGAGCAAATCGGCGCCGCGGTCGGTCTCACCGGGCCGGCGGTGTACCGACATTTCCCCGGCAAACACGACATCCTCTCGCAAGCGCTGACGACGCAGGTTGAGCTCGTCGCGACACTCATGGCCGACGCCGAGGAGCACGGCCGGTCGCCGGTCGAGCAGCTCGCACTTCTGCTCGACGGGCTCGGTGACCTCACCGCCCATCGGGACGTGTCGACGCTGTGGCGTCGCGAGCAACGCCATCTGCAGCCGGCCGAACTCGATGTGATGAGAAGCTATTTCGGCCAGCTGAGCGAACACTTCGCCTCACTCATCGTCGCGGCGCGTCCCGACGTCGTGCCGTCGGAGGCGGCGATGCTGGGTGCCGCTGCACTCAGCGTGTACTCCAACACCTCCGAGATGCGGGGCTCGTTGTCGCCCGCCCGCCTCATGGAGGTCCAGCGCGCCGTGGCGGACTCGATCCTCGCGTGCCGGCTGCCGGGGCCACCGGAGCCGGGCCCCGATGCCGAGCGCGCGCCCGCGCACCGTCGCCCCGCCTCCCGTCGCGAGCGGATTCTCGACGCCGCCACCCAGTTGTTCTCCGAGCGGGGCTTCACCGACGTCCGCATCGACGAGATCGCCCGTACCGCCGATGTCTCGATCGCGACGCTCTATCAGGAGGTCTCCGGCAAATCCGATCTCCTGCGGGCGGTGCTGTGGCGCGGTGTGCAGGGCATCCTCTACGTCACCGCCCATGCGTTGAGCCGCGCCGGTTCCGACGACCCGCTCGACGTGCTCATCCGCGTCTTCGTCGAGTACGCACTCGACGTCCACGGCCGCATCATGCCCGTCTTCACGAGCGACCTCATGTATCTCCCGGACACCGAGAAGACGCAGCTCCGGAACGCGCAGATGGATTACCGGGCCGAATGGATCGACGCGATCCGGTCCCGTAACCCACTGCTGACCGCGGCCGACGCGAATGCGCTCGCCCAGTCGTTGTTCGGCTACACGTGCGAGATCATCGAGTCGCCGCAGCTGCGGTCCCGGCCCGGGGTCACCGCCGAACTCGAGACGATCGCACGGGCGATCCTGAACCCCACCGGACTGCGTGGAGCACCGCCGGAGTCCTGACCTGGATAAGCTGGCCTGCGTGACTGCTCCGAACCTCACCAGAGACCAGGCCCGCGACCGCGCAGCGATTCTCGACGTGTCGAACTACCAGATCGACCTCGACCTCACCGACGGTTCCGGGGCGCCCGGGACCGAGACCTTCCGCTCGACGACGACGGTGCGGTTCACCGCGACGGAGGGCAGCGAGACGTTCGTCGATCTCGTGGCACCCACCCTGATCTCGGCCACCCTCAACGGAGCCGACCTCGACGTCTCCGGTTTCGACGAATCAGTGGGTATCCCGCTGTCGGGCCTCGCCGCCGAGAACACGCTCACTGTGGTCGCCGACTGCGCGTACTCCAACACCGGCGAAGGTCTGCACCGCTTCGTCGACCAGTCCGACGACTCGGTGTACCTGTACTCACAGTTCGAGACGGCCGACGCCAAGCGGATGTTCGCCTGCTTCGATCAGCCCGATCTCAAGGCGACCTACACGGTGACCGTCACCGCTCCCGCGGACTGGAAGGTCATCTCCAACGCCGCGCACGCGGAGGCCCCTGGCGAACCGGACGGCTCCACATCCACTGTGGTGCACCGCTTCCGGGAAACAGTACCTATGAGCACCTATCTGGTCGCGCTCATCGCGGGGCCGTATGCGGAGTGGACCGACGTCTACTCCGACGAGCACGGCGACATCCCGCTCGGCATCTACTGCCGCGCATCGCTCGCCGAGCACATGGACGCCGAGCGCCTGTTCACCGAGACCAAACAGGGCTTCGGCTTCTACCACCAGAACTTCGGGATCCCTTACGCCTTCGGCAAATACGACCAGCTGTTCGTCCCCGAGTTCAACGCCGGCGCGATGGAGAACGCCGGCGCCGTGACCTTCCTCGAGGACTACGTCTTCCGGTCCCGCGTGACCAAGTACCTCTACGAGCGCCGCGCCGAGACCGTCCTGCACGAGATGGCCCACATGTGGTTCGGCGACCTGGTCACCATGCAGTGGTGGGATGATCTGTGGCTCAACGAGTCGTTCGCGACCTTCGCGTCCGTGCTGTGCCAGGCCGAGGCGACCGAATACGCCAGCGCCTGGACGACATTCGCCAACGTCGAGAAGTCCTGGGCCTACCGGCAGGACCAGCTGCCCTCGACCCACCCGGTCGCAGCCGACATCCCCGACATCGCGGCCGTCGAGGTCAACTTCGACGGCATCACCTACGCCAAGGGCGCGTCGGTCCTCAAGCAGCTGGTCGCCTACGTGGGCCTCGAGGACTTCCTCGCCGGGTTGCGCAGCTACTTCGCCGCGCACCAGTTCGGCAACGCCACCTTCGCCGATCTCCTCGGCGCTCTGGAGAAGTCGTCGGGCCGGGACCTGTCGGACTGGGGCGACCAGTGGTTGCGCACCACGGGCATCAACGTCATCCGGCCCGACTTCGAGGTCGACGACTCCGGCGCCTTCACGCGGTTCACCATCGTCCAGGACGGCGCCGCCCCGGGCGCCGGCGAGACCCGGGCACACCGACTGCGCGTCGGTGTCTACGCCGACAACGGATCCGGTGCCATCGAGCAGACGCACAGTGTGGAACTCGACATCGAGGGCGAGCGCACCGACGTCGCCGACCTCGTCGGTGTGCATCGTGGAGATCTGGTGCTGCTCAACGACGGTGACCTCACCTACGCCTCGGTTCGGCTCGATCCGGAGTCGCTGGCGACGGCGACCGCCCGGATCGGCGACATCAGCGATCCGATGCCGCGCACCCTGGTCTGGTCGGCGGCGTGGGAGATGACCCGTCAGGCCGAGATGCGTGCCCGTGACTTCGTCGAACTCGTTCGGCAGGACATCGCTGGGGAGTCGGAAATCGGTGTGGTGCAACGAGTTCTGCTGCAGGCGACGACCGCCATCGAATCCTATGCCGACCCGGAGTGGGCGGCCACCACGGGCCGTCCCGGATTCAGCTCGCGCATGCTCGAACTCGCCCGCGCGGCCGAGCCGGGTTCCGACCATCAGCTGGCGTTCGTCAACACCTGGCTCGGCGGCCTTATCAACGACGACCACACCGAGGTGGCCCGGGCGCTGCTCGAGGGCGCGGATCCCGCCGACCACGGGCTCGAGGGTCTCGCCGTCGACACGGACCTGCGGTGGAAGCTGGTGACCGCGCTGGCCACCGCCGGGGCGATCGACACCGATCCGGAGTCGACCCCGGTCATCGACGCCGAGGCCGAGCGGGACAACACCGCCACCGGCACGCGTTCGGCGGCGCTGGCGCGGGCGGCGCGTCCGCTGGCAGAGGCCAAGGCGGACACCTGGACTCGCGCCATCGAGGACGACTCGTTGTCGAATATGTACACCCGCACCATGATCGGCGGATTCGCCCGTCCCGGCCAGGGCGAACTCCTCGAGCCCTACGTGGAGAAGTACTTCGAGGCGGTTCCGAAGGTGTGGGCACGCCGGTCGAGCGAGGTCGCGCAGACCGTCGTCATCGGCCTGTACCCGAGTTGGGCGATGTCGCAGCATGCCCTCGACCTCGCCGAGGACTTCCTGTCCGGGGACCACCCGTCTGCGCTGAAGCGGCTGATCTCCGAGGGCCGCGACGGCGTCGCCCGCTCGCTGCGGGCGCGCGCCTACGACGCGCAGGAGAGCTGAACCCCGCGGACGCCGGGGGTCAGCGCCGTCGCCACCGGTAGCGCACCTGCGGGCGGCCCGCCGAGCCGTACTCGGTATAGCGTTCGAGTACATGGTCGTCGGCGAGCCGCTCGAGGTAGCGCCATGCGGTGACCCGCGACGATCCGAGGGCGCGCGCCACTTCCGAGGCGGTCAGCCCGTCGGGGCTGTCACGGACCGCCCGGCTGACCGCGTCCTCGGTCTGCGGCGCCGCGCCCTTCTTCGCCGATCGACGGGTGTCGCTCGTGCGCAGCTCGGCGAGCGCCCGGTCGACGTCGCGCTGACTGACCGCGTCGGCGTCGCCGGTGAGGGCTTCGCGGTAGCGCAGGTACTGCTCGATCTTCTCCCGGAACGCGGCGAAGGTGAAGGGTTTCAACAGGTAGAGCAGCACCCCGCGCGACATCGCGCTCCGGACGGTGGCGAGGTCGCGCTGGGCGGTGATCGCGATGACGTCGGGCGCCGGGCGGACACCCGACAGCGCCGAGGCGAGGTCCACGCCACGTGCGTCGGGCAGACCCAGGTCGAGCAGCACCAGATCCACCGGTCCGGCGGTGGCCATCCGCAGCGCCTCCTGCGCGGTGGACACGGCACCGACGACCTCGAATCCGCCCAGCCGGACGAGATAATCGCGATGCGCCTCAGCGATCACGGGTTCGTCCTCGACGATCAGGACGCGGATCATCGTCCGCGCTCCCCCGCGTCGGCGCGCACGCGTACCGAGATGACCGAGCCGTAGGTGTTCTCGGCGCTCATCGTCCCGTGCCGACGCGCGACGACCTGGGCGACGAGGGCGAGACCGAGGCCGCGCCCGGCGGCGTCACCTCCGGGCTTCGTCGAGTAACCCCGAGTGGTCGCCAGTGCGAGCAGGTCGGCATCCATGCCGCTGCCGCTGTCGGCGACGACGATGTCGAGCACGCGGTCGTCCCCGACGACCGTCACCTCCACCCACGGGTCCGCGGGGTCGCAGGCGTCCAGGGCGTTGTCGATCAGGTTGCCCACGACCGTGATCATCTCACCGGGCGTGAGGAGCCCGGTGGCGGCGTCACTCACCTGCGATTCCTCGGTCAGGGACAGCGCAATCCCGCGTTCGGCCGCCTGCGCCGTCTTCCCCAGCAGGAGGGCGACCAGCGCGGGCTCGGCCACCGCCTGGGTCATCCGGTCGATGAGGTGCTGGGAGAGCTCGAACTCGGTCGTCGCCAGCCGGATCGCCTCGTCGGGCCGGCCCATCTCCACGAGGGCGACGATCGTGTGCAACCGGTTGGCCGCCTCGTGCGCCTGCGATCGGAGGGCCTCGGCGAACCGCGTCATCGAGTCGAGTTCGCCCATCGCCTCCGAGAGCTCGGTGCGGTCACGGATGGTGACCACCGACGACGCGCGTCGGCCGGCCACCGGGGAACGACTCACCAGCAGCACCCGGCCGCGGTCGGCGTAGGTCACGTCCGTCTCCTCGTCGCCGTCGGTGAGGAAGGCGGGCAGGTCCGCGGGGGCCGTGTCGGGTCCGATCTCGAGCAGGCGGTGCGCCTCGGAGTTGACGAGTGCCGGTCGCCCGTCCTCCACGACGACCAATCCCTCGCGCACGGAACGCAACACGGCGTCGTGGTGGTCGTACATCAGCCGTAACTCGTCGGGCGCGAGTCCACCGGTCTGCCGCAGCAGTCGTCGCCGGATCCACCACACGCCGCCGACGGCGGTGAGCAGTGCCGCGAACGCGGCGAGGGCGATCATCGGCAGCTGGCCACGCCACGCCGACGTCAGCGAGCGCTGGGTGATCCCGGCAGCGACCATCCCCACCACCCGGCCGTCGGCATCACGGACGGGGACGATCGTCCGGATCGACGGGCCCAGCGTGCCGGTGTAGTTCTCGGTCACGGTCTGCCCGCGCAGTGCCGCGTCGATGCTCCCCAGATACGGCTCGCCGATTCGCGCCGGGTCGGTGTGGGTGTAGCGGGTCCGGTCGGGCGCCAGCACGGTGATGAACGCGATCCCGGTTGCCGCGCGCACCCGCTCGGTGACCGGCTGCAGCACCGCGCTGGGATCCGGAGATGTGAGGGCGGCGACGGTCGACGGCGACTCCGCCAGGCTGACGGCCACCGCTGTCACCTCGGCCCGGGCCGCGCGGTCCGCGTCGATGCGGGCGTCGACGGCCGCCAGAACGCTCTCGGCGACGACGACCACCGCGAAGACCGCCAATGCGAGCGCGGCGACCTGTCCGGCGAGCGTGCGCGGGTACCACCGCATCCCTGCCGACCTCGTTCCTGTCCGAAGTGAGGACTCCGGACGTGCTGAATATGAACGTAATGAACACAATCGTGACCCGCGTCACCACATCGGGCCACAATCCTCATCACTGTTGTCCGAGGTGTACGAGGAGAGAATCACCGATGAACATTCGAGGTAGGTCCGGCGACTCACCGGCCGGGGACGGTTCCGATCCCATCGTGACCACGCCCGACGATACGGCCGACACGCCATCCAAGGCCAAGCGCGACCGCACCCATTGGCTGTACATCGGTGTCATCATCGCGGTGATCGCGGGCGTCGTGGTCGGGCTCGTCGCGCCGGGCGTCGGCAAAGACCTCGGAGTGCTGGGGACCATGTTCGTCAGCCTCATCAAGATGATGATCGCCCCGGTCATCTTCTGCACGATCGTGTTGGGCATCGGCTCGGTTCGCAAGGCGGCGACGGTCGGCAAGGTCGGCGGACTCGCGTTCGTCTACTTCCTGGCGATGTCGACGGTCGCACTGGCGATCGGCCTGGTCGTCGGCAACATCATCCAGCCGGGCGACGGCCTGAACATCGACTCGGTGTCGGGCAAGGGCCAGGAACTCGCCGAGGACGCACACGAGTCCGGCGGAACCCTCGACTTCATCCAGGGCATCATCCCGGAATCGATGCTGTCCGCGCTGACCGAGGGCAGCGTCCTGCAGGCGCTGTTCGTTGCGCTGCTCGTGGGGTTCGCGATCCAGGCGATGGGCCGCACCGGCGAACCGATCCTCACCGCGGTCTCCTACTTCCAGAAGCTCGTCTTCAAGGTGCTCACCATGGTGCTCTGGGTGGCCCCGATCGGCGCGTTCGGCGCCATCGCCAGCGTCGTGGGACAGACCGGCTGGGCCGCGGTCCAGCAGCTGCTGACGCTGATGCTCGCGTTCTATCTGACCTGCCTGGTGTTCGTGTTCGGCGTGCTCGGGGTGCTGCTGCGCACCGTGTCGGGCGTCTCGATCTTCAAACTCGTCAAGTACCTCACCCGCGAGTACATCCTGATCTTCGCGACGTCGTCCTCGGAGTCCGCGCTGCCTCGCCTGATCGCGAAGATGGAGCACCTCGGCGTGGAGAAGACCACAGTCGGCGTCGTGGTGCCGACCGGGTACTCGTTCAACCTCGACGGCACCGCCATCTACCTCACGATGGCGTCGATCTTCATCGCCGACGCGATGGGCGACCCGCTGTCGGTCGGTGAGCAGATCGGCCTGCTCGCGTTCATGATCATCGCGTCCAAGGGCGCCGCCGGCGTCAGCGGTGCGGGACTGGCCACCCTCGCCGGCGGACTCCAGGCCCATCGCCCCGACATGCTCGACGGCGTCGGCCTCATCGTCGGCATCGACCGGTTCATGTCGGAGGCCCGCGCGGTCACCAACTTCTCCGGCAACGCGGTCGCGACGCTGCTCGTCGGCTCGTGGACCAGCACCATCGACAAGCAGCGCGTCGACGACGTGCTGTCCGGCCGGGATCCGTTCGACGAGAGCAACATGGTCGACGACGAGCTCGACGACGTCACCACCGCTCGCGGAGCCCACGAGAAGGTCCTCACCCACTGACGACCCGCGACGAAGGCCGCCCCACCGGAACGGTGGGGCGGCCTTCGTGTATCAGGGTGTGCGAGCGATCAGCCGCCGGCGGCGGCGGTGGCCATCACGCGCAGCGAGGCGATCAGCCCGTCGATCAGGTTGCCCTGACGGAAGCCGGTGACCGCGGCGGTGACACCGAGAGCCGCGACGCGATCGTTCACGCGGGTGGACACCTTGTTGCCGGAGACGATGACCACGTCACGCGAGTTCGGCGAGACGGCGATGAGGGTGCCGTACGCGGGCTCGGGCGATTTCGCGAGGATCGCACGGGCGCTGGTCTCCAGCTCACCGTCGAGGTCGCCGATGTAGACCGAGAAGCGCACGAGGGCCTTCTCGCTGGCGGCCTTGAGCGTCTCGTCGAGCGCGATCAGATCCTTCTTGCTGAACGGCGGCGTCGTCGGAGCGTCGGCCGGGTAGCGTGCCGCCGAGATGCGACCGCTGTTGGTGAAGACGGCGCCCAGCGGCAGTTCGGCGGCCGACCGGGCCGCGACCTCGGCGCTCACATTTGCGTGCGTAACCTCACCATTTGCCACTGGCCGAGCTCCCATCGACGTCGCCGGGTTCCGCATGCCGCGGAAGTGCCATCGGTTCGATGTCGGTGGCACTGAAGAGAAGCGGTGCGTGCTCCCACTGCTGGTCGAGGGTGTACTCCTCGACCTTCGGGTACTTGACCCCGGAGGAGAACACCATCGCGACAACACAGAGCAGAACAGCAAGCACCGTGAGAATCGTGACTGGCACTCCGATGGGGACGATCAGGCTGTCGACGTCCATGTCACCCTTTCGATGGTCGCGCCGGACCCGCCCGGTTGTCGGCGCAGGTCATCGTTGATCAATCTAACCCACTGGCCGCCGCCCTGCCCACGGGGGCCTACAGCGCGTCGTAGACGTGTGAGGCGACCCCGTGCGACCGGATCACGCCGTCACGCGGCGCCGGCATCGAGGTACTGCAGCCACGCCGGATCGATGTCCTTGATGGTGGCCAGCACACGCCAGTGCCTGCCCTTCGGCACGGTCGGAACCGTCCGCAGCGTCCACCCCAGCTCCCCGAGCAGACGATCCGCCTTCCGGTGATTGCACGAGGCACAGCACGCCACGCAGTTCTCCCAGGTGTGCGTCCCGCCCCGGCTCCGCGGGACCACATGGTCGATCGTCGTCGCCCGTGCACCGCAGTAGCCGCACCTGGTCAGGTCACGACGCATCAGAGCGGCCCGGGTCATCGGCACGGTCGCCCGGTACGGCACGTGGACGTACCTGCGGAGGCGGATCACGGTCGGAACCGGGACCGCGCCACCCACGGAGTGCACCGCCTCGCCCTGTTCGTCGGCGTGCACCAGATCGGCGCGATCACGGAGGATGAGGACGACCGCACGCCGGACCGTCACGGCCGTCAGCGGCTCGTACGTAGCGTTGAGGAGCAGCACCCGGCGGCGTGTCCAGGCCCCGGCGCAGCGAGCGGGACGGATCTGCCCGCGTCCCGTCTTCCCGTGTGATCTGTGCGTCATCTCGCCTCCCGCCACCCCGACGAGCACAAGTCCACCACGGTGGCGGTCCCCGTGACAGCTGTTTCACGGTGTCCGGCCAGCTCACAGGGCCGACCCGGCGTCGACGTTGAGACACCGCGCCCGGGTGAGGACAATGGCGAGGGTGACTGGCGAACCCAACACATCCCCTCCGACCCCACCGGCGCCGGCAACCCCCGCGCGGACCTTCTACGACGAGGTCGGCGGTGCCGAGACGTTCCGGCGACTCACGGCTGTGTTCTATCGCGAGGTGGCGCGCGACGAGGTGCTCCGCCCGCTGTATCCCGAGGAGGACCTGGGTCCGGCCGAGCGTCGGATGCGCATGTTCCTCGAACAGTACTGGGGCGGCCCGCGAACCTACTCCGATGAGCGCGGCCACCCCCGACTCCGCATGCGTCACAACCCCTTCCGCGTCGGGCCCATCGAGCGGGACGCGTGGCTGCGCTGTATGCACACCGCAATCGCCTCCATCGATGACGACACGCTCGACGCACCCCACCGCCAGGCGCTGATCGACTACATGGAGATGGCGGCGCAATCGATGATGAATTCACCCATCTGAGAGCGTTTTCTGTCCCGACACGCCGCCCGACTCGCCGACTGACCTGGATTTCTCCGAGAAAACTCAGGTAGGGCACAATGACCACGGTGAGCGATGAGACACCAGAGGTCGTCCCCGCCGAGCCATCCGACGGGGGTCAGCCCGACGACGTCTCGTTCGACGACGGCGCGATCGAGTCCGACGTCGATGCGCTCGAGGAGCCGGCTGCCGACGAGACCGTCGTCGCCGCCGACGCACCGGTCGCACCACCCGTTGTCTCGCAGCTGGATCCGGCCGACACCACGTGGTGGAAGTCCGCGGTGTTCTATCAGATCTATCCGCGCTCGTTCTCCGATGTGAGCGGTGACGGCGTCGGCGATCTCGCCGGTGTCATCGACAAACTCGGCTATCTCGAACTCCTCGGGATCGATGCGATCTGGCTCAGTCCCATCATGGCCTCTCCCATGGCAGATCACGGATACGACGTCTCCGATCCCCGGGACGTGGATCCCCTCTTCGGCGACCTCGACGTCTTCGACGAGCTCATCGCCGAGGCCCACGAACGCGACATCCGGGTGACGATGGACCTCGTCCCCAACCACACGAGTGACCAGCACGAGTGGTTCCAGGCCGCCCTGGCCGCGGCCCCCGGCAGTCCCGAACGCGAACGGTACATCTTCCGGGACGGCCTCGGTGACGACGGCGACGCGCCGCCGAACAACTGGCACAGCATCTTCGGCGGACCCGCCTGGACCCGCGTCACCGAGGCCGACGGCTCGCCGGGACAGTGGTACCTGCACATCTTCGCCAAGGAGCAGCCGGACCTGAACTGGGAGAACCCGGACGTCTTCGCCGATCTCGAGAAGACGCTGCGTTTCTGGCTCGATCGGGGTGTCGACGGCTTCCGCATCGACGTCGCGCACGGCATGGCCAAACCCGCGGACCTGCCCGACATGGATCTGTCGGCGACCAAACTGCTGCAGAACTCCGACGACGACCCGCGTTTCAACAACTATGCGGTGCACGAGATCCACCGCAAGATCCGCAAGGTCCTCGACGAGTACCCCGGGGCCGCCAACGTCGGTGAGATCTGGGTCAGCGACAACGAGCGATTCGCCGAGTACCTGCGTCCCGACGAACTGCACCTCGGGTTCAACTTCCGGCTCGCGAAGGCGCCGTTCGAATCCGGTGCGATCAGGGAGGCCATCGAGAACTCACTCGACGCGGTGTTGTCGGTGTCGGGTACTCCGACGTGGACGCTGTCCAATCACGATGTCGCCCGCGAGGTCACGCGATACGCCGTCGCCGACCCGGAGACCGGGGCACTCGACCTCGAGCGCGGCACGAGGCGCGCACGAGCGATGCTCGTCGTCGAAATGGCCCTGCCCGGAACGGTTTTCCTCTACAACGGGAGCGAACTGGGACTGCCGAACGTCGACGACCTGCCCGACGACGCACTCCAGGACCCGGTGTGGGAACGGTCCGGACGCACCGAACGCGGGCGGGACGGCTGCCGTGTCCCGATCCCCTGGGAGGGGACCGAGCCGCCCTTCGGATTCAGTGCGACGCCCGAGACCTGGCTGCCGATCCCGGAGTCGTGGCGCGCGCTCACCGTCGAGGCCCAGCTCGAGGACGTGGGGTCGATGCTGTCGCTGTACCGCGCAGCCATCGACCTGCGGGTGACCCGTCCGGAGTTCACCGGTGAGCACCTCGAGTGGTACGGCGCGCCGGAGGGATGCCTGGCGTTCCGTCGTTCCGAGGGTCAGCTGGTCTGTGCGCTGAACGCCGGCGATGAGCCGGTGCCCCTTCCGCCCGGCGAATTGCTGCTCGTCAGTTCGCCTCTCATCGACGGGATGCTGGCGCCAGACGCAGCTGCCTGGCTGGTGTGACTGAACTCGGGCAGCCGGCCGCGGACCACGTGAGGGGCACGCAGGCACCTCACCGCCGTCGATAGCAAGCAAGACAATCGTGAAACGCTGCTAGAAGGGCGGCGGGTTGGCGTCGTTCCAGCGCTTCTCGGCGCGTTGGTGGCGTCGGAAGTCGTTGTCGCGCTGCTTGGTGAGTCGGTCGCGGGCGGGGTGATCGGGTGATCGTCTGGGGAAGAGCTTGTTGAACAGGTCGCGTCCGCTGAAGGCGTTGCCGACGAACATGTGCCCGGTGGGTGTGGTGAACCAGGCGGTCTGGAGTTCGTCTTGGTGGTCCTGCCAGCTGGTGAAGGTCTTGATGCGGTGATGGAACCGGCACAGCGGTTTGAGGTTGCGCGCATCGGTCGGGCCACCGCGACGCGGGTCGGCGTGGTCGAAGGGTTCGGTGTGGTCGAGATCGATCTGCCAGACCGGGGCGTTGCAGCCGGGGAAGGTGCAGCACAGTTCGCCGGCGCGCACCAGCGCCTGCAGCTTCTTCGAGGGGGTGTATCGCGTTGTCGAACTGTCCGCGTCGGGAGGCGGTGAACCGTCGGGTGCGTCGGGTGCGGGATGGATGTAGGTGCGGCGGGCTTCGGCGAGGAGTGTTCGGGCGGTGTCGGCGTCGATGATGCCGTGGCGGTCGAGGAAGGCGGGGTCGTCGTCGAGGCCGATCAGGGTCGACAGGTTCACCACGATGTGGAAAGTCGCGCGCGGCGCCAGCGAGTCCGACGCCGAGTCGGTCGGCGCGGCCGGGTCATCGACAACGACGTCGGCTGACGGGTCGACGTCGTTGTCCGCATCCACCATCTCAGCAGCTGATGTAGGCGGCTCGGCGGTATCCACTGTCGCTGCGTCGAGGTCTGGTGCTGTGTCGGGTTCGGTTGCGGTGATGACACAGTCGTCGCAGAGGCAGGTGATGGCGGCTTCGCCGCGCGAAAGTGCTTTGAGGGCATCGACCCGGCGGTTGGCCAACTTTCGAGGGTCGCCGGCGTGGACCGCGGTGGCCATCGCCGTCAGGCGGGCGTCGAACTCGGCGGCATCAGCATCGGGCAGCGTCCCGGAGATCCGGGACTGCCCGGGTGTGAACCGATCGGGGGTGACCGTCACCTTGCGGTCGGACTTCACTCGCTCCTTGCGTCGGCGGATCGCGTCGGGTGCCCACTTGGCGACGATCGAATCGACCATGGCGGTGAACCGGGCCGTCGACATCGGTGGGCGGGCGAAGATCGCTTCGGCGAGATGGGCGTCGACGGTCTGCATCTCTTCGTCGTCGGTGATGAGATCGGTGCGCTTGAGAGCGATGAGGAAGCGGCGCTTGTCGATTCGACCGCACGCCAGTGCGTGCCCGGTGAAGGAGAGTCGGTAGCGCAGTGCGTCGCCGGCCTCGATGAGGTCTTTCGCCTCGGCCGGTGTCACGGTGAGGGTGGCGCCGACTTCGGCGATGGCTTGTTCGAGACCGTTGGGCCCGAACTGCTCGTAGGGGTTCTCGCCGGCGGCCACTCGCGCTGATAGGTGCTCGAAGGCTTCGATGGAGTCGAGTTCGCCGCTGTGCGTCTCGGCGCGGCGCTGCGCGTAATCCATCTCGCGTTCATCGTGAATGAGGCTGGCAACGACCATCATTCGATGCGCGGACGCTGCCGCCAAGCCCGCGCAGTGGTTGAGGACCTCGACGAGTTCGGATGCGGAGAGTTCATGGTCGGGACGAAAGCGCGGTTCGACGGACTCCTGTGATGGGTCCACCGCCGTGGATCCGGCCCCCGCCCCCGATGACATGACACCATCGTACTCGAAAATATGTTCGAGTCAAGGCTTGATTTTTCCAAGTCCCGGACGTCCTACAAATCGAACCACGACGTACTGACAGGCCTCCGACTTCGAGATAATCGTGTCTGCGTGGCGGCCAGTGCGAATCACCATGGCTGGAGCTCAGGCGACAAGAGAGATCATCGTGAGACACACCGTTTAGTTCAGGACGGTGACCGCGAGATCGCGGTGCCGGCGCTGATACACCGAGCCGAAGCGTGCATCGATCCGAATCCACGCCGCCGACATCCGGATTCGTACCGGTTCGTCGGCTGCGATCGCCCCGGTGTCGGAGGTCTCGGTGACCGCTCGTCCGTCCGCGTCGCGGATGAATCCCATGCCGGTCAGGGCGAAGACCGATCGCATGCTCACCGCGGCCCGCAGCGCACCCTCCTCCGACGTGACCTCGAGGACATCCTGATCGAGCAGACCCGTTGCGGGACCGTGCCCGCTCCCCTCCTCGCGCGCCACCCGGGCGCCTTCCCGGGACAGTTCGACCACGCTGCGGGCGGGTACGTCGTCGATGTGTCGGAACCCGACCGCAGCGGGAAGCGCTCCGCGCCAGGCACTGTCGAGGGAGAAACCGGGATCGACCGCCGTGCCCGGGCCGGCCGATTCGACGGTCGCACGCAGTGTCGAAGCGTCGCACACGATGTCGGTCGGCGCGATTCGTCCGGTCACCGATCGGGTGGCGAGGACGTCGAACCCGGTATGTGCCCACAAGGCCACCAGACCGTCCGAACGCGCGACCACCCGGACGACGGCGGCATCGTCGAGACGTACTGCGTGCGAGAGGAACGCGAGGGCGTTCGATCGGTCCGAGGACGCGAACTCGATGAACCGCTCCATCAACTCGGCCCGCCGCGTGTGGCCGATTCCCCGGCAGGGCGGCGGAATCCGGCGAGGTAGTCCTTCTGTTCCGGGGTGAGCCGGGCGATGCGCTGGGCCGCCACGTCGAAGGCGACGAGCTGTGTGCTGGCGACCACGGCGGGGCGAGAGGCCGGGTCGGCACCCGCCGCGCGCACTTCGTAGCCGACGGTGAAGTCGACGGCCCGCAGGCGTTCGACGAACATGGTGACCTCGATCGGCCCCTCGGAATGACGCAGCTGCGCTCGGTATCTCACGTGCAGGTCGGCGACGAGGCAGCCATCGCGCAGGGGCGCGGTCGGTCGGCCGTCGTAGAAGAGCCAGGGAATGCGCGCCTCTTCGAGCAACGTCACCATCCGGGCGTGATTGATGTGCGCGTAGACATCCATGTCCGACCAGCGCACCGGCACCTTGACCAGGTATCCGTCAGCGGTCGTGGTCCCGGCGTCCTCGTTGAGCACGTGCGTCATCCCCTGTCTGATCGGCGTCGGCGTGCAGCCCTCGCGGCCACCCCGGCCCAACCCTACGCACAACCCGACCCGGTCAAGCAGGCGCGATCTCCACCGGCAGACCGTTGAGGACGACGGTCCCCGAGAGCGGGTCCAGCAGGGCGCCGTCGTTCAGGTCGTTCACGTTCACACCCGGCTCGGCGGCGGCGACGCCCAGTCTGATGCCCTCGACATCGTGGCCCCACCCGTGCGGCAGTGACGCGACCCCGGGCCGGATGTCGGTGGTGATCTCGACGGGAACGGTCAGCGAACCGCCCGCACCGCGAACCTTGGCGACATCGGAGATGCCGAGTCGGTCGGCATCGTCGGGATGCAGGAGCAGAGTGCAGCGATTGGTACCGCCGGTGAGGGCCGGGAGATTGTGCATCCAGCTGTTGTTCGACCGCAGGTGGCGGCGGCCGACCAGCAGCAGGCTGCCGTCGGCGGCCGGCGCCGGGTCGCCCCCGGCGTCCACCGCTGCGCTCAGGCGCGCGAGGTCGCCGATGAGCGGGTCGGGAGCGAGTTCGATCTTGCCGGATGCCGTGCGGAGCACCCCGGGCAGGCGCGGCCGCATCGGCCCCAGGTCGATGCCGTGCGGCGCGGCCAGCACATCCGCGAACGTGAGGCCGTCGCGGGAGCCGAAGGCGTCGCCGTACGCCCCGAGGCGGAACAGCATGTCCAGACGACGCTGGTGTCCGGGCGCGTCGGGCAACATCGCGACGAGCGAGGCGACGTCACGGCCGGCGACGGGCGAATAGGGGTCGGTGACCTCCTTGGACAGCGTGGCCGCGATGACCTGTTCGTCGACGAGGCCCGGGTCGGCGTCGCTCCCGGCCCCGGACAGGCCCAGGATCAGTCGGCAGACGATCTCGATCTCGTCGGGACGGCCTGCTGGCAGCGGCAACACGGGCGGCGAGTAGCGGGCGGTGGCCCGGACCGCCAGGTTGTTCAGGATGGCGTCGAAATGCGGACTCTGCGATGGGCGCGGCGGCGGCAGCACGACGTGTGCGTGCCGCGTCGTCTCGTTCAGATAGGGGTCGACGCAGACCACGAACTGTGCGTCGTGGAGTGCGCGTCCCAGTCGTGCACCGTTGGGTGCGGACAGGACGGGGTTGCCCGAGACCGTCACCAGCGCCCGCAACCGCCCCTCGCCGGGCGTCTCGAACTCCTCGGCCATCGCGACGGCGGGGAGCTCACCGCCGACCTCCGCGTGACCGGAGACCCGGCTGCGCCACCGCCCGGTACGGAACCCCCGGCCCGCACGGGCCGGGCGGGGCGACGGAGCGGTCGGTGCGAGCGGGAACATCACTCCCCCGGGCCGGTCGAAGTTGCCGGTGAGGATGTTCACCACGTCGATGAGCCAACTGCCGATGGTCCCGAATTGCACTGTGGTGGTGCCCATCCGGCCGTAGACGGCGGCCGATTCCGCCGCGGCGATCGACCGGGTGAGTGCCCGGATGTCGGCGGCCGCCACACCACAGAACGACGCCACCCGTTCGGGAGTGAACTCGCGCATCTCGTCGCGCAGCGCCTCCACACCGAGGACATGCGCGGCGATCCCGCCGAGGTCGGCGGCGACGAGATCCTCGTCGAACAGGCACTGCACCACCGCGCACAGCAGCGCCGCATCCGTTCCGGGCCGCGGCGCGATGTGGGTGTCCGCGAGCTTCGCCGTGCGGGTGCGAGCCGGGTCGATGACGGTCAGGCGGCCGCCCCGGCGGCGCAGCGCGGTCAGTTTTCCGGGGAAGTCGGCGGCGGTGGTCACACTGCCGTTGGAGACCACCGGGTTCGCTCCGATGATCACGAGATGATCGGTGCGGTCGAGGTCCGGGACGGCGAAGGTCCCGGCATGACCGACGAGGTAACCGGTGGCCGCCTGCTTCGGCATCTGGTCGAGGGTGCTGGCGCTGAACACGTTGCGGGTACCGAGTGCCCGGATGAGCAAGGGCGCGTACATCGTGCCGGCGACGGTGTGCGCGGACGGATTGCCGAGGTAGAAGCCGATCGACTCGCCGCCGGAGATCGAGATCACCTCGCGCAGCCCGTCGACCGCAGCGGTGAGCGCTGTGTCCCAATCGGTTTCGATGAGCCGACCATCGCGCCGGATGAGCGGACGGTCGAGGCGATCGGGATCGTTGTCGAGCTGGGCGAAACTCGCACCCTTCGGACACAGGTAGCCGGCACTGAACACGTCGTCGGCGTCACCGCGCGCGGCGGTGACGATCTCGCCGCCGATCGCGCGGTCCCGGCCGATGGTGAGGGTCAGACCGCAGGTGGCCTCGCAGAGCGGGCAGATGCGCGGTGCGGTTCGGGTCATGTGCTCAGGCTAGGCGCTCGGCACACCTGACCGCGATGGATTCGACGACGGCACCCGTCGCCTGCGCATCAGCGGATCACGCTCCGCAGCTGCCGGGCCGCGACGGAGAGCGTGGCCAGATCCGCGGTCCCCGTCTCCTCGATCTCCCGGAGCACGCTACGTACCCGGCTCAGCCGGTTCGACCGCGAGGACTCCCACTCGGCGATCTTGTCGGCCGTGCTCTCGCCGGGTTCGCTGACCTCCAGGATCCGCAGGGTCAGCGCACGGAGCGCACCGTGCATGTCGTCACGCACGGCCAACCGGGCCAGCGCATGCCATCGATCGCCGAATTCGAGTCCCGACACCGCCGTGAGCAGCTGTTCGAGACCGAAGTGCTCCATCACCCCGAAGTAGAGGTCGCCGACCTCGCCGGCGTCCCGGTCGGCGATCTCGGCCGCGTCGATGATGTCGAGCAGACAGAAGCGGTGCAGGCTAGCCGCGACGCTGTGGGCGAGGTCCTCGGGAACGCCGTGCTCGATGTAGGTGTCGGCGCGCTCGGCGACATCGCGTGCCGAGCTCGGCTGGTACCAGTCGTCGATGACCTCGGACAGTGCTGCCACCCGCTCGCCGTAACGGGTGATCTCGGCGGCCATGGCCAATGGTTGCGGCCGGAAGGCGAGCAACCACCGCGAGGCGCGGAACAGCAGACGGCGCGCGTACAGCATCATCTCGTCGACGGCCTCGACCGGAGCCGGTGCATGCCGGATGCCCTCGAACACCTCGTTCATGCCGAACACCTTGTTGGACACCACATACGCGCGGACGCCCTCCTCGGTACTGCAGCTGCTCCCCTCGCTCAGCCGGAACAGGTGGGTCATCCCGGCGTGGTCGATCACGTCGTTGACGAGGGTCGTCGCCACGATCTGACGCCGCAACCGGTGTCCGCTGATCGCGTCGGAATACTCGGTGCGCACCGCGTCCGGGAAATAGCGCGCGACGCGGGGTGCGAACACGTCGTTGTCGGGGAGGTCGGTGGCGAGCAGGTCGGATTTGGACTCGAGCTTGACGTGCGCCATGAGCGTCGCGAACTCGGGCGACGTGAGACCGCGGTGGAGCTCACCGCCGACCCGCTTGCGCAGCTCGCGCGGCTCGGGCAGTGCTTCCAGGCGTAGGTCGACGCCCCGTTTGGCGGCGAGGTGTTCGAGCATCCGGGCGTGCACCTCCACCCGCAGCAGCTCGAATGTGCGGCAGAATCCGAGCTCGGAGTTCTGCGAGATGTTGTCGGCGAGAACGAGTTCGGCCACCTCGTCGGTCATCGACTCCAGCAGGGGGTCGCGTTCGTCGGCGTCGAGGTCGCCCGCCGAGACCGCCGCGTCGAGCAGGATCTTGATGTTCACCTCGTGGTCGGAACAGTCGACCCCGGCCGAGTTGTCGAGGGCATCGGTGTTGATCCGACCCCCGGCGAGGTCGAACTCGATGCGCCCGCGTTCGGTGACCCCGAGGTTGCCGCCCTCCCCGATCACCTTGGCACGCAACTCGTTTCCGTCGACGCGGATCGCGTCGTTGGACTTGTCGCCGACACTCGCATGTGATTCGGTCGACGCCTTCACGTAGGTCCCGATGCCGCCGTTCCACAGGAGGTCGACCGGAGCGAGCAGGATCGCGCGTATCAATTCGGGTGGTGAGAGTTCTGTCGTGCCGTCTTCCATGCCCAGCGCGTCCACCATCTCAGGGGTGATCGGGATCGACTTGCGGTCGCGCTCCCACACCCCGCCGCCGGCACTGATGAGGTCGGTGTCGTAGTCCGCCCACGACGACCGCGGTAGGCCGAACAACCGCTTCCGCTCGGTGAACGACGCCGCCGCCTCCGGATCGGGGTCGACGAAGATGTGCCGGTGATCGAACGCGGCGACGAGCCGGATGTGCTCGCTGAGCAGCATGCCGTTGCCGAACACGTCGCCGCTCATGTCGCCGATCCCGACGACGGTGAAGTCCTGCGACTGTGTGTCGGTCCCCATCTCGCGGAAATGCCGCTTGACCGACTCCCACGCGCCCCGGGCAGTGATACCCATGGCCTTGTGGTCGTATCCGGCCGACCCGCCGGAGGCGAAGGCGTCGCCGAGCCAGAACCCGTACGACTTCGACACGTCGTTGGCGATGTCGGAGAACGAGGCGGTGCCCTTGTCGGCCGCCACCACCAGGTAGGTGTCGTCGGAGTCGAGCCGGACGACCCCGCGGGCGGGGATGACCTCACCGGTCGCGAGGTCGATGTTGTCGGTCACGTCGAGCAGGCCGGCGATGAACTGCCGGTAGCACGCGATCCCTTCCTCCCGCTGCGCCTCCCGGTCCCGCGCGGCGTCACCGGTCGGCGGTGGCGGCCGTTTGACCACGAAACCGCCCTTGGCGCCGAGCGGCACGATCACCGCGTTCTTCACCGCCTGCGCCTTGACCAGGCCGAGGATCTCGGTGCGGAAATCCTCCCGGCGGTCCGACCATCGCAGGCCGCCACGGGCGACCGAGCCGAATCGGAGGTGCACCCCCTCCACCCGCGGTGAGTAGACGAAGATCTCGTGCAGCGGACGCGGTTTCGGGGTCTGCGGGATGTCGCGCGGACGGAGTTTGAACGAGATGACCGGACAGTGATCGGAGTCCGACGACCCGCCGTCGACGAAGTAGTTCGTGCGGTCGGTCGCCGACAGCACCGCCGCGAACGCGGAGACGATGCGATCGGCGTCGAGGCTCAGGACGAGTCCGATCTCCTCGTCGAGCTTGTCGCGTACCCGCTTTCGGCGCTGTTCGTCGGCGGTGTCGGGATCGAACGACGCGACGAACAGGTCGACGAGGCCGCGGGTGATGGCGAGTTGTTGGCCGAGGACGCTGGCGACGTGGGCCGAACTGTACGAGAACCCGCATTGGCGCAGGTACTGCCCGTAGGCGCGCAGCATCGCCGCCGACCGCCAGTCCAGGCCCGACCTGATGACGAGTTCGTTGTAGGCGTCGACGTCCGCACCGGCGAGCCAGATCCGGCGGAACGCCTCGGTGAACCGGTCGGCGAGGTCGTCGGCGTGGTCGAGGTCGACGGTCATCCCGGCCGCGAGTTGGACGCTGAATTCGTAGGCCCAGCAGACGGTGTCGTCGAGCCGATGAATCTCGTACGGGTGCTCCTCGAGGACGTCGAGACCGAGACTGTGCAACACCGGCAGGACATCGGTCAGTGTCGCCGACGCACCGCAGAGGTACAGCGTGAAGATCCACCGGTCCGGCTCTCGCCCGTCGGTCGCCGTCTCGGCGGCGTCGAGGGTCACGTCGATCTCACCCGGTTCCAGACCCACGACGCGGATGAGGTCGGCGAGGGCGGCGTGCGGCTCGCGGAGCTCCTTGTAGTCCTCCGACAACGAGGACAACTGGCGCAGCAGCACGTCCGGGCCGCCGTCGAGTCCCGGGATGTCTTCTGCGACAGCCAGTTCGCGCACCCGCTCGTCCCAACCGCGGATGGCGGCGACCAGCGCCGCCTGCACGCGTGCGTGGGCCGGTGATCCGGTGTCGACCGATCCGAGCTCGGCCGCCGTCGTCGGGTCGATACAGACCAGCACCTGCAACAGTGCCAACGGCATCTCGCTGACACGCGCCGTGTACTCCAGCCCGGTTCCGTCCACCTCGGCGACGAGCGCGCGCTCGAGGGCGAGCCGGGTGGACGTGTTGTAGCGGTCCCGGGGCAGGTAGATGAGGGCGACGGCGGTGCGTCCGTCGAAGTTGGTGCGCAGGAACAGCCGCAGCGACCGTGTCGCCACCGCGTCCAGCATCTCGGTCAGGCGGCGTTCGAGCTCGTCGTCGGTGGACGAGAACATCTCCACCAGCGGATAGTTCTGCAGCAGCTCGATCATGGACTGACCGGCGAAGGAATCCTCCTCGACGCCCGCCTGCGCGAGGACGTCGTGCACCTTGGCGCGCAGGACCGGGACGTCGAGCACCGCCTGATGATTGCCGGCGGAGGTGAGGGTACCCAGGAAACGATGCTCGCCGTCGTGTTCGCCATTCGCATCGAACGTCGGAACCTGCACGAGCACAGGGAAATTGGTGCGCTGGATGCCGGTCGCCACGAACACCCGGCTGACCCTCGGGACCAGCGGACGATCAGTCACCGCCGGAAAGTCGCGGTCGATGGAGTCGGTTCGCCACACGCCGAGACGGTCGGCGTCGCCGGCGGGCCCGTCCCCGCCCACCCGCACATGGCCCAGCGGGTGGAAGTGGTTGCCGGCGAACCACTCGAGCAGCGCGGCGTACTCACCACGGTCGGCGTCGGAGACTCCGGCCCCCGGCAGCGGTGCGTCGGCCATCCCGGCGGCGCACTCGGCCATCCGCGAACGCATCGCCGACGCATCGGCGTCGACGTCGATGACCCGAGAGACGACCTCGCGGAGGTCGTCGCGCAGCGGCTCCGGATCGATGCCCGGGTGACGTGCGAGGCCGCAGACCGCGATCCAGGACTCCGGGGTCGTCTCGCCGGAGTCGACGGCGACGAGTGTGCCGTCGGGGTCCCGCTGAACGGGTATCACCGGGTGGTCCATGCGGTCGATGGTGAGGTCGTGCGCCTCGACCGTGGCCAGGACGGCTTCGACGAGCATCGGCATGTCGTCGTTGACGACGAGGATCTCGACGGTGCCGCCCTCGCCCGCGGTGACCCCGACCAGCGCCTCTCCGCGGCGGCGGACCCGCGCGTCATCGAGATGTCTGCGCACCCGGTCGGCGGCCGACTCACCTGCCGACCCGTCGGTCCGCGACCTGAAGTAGTGGTCCACCGCGTCCGGAACGAGTGACGTCACATCTGCCGATGCTAGTCACCCGCGCCGGGCGGAACCGGGATTAATCGCGAGTCAGTTTGCGGTGCGTGACCCGGTGCGGGCGGGCGGCATCGGCGCCAAGGCGATCGACCTTGTTGGCCTCGTAGGCCTCGAAGTTGCCCTCGAACCAGAACCACTGCCCCTCTTCGACGTTGCCTTCCCACGCCAGGATGTGGGTACAGGTGCGGTCGAGGAACCAGCGGTCGTGGCTGATGACCACGGCACACCCGGGGAACTGCTCCAGCGCGTTCTCCAGCGAGCCCAGGGTCTCGACGTCGAGGTCGTTGGTCGGCTCGTCGAGCAGGATCAGGTTGCCGCCCTCTTTCAGGGTGAGCGCGAGGTTCAGGCGGTTGCGCTCACCACCGGAGAGCACCTCTGAGCGCTTCTGCTGGTCAGGTCCCTTGAACCCGAAGGCGCTGACGTAGGCGCGCGAGGGCATCTCGTTCTGGCCGACCTCGATGTAGTCGAGCCCGTCGGAGACGACCTCCCACACCGTCTTCTTGGGGTCGATGTTGGCGCGGCTCTGGTCAACGTAACTCAACTTGACCGTCTCGCCGACCTTCACCGTGCCCGAATCGGGCTGCTCGAGGCCGACGATCGTCTTGAAGAGGGTCGTCTTGCCGACGCCGTTCGGTCCGATCACGCCCACGATGCCGTTGCGCGGCAGGGTGAACGACAGGTCCTTGATGAGAACCCGGCCCTCGAAGCCCTTGTCCAGGTGCGAGACCTCGACCACGACGTCGCCCAGGCGCGGCGGCGTCGGGATCTGGATCTCCTCGAAGTCGAGCTTGCGGGTCTTCTCCGCTTCGGCCGCCATCTCCTCGTAGCGTGCGAGGCGGGCCTTGTTCTTGGTCTGGCGGGCCTTGGCGCCGGAGCGGACCCAGGCGAGCTCTTCCTTGAGCCGCTTCTGCAGCTTCTGGTCCTTCTTGCCCTGGACCTCGAGACGCTCGGCCTTCTTCTCCAGGTAGGTCGAGTAGTTGCCCTCGTAGGGGTGCAGCTTGCCGCGGTCGACCTCACAGATCCACTGCGCGACGTGATCGAGGAAGTACCGGTCGTGGGTCACGGCCAGCACGGCGCCCGAGTAGTTCGCGAGGAACTGCTCCAGCCACAGCACCGACTCGGCGTCGAGGTGGTTGGTCGGCTCGTCGAGCAGCAGGAGGTCGGGCTTCTGCAGCAGCAGCTTGCACAGTGCGACGCGGCGACGTTCACCACCGGACAGGTGGGTGACCGGCGAATCGGCCGGCGGGCAGCGCAGCGCATCCATCGCCTGCTCGAGTTGGGAGTCGAGGTCCCAGGCGTCGTTGTTGTCCAGGTCCTCCTGGAGCTTGCCCATCTCTTCCATCAGCTCGTCGGAGTAGTCCGTCGCGAGCTGTTCGGCGATCTCGTTGAAGCGGTCGAGCTTGACCTTGATTTCGCCCATACCCTCCTCGACGTTCTCCTTGACCGTCTTCTCCTCGTTGAGGGGCGGCTCCTGCAGGAGGATGCCGACGGTCGCGTCGGGGTCGAGGAACGCTTCGCCGTTCGACGGCTGGTCCAGGCCGGCCATGATCTTCAGGATCGACGACTTGCCCGCGCCGTTGGGTCCCACGACACCGATCTTGGCGCCCGGGTAGAAGGACATGGTGACGTCGTCGAGGATGACCTTGTCGCCGTGCGCCTTGCGAACCTTCTTCATCGTGTAGATGAACTCAGCCACGTGAAAACTCCTTCGGACCTGCTCGATGCCGTGTGATCTGTCTGCCGCGGACGCGGGGGGTGGGCGCCCGGGCGCACACACAATGGGGTCCAGCCTAGTCGCCGTCGCACGACGGGCGACGGTCCGGTGCGTCTGCGCCGGTTCGGTGCACCGTCTTTCGCGGGTTGACGCGCGGGTGGGCAGGTTTGTCGGCAGAATGTCGTGGGGACAAGAACGGGGGGATGGGTGAGCGCCGTGCCGGTGTGCGGCGGCGAGGCGATGGGAGCGGTCGATGGGTGCGGTACCCAGATGGACGATCGTGTCCGTGGTCCTGGGTGTCATGGTCGGGTCGATGGGCGTCGTCGCCTGCGAGCCGGCGCCGCGCGAATGTCCGCCGACCATCTCTCCCCTGCACGGCCCGGCCGGGGACTGCCTGCGGTTCGGTGTCAGCACCCCGAGCGGCCCGCTCCGCCCGGCCGAGGTCGCCGCGGTCACCGACCTCGTCGGGGTCCGGCCGACCGTCAACCTGTTCTTCGAGGACTTCACCGCGATCCCCCCCGATCGCCGCACTCGACGCCGTGGTCGCCTCGGGTGCCGAACCCGTGGTCACCTGGGAGCCGTGGCGCCACCTCGGTGGTGACGACTACGACTGGGGCGCGTTCACGATGTCGTCGATCGTGGCCGGAGCCCACGACGACTACCTGTACCGCTGGGCCGACGAACTCGTCGCCTGGGGCGGGGTCGTCTACCTCCGGTTCGCGCACGAGCCGAACGGCGACTGGTACCCGTGGAGCCCCGCGGGCGGGACCTCCCCCGAGCTGTACATCGCCGCGTGGCGCCATGTCCACGACCTCTTCGCGTCCAAGAACGCGACCAACGTGAAGTGGGTGTGGGCCCCGAATGTCCCCCTTTCCGACGACGCTCCGCTGTCACGCTGGTACCCGGGCGACACCTACGTCGACGTCCTGGGGATCGACGGCTACAACTGGGGCGCGGTGCCCGGCCACCGATGGACTCCGCCGGCGGAGCTGTTCGCCGATTCGTTTGCACAGCTTCGTAACTTGTCCTCCGACACACCGATACTCGTCACAGAGGTCGGGTCGACAGAAGCCGGTGGTTCCAAAGCCGACTGGATCGCCGACCTGGTGACCTACCTCGACGACGCCGACGACGTCACCGGCTTCGTCTGGTTCGACCACGACAAAGAAGCGGACTGGAGATTGGGCAGCACGGCAGCAGCGGGCGCCGCGATGGCGCATGCACTCGAGAAAGCGGGACTGAGGTGACCCTGGTGGACGCGCACATCGATGCCGACATCGAAGAGGCACGACTGCATTCGATGCAGCAGTTGAACGTTCTCGACACGCCACCGGAGGATCGGTTCGCGCAGATCACCCGGATGGCGAAAGCCGTGTTCGGCGTACCGATGTCGACGGTGTCGCTGCTCGACCGGGACCGGCAGTGGTTCAAGGCGGTCGACGGCATCGAGCTGCAGAACCTGCCGCGGGAACAGACGGTGTGCCAGGTGACGGTCGCGCGCGCCTACGACCACCCCGACGATCCGGCGCTGATCATCCCCGACGTCTCGAAGGTCCCGGCCTTCGCCGCGATCCCGCAGATCGCCGCCGACGACGGAATCCGCTTCTACGCGGGATATCCGCTGTACGGCCCCGGCGGACATCCCGTGGGGACCTTCTGTCTCTATGACACCCGGCCGCGGGAACTCACCACCGATCAAGAGGCGGCGTTCCGCGAGCTCGCCGCATGGGCGCAGCGGGAGATCGCGAACAGCGACGACCTGGAACGCGCGGCACTGGTGCAGCGTCAATTGCTGCCGCCGCCTCTCGGAGTCGTCCCCGGATGGTCGATCGCGGCGATGTGCCTGCCCGCCTTCGCCGTCGGCGGGGACTTCTACGATCACTACCCCTGGAGCGACGGCCTGGTGTTCACCGTCGCCGACGTCATGGGGAAGGGACTCGGCGCGGCGATCCTCACGGCGACGGTTCGATCGGCGATCCGAGCCGCATCCCGCGCACTCGACGCCGCCGGACATGCCGCGGCCGACGCCGACCTCGCGAAGGTGGTCGAGACGGTGGCCGATCAGCTCGCCGACGACTTCGCCGGCACCGAGACGTTCGCGACCGCGTTCCATGCACGCCTGCACACCGACGAGGGGCAGCTCGAATACGTGGACGCCGGCCACGGTCTGTCGATCGTCCGCCGGGCCGCCGGAGGTGTGGAGTCGCTCCCCGGGGGCGGTCTGCCGATCGGCATCCTGCGCGACGACACCTGGGACTCCGCCCGGGTCCACCTCGATCCCGGCGACATGGTCGTCATCACCTCCGACGGGCTGCTGGACCTCTTGCCGTCTGGTGACGAGTCGGCGTTGCAGGCACTCTTCGCCGACACCTCGACCCCGTCGGAGGTGTGCTCGATGGTGAGCGAACTGGTCGCCTCACGGCCGCCGATCGACGATGTGACCGTCGTGGCCATTCGTCGAGACGATGCGGGATGAGCGAGAGCGTCGAGGAGGCCACCCTCGCACGCACGGCCCCGTCGCCGTGGCTGCGGCTGGTGATCGTCGCCGCCGCGATCCTCGGGATCAACTACATCGTGTGGCGCTGGCTGGCCTCGGTGAACTGGGACGCCTGGTGGATCGCGGTTCCCCTGGTCGTCGCCGAGACCTACAGCCTGATCGACTCGCTGCTGTTCGGGCTGACGATGTGGCGGCTGCAACACCGCCCCGATCCGCCTCCCCCGCCCGAGGGCGCCACCGTCGATGTCTTCATCACCACCTACAACGAACCCCTGGATCTGGTGATGAAGACCGCTGTCGCCGCGAAGGCGATCACCTACCCGCACACCACGTGGATCCTCGACGACGGTGATCGAGCCGAGCTCGCCGAGGCCGCGGCCCGGGCGGGCATCGGGTACATCACGCGATCGTCGAACTGGCTCGACAAACCGCGGCACGCCAAGGCCGGCAACCTGAACAACGCCCTGATGCAGACCGACGGCGAGTTCCTCCTCATCCTCGACGCCGATCAGATCCCCGAACCGCAGATCCTCGACCGCACGCTCGGCTACTTCCACGACGACAAGATGGCCCTCGTCCAGACGCCGCAGTATTTCGTGAACGTGCCGCCCGGGGACCCGCTCGGCAGCCAGGCTCCGCTGTTCTACGGGCCGATCCAGCAGGGCAAGGACGGGTGGAACGCCGCGTTCTTCTGCGGATCCAACGCCGTGCTGCGCCGGGAGGCGCTGATGCAGCTCGGCATCACCCAGTACGTCTCCGCCGTCTCCGACGGCATCGATCGCGCCCTGCGCACCGCGCGTTCTGTCCTCAAGTCGACGCGCAAGCAGGTCGGGAAAGACAACCCCACCGCCTCGGCCGCGCTCGACGCCGTCGACGAGGCCGTGAAAGACGCTCGCGCGCAGCTGAAGAAGAAAGAGCCACTGGCCGAGATCACCTATCGCTTCCAGGCGCGCGTCGACGAGGCGGCACGCGGGCTCGTCGACGCCGACGTCGAGGCCATGCGCGCCGACCTCGAGGCCATCGAGGCGCTCACCGAGCTGAGCGAGCAGGAAGCCGGTGCCGGCGCCGTCGACTACGACGCGCTCGCGGTCCTCGCCGAGCGGGAGTGGTCGCCGCTCGGCGCCATCGAATCCATCCGCGCCATGGTCGCGGCGGTCGACGTCGGGCGATCCGACGAGGCCCAGCCCATGCTGCCCCTGGCCACCATCTCGGTGACCGAGGACATGGCGACCTGTATGCGGTTGCACGCCCTCGGCTGGAACTCCGCCTACCATCACGAGAATCTTGCCTTCGGCCTGGCGCCCGAGGACCTGAAAACGATGGTCACGCAACGGCTTAGGTGGGCACAGGGCACGATCCAGGTCATGCTGCGGGAGAACCCGCTGGTACAGAAGGGCCTCACCCTCACCCAGCGACTCATGTACTGGGCGACGATGTGGAGCTACCTCGCCGGTTTCGCGGCCATCGCCTACATCGCGGCACCGGTGGTCTACCTGGTGCTGGGCATCCTGCCGGTCGAGGCCTACAGCTGGGACTTCTTCCTGCGGCTGATCCCGTTCCTGGTGGTCAACCAGATACTGTTCCTGGTGGTGGCACGAGGCACGCCGACGTGGCGCGGCCAGCAGTACAGCCTCGCTCTGTTCCCCGTCTGGATCAAGGCGTGCACCACCGCATTTCGCAACGTCTACATGAACCGTCCGCTCGGTTTCGCGGTGACCCCGAAGACCAAGCAGTCGCAGGATGCGTTGCCCTGGCACATCGTTCGGCCACAGCTGATCGCGATGGCGTTGCTCGTGGTGGCCTCGGTCATCGGTGTCGTGCAGCTGTACCGGGGCGCCGTCTCCGTTCTCGGCGTCGGCGTGAACCTGTTCTGGGTAGTGTTCGATCTGGTGATCCTGAGCGTTGTCATCACCGCGGTGCGGTACCGCGGTCCCGATGAGGAAGGGCAGTGATGGCGAATTTCGCAACACGTAGCGTCGACGGCGGCGCCGTGGCGATCCGGCCCGAGGGCCGGCTCAACATGGTTGTCGCCCCGCGACTCCGAGACCAGTTGCACGAGTTGGTCGGGTCCGGTTCGGCCCGGATCGTCGTCGACCTGTCCGGCACCGACTTCATCGATTCCTCGGGCCTGGGCGCACTCGTCTCCGGGTTGAAGGTGGCACGCCAGGCCGGCGGCGACCTCCGGATCGCGGCCCCGACGCCGCAGGTGGTCACCGTCCTGGAGTTGACCAATCTCAATCGCGTTCTGCGCGTCCACCCGTCGGCCGACGACGCCTTCGACGGGGCCTGACGGGACCCGTCCCACTCACCCAGAGATCGAGGACCCGGCGATGACCGAGAACACCGCGACCCGCACCCTCGAGGAGATCACCTCGCTCGAGACCATGGACCACATCCACGCACTCCTCGCCGATCTCCTCGCGGAGTGCCCCATCGACGACATGGACGCGATGCAGTTCGAGCTCGCCGTGGCCGAGATCGGCGCCAACATCATCGAACACGCCGGGGACGGCGCAACCGTCACCCTGCGCCTCGAGCTGGAGGTCGCACCGGACCGGATCGAAGCCCGCTACTCCGACGACGGCAGTCCCGCCCGCGTCGATCTCGACGCCGTGAGCCTGCCCGACGACTTCGCCGAGCGTGGCCGCGGCCTGGCCATCGCGATCAACGTCCTCGACGAACTCGCCTATCGTCGTGCCGACGGCAAGAACCACTGGCGACTGGTCCGGAACCGTTCGGATTGAGTTGTAGTCGGCTCGACCCCACGATCGTGCGTTCACGCCGCCGACTCGCGGGACTCGGGCGCAGTCGCGACGACCGGTGCGTCGGCCGCGCGCCCCTGGGCGGGCGTGCCCCGATACGTGACGACGCAGCGACTCAGGTCGAGTCCGACGGCCACGGCCGTCATCTCGAGATCGGAGCGACGTGAGCCGTCCGCCGACGGGTACTCGTTGGTCTTGATCTGACCGTGCGCGATCACCGGCCGCCCCTTCGCGATCGCCAGGCCGACGCCGGTCAGCAGACGCCGCCAGCAGCTGACCGTGAGATACAACGTGGGTCCGTCCGACCACTCGCCGGTGCTCTTGTCGATGCGGCGCGACGTGCACGCCACGCGGAAGGAGATCACGTCCTCCCCGGTGGTCGTCTGCCGCCGACGGGGATCGGACACTACGGTTCCGATGACGGTCGTGTACGTCTCAAACATGGTCGTCTCCTACGGTTGTCGGCCACGGGAAGGTGTGGCCGCACCAGCATCACCCGCAGCGGGGCCGTCAACCGTCGAGGCCGCACGACTGTGGAGAACTCGACGGGTTACCCACAGATCGCGATGCACCTGACGCTCGCCGCCCATACACTTCGCAGGGTGCGCATCCGAAGGCTCCTGGTAGGTCTCATCTCAGCGGCAACAATGCTGGTTGCCCCGCCCCTCGCAGGCGCTGCGCCGGTCGCTTCGCCGACATTGACCGGTCTGACCGAGGCGATCGCGGGCCGGCTCGCACTGGCTGACACCGTCGCCGCGACGAAATGGGCGTCCGGCGCGGCCATCGACGACCCGGCGCGCGAACAGGTGGTCCTCGACACCGTGTCGCAGCTGGCCACCGACCGCGGTCTCGACCCCGCCTACGTACGCGGTGTGTTCCGCAATCAGATCGAGGCTAGCAAGACCGTCCAACGCGGACTGTTTGCGCAGTGGCGGCTGCCTGGGCAGACTGCTCCACCTGCGACGTCCGATCTCGGTCCGGTCCGGACCGCGATCAACGAGTTCACCGTGGCCATCGTCGACCAGCTTGCCGCCGCAGGCGAACTCGTGACGAGCTTCCGGTGTCCCCCAGAGCTGATCACTGCGACCGGCCGCACCGCTGCCGATTTCGGCTTCGATCCCCTGCACACCGGCGCCTTGATCCAGGCCGGGTCGTCGGTATGCACGGTGTCGACGGGGTCCGGCTGAGACCTGTTGCCGCTCAACCGCGCTTGTTGAGTTCCTTCAACATCTCGTTGTAGCTGCCGAGGTCCGCGTCGTGGTCGCGGTCCGCGTTGCGGTCGAAGCGTCGCGCCAGCTTCGTATCGCTGCGCTGCCACTGCACGAACAGCGCGAGCAGGACCACCACCAGGGGGATCTCGCCTGCGGCCCAGGCTATTCCGCCCCCGACACGTTGGTCGTCGAAGAGGCCGTAGTTCCACGGGAGATTGAGCCCGCGGTAGTAGGTCTCGGCGATGACCGCGGTCGTCATCATGAGGGCGATGCCGAAGAACGCGTGGAACGGGATCGAGGCCATCACGAGGCCCAGCTTTGCCACGGGTGACACCTGACGCGGGGCCGGGTCGATGCCGATCACCAGCCAGTAGAAGATGTAGCCGCTGATCAGGAAGTGCAGATTCATCAACAGGTGCGCCGCGTGGTACTGAACCACGGACTCGTACAGACCGCCGAGATAGAGAACGTAGAAGCTGCCGACGAACATGACCGCGGCGATCAGCGGATGCGTCAGGATCCGGGACGGCGCCGAGTGCACGCCCAGCTGAATCCACTCGCGCGGGCCCGGCGGATTGCCCCGACCGGCCGGCGGCAGTGCCCGCAGGGCGAGCGTGACCGGGCCACCAAGCACCAGCAGGACCGGCACCATCATCGACAGCAGCATGTGCGCGATCATGTGGATGCTGAACATCGCCGGGGCGTAGCGGCCCAATCCCGATGACGTCGCCAGCAACAGCAGCAGACACCCGAGGAGCCACGCGACGGTGCGACCGACCGGCCAGGCATCACCCCGGCGCCTCAGGCGGATGACTCCCCGGAGATACACGACGGCGAGCACGATCGCCGCGAGCCCGAAGATCAGGTCGAAGCGCCACTCGGTGAGAAGGCGGACGAACGTCGGCGGCCCGTCGAGGTCGTAACCGATCGCGTTCTCGGTCGCCGAGATCTGGGTGGTGTCCACGAGTGGAGGCGGCGTACGGCTCAGGCCGACGGCCAGGCCGAAGGTCGCGGCGAACACGGCGAGTTCGACCAGTCCGAAGCGGACGAACAGCGACGGCTTGTCGTCGGCGTCCAGTTGGGCGATGGTGACACGACGATGCCACGCGCCGAGTCCGCCGAGCACGACCAGGGCCACCACCTTGGCCACGACCAGACGGCCGTAGGTGTCGGTGAACAGGTCGCCGAGCGGCACCCGCACCAGGGCGTTGACGACACCGCTGGCCCCCACGACGAGGATGCACCAGAACGCGACGCGCGAGAACCGGCGCACCGCCAGGGCACGCCATCGTCCGTCGGCGAGGGCGTAGACCACGACCGCGGCGAGACCGCCGAGCCACAGGGTCGCGCCGATGATGTGCAGGATCAGGCTGTTGGTGGCGACGTCGTGGTTGCCACCCGACGAGGAGTGGCCCGCGAGCGCGGACGGCATCAGGCTGAACACGGAGAACGCGATGACCGCGATGGTCGGACCCCAGTGCAGGGTCATCCGGGCGATGATGGCCGCGACCAGTGCGAACACCGCGGTCCAGAACCAGGTGCGCACCTCCGCGACCTGGCCGTAGGCGGTCAGCAGGTTCGCCGGGCGGATCGCCTCCGCCAGCGGCGCCCCACTGACCTCCGACGCCGAGAACGGCATCGACAGCAGAGCGGAGACCGACCACGTCAGCGCGCTCGCCGCCGCGATCCGGATGGCGCGGTAACCCCCGACGTCGAGGACGCCGCTCGCCTGGGGCGGCACGAAGAACGCGGCGAACACGGCCGACCCGAGCGCGATCGCCGCGGCGAACTCGCCGATCGCGGTCAGAGCAGGTGCGCCGTAGGTGGTCAGCGGCCCCGGATCGGGCACACCGGTCAACCGGAGCGCCGACGCCGCGGAGATCGCGGTGACGGCGACGGCGACGATCGCGGCGAGCCAACCCGATGCCCACAGGATCGCGGTGACGACGCCGCGCGGTTCGTTCATCGCGTCGCGATGCTGCTCCGCGGAGGCGGGCGTCGACGTGCGGGTCATCCTCCAACTGTAGGACCGGCCACTGACGTAATCCCAATTCGACGTGGCCCGCCGTGGCGCACGGCATAGCGACGACGGTGTCGTAGACTCTCTCTGCCCGGCCGCTCGTGCGCCACGTCACGCTCGCCGGTCAGCCTCCGTAGCTCAGGTGGATAGAGCAAGGGCCTTCTAATCCCTAGGTCGCAGGTTCGAGTCCTGCCGGGGGCACGTCATGTGCCTGTCGCCGACCGCTCGAAGTGGATCGGGAACCGTTCAGGGCACGCCGTGCGTCATAGTCCTGCCCCACACCTCGGTGGGTCGCGACTCCCTGGAGGATCATGACGCTCCCCCGCTCCTTGTCCGGTTTCCCGCCGCTGTCACCTGGTCGACGAGACCAGACGGGTTCAGAGACATCGCTGTTCGGTGTCGATCCCGCCGAGGTCGAGGGCATCGCGCGCACCTGGCGGGCCGCCGCGATCGCGATCCACGCCGCGGATGTCGAGGCCGTCGGCGCGGCGCTCGGACCCTCGAGTCGCGTCGTGCGTGCCCTCGCCGCCACGATCGGACCCGCACGGCTGGCGGTGGACTCCATCGGTGAACGCCTGACGACGATGAGCCAGATGCTGCGGGCGTTCGACGCGACGACGGCAGACGCCGACGCGCGGTCGGGCACCCGGTTCCGCTCGCTCCGGAACCGCTGATGCGACCCACCCTCTCCCAGCTCCGCGCGTGGGATCCGCAGTCGATCGCCGCCGCCGGGTCCGCTGCCTCGACGCTCGCCGAGCGCATCGACACCGGCATCGGTCGCGCAGTGCGTGCCTTCGACAACGCCTCGAGGTGGTCGGGCGGCACGCACGATGCTGCGCACCACGCCATCTGGGCGGAACACGATCATGCCGGCGAGGTCCGCAACGTGGTGCAGATGATCGCCGACGAGGCCACCGATGCCGCCGCCGACCTCGGCTACGCCCGCGACTTCGCCCTTGGTGTCGTCCGGGGAGCCGAGGGGCTGGGCTTCACCGTCTTCGACGACGGCGAGGTGACACATCCAGAGCACGAATTCGACGGCCAGGCCGCCCTTCTCGCGGAATCCATCGCCGAGGCTCTCGACACCGTCGACGCCCTCGACGAGCGCTACGGTGCACGACTCGAGACCTTCGCGGCCGACCTCGCGTCGATGACGGCGGGTCAACCCGACGTCACACTGCCCGGCGGCGCCGAGATGGACGCGGATCAGGCCGTCCGCATGCTGGAGACGCTCACGCCGACCCAGGTCCGCGACGTCATCGAACAGATGGGTGCCGACGACGTCCGACGCCTGGTGCAGGCCGACCCGCACGTCGTCGGGAACCTACCGGGCGTCCCGTTCGCGATCCGCGCCCAGGCCAACGAGATCAACATCCGCAACGCACTTCTCGACGAGATCGCGGCCGGTCGCGGGCACGGCCGAAGAGCTCGGACCCTGCGCGGACTCCTCGAGCCCAGCCCCGACCCGATCGCCGACGAGAAACCCCGCGGCGACGACGGACTCGTCGAGCGGACCTTCATCACCTTCGTCAACACTCCGCGCGGACGCATGGTCGAGATGATCGGATCGCTGCCGCCCGGCACCCCGAACACGACGACCTACGTCCCCGGGACCGGTACGGACCTCGACACCGCTGTCGGCCACAACCGCACGGCCGCAACCGAACTCGCGGCACGCACCGGCGGCCCGGTGTTCCTCTACCTCGACGGCGACCTCCCGCCCGACCTCCGCGCGGCGGCGAGTCCGAGCTTCGCCGCAGCCATGGCGCACCGCCTGGAGCTGTTCGGTTCCGAACTCGACGCCGAGATCGCGCACCTCGCACCCGGTGCGACCACCACCTACATCGGTCACAGCTACGGCGGGTCGGTCGTGGGCTCGGCCGAACAACTCGGCTTGTCCCCCGACCGCGTCATCTACGCGTCGTCGGCGGGCACCGGCATCTACGACACCCCGCATCCCGACGGCGTGGATCGATACTCGCTGACCTTCCCGGGCGACCCGATCCACTACGTCCAGTCCTTTCCCGGGAACCCGCACGGCCACGACCCCGACACCGCGCCCGGCGTGATCAGGCTCGACACCGGCACAGTCGAGCTCGACGAGCGCACAGTCGACGGGGGTCTGGTCACCCACGGTGCTTATTGGAACGACACGGAATCCACGGCCTTCCAGAACATGGTGAAGGTCATCGTCGGCGCCGAACCCGACCTCTACGTCCCTCGCAAGCCCGACGTCGCCGAACTCCCGCCACCGGTCGGCGCACCCGCTCCCCTGTGGTGGCTCTATCTCGTCAACGATCGCGCCGACGGGGACATCGACCTGCCGGGGCCGATTCCCGACATCCCGCTACGGCTGCCGTGGTGAGCCGCGACTCGAACACACGCCAGGCTTCCGAGTAGTCGTCTGTTCCATCCCGGTCCCCTCGCGACCGTCCACCTGCGAACCTCAACTCGACTCCTGGACCTCGATCGAAGTCCATCAGTCGAGTTGAGGTTCGTCGGTCGGACACCTATGCGTCGCCGTGGTGAGTGCCCGTCCGGCCGACGTCCACCGTCCCCCGCCACCCGCCGATGAGGCGCATGGAGTGATAGATGACCAGTGCCGCGACCGAGCCCAGCGAGATGCCGGCGAACACGAGGTCGCCGACCTGCCAGGTGTAGTCGGCAATGCCGATGATGAGTGGGATCGCCGCGGTGAACTGGTTGATCGGCTTGGAGAAGTCGACCTTGTTGGTCACCCAGATCTGGACGCCGATGACACCGACCAGACCGTAGAGCGCGGTCGTGACACCGCCGAGCACGCCAGGGGGGATCGCGGCGATCACGGCGCCGACCTTGGGCGACAGTCCGAGCAGGATCGCCGCGCCGCCGGCCACCCAGTAGGCCGCCGTCGAGTACACCTTGGTCGCCGACATCACACCGATGTTCTCGGCGTAGGTCGTCGTGGCCGACCCACCGCCGCTGCCGGCCAGCATCGTGGCCACGCCGTCCGCGGCCAGCGCCCGACCCATGGTCGCGTCGTAGTCCTTGCCGGTCATCATCGCGACCGACTTCACGTGGCCGATGTTCTCGACGACGAGCACCAGCACCACGGGCAGGAACAACGGCAGGACACCCAGGTCGAACGTGGGCGTCTGGAAGTCGGGCAGTCCGATCCAGGCAGCGTCGCCGATGGCGGAGGTGTCGATGTAGTCGTTGTCGCTGTCGATCCGGTCGAGGATCAGCGCGAGGACATATCCGGCCACGACGCTCAGGAAGATCGCCAGGCGACCGAGCAGCCCGCGGAACAGCACCGCGGAGGCCACCAGCAGCACCAGCACGATCGTCGCCAGGACGGGATCGGCGACGAAGTTGTTCTTGGCCGCCGGCGCCAGATTGAGCCCGATCAACGCAACGATCGCGCCGGTCACGACGGGTGGCATCAGGGTCTCGATCCATCGCACACCCGCGAAATGACTGATGAGCCCGATGACGACGAGCAGAGCGCCGACCGCCACGAGCCCGCCGAGCGCCGACGACGCCCCGTCGGAGGCGACGGCGGCCGTCACCGGCGCGATGATGGCGAAACTCGAACCCAGGTAACTGGGCAGGCGGTTGCGGGTGATCAGCAGGAACAGGATCGTGCCGACGCCGGAGAAGAACAGCGTCGTCGACGGTGGGAACCCGGTCAGCACCGGGACGAGGAAGGTCGCGCCGAACATGGCGACCACGTGTTGCAGGCCGATGCTGACCGTCCGAGGCCAGGTCAGCCGTTCCTCCGGTGCCACGACCGCGTTGTCGGTCAGCTTCCAGGACAGCAGATTCCGAGACCTCGTCTCCGGTTCACCCATGCCGAACAGTGTGCGGCACGGATGCTGACGACGCCTCACTTCGGGTCTCCTCCGCCGATGCTGCACGGACGGCATATGCAACTCGACTCATATACACCTTGTTGCATAGTGCGTTGTTGCAGTGTTAGCTTGCTCTCATGGCGCTCGAACACGCGATTCTGGTGTCGCTGGCCGAGCGACCGGGAACGGGCTATGAGATCGGTCAACAATTCGACCGCAGCATCGGCTACTTCTGGTCAGCCACGCACCAGCAGATCTACCGGACGCTGAAGAAGCTCCTCGACGACGAACTGGTCAGCGTCGAGTCGATCAGCCAGGACGGTCGTCCGGACAAGAAGGTCTACACGATCTCCGATGCCGGGCGCGACGCCCTGGCCGACTGGGCGATGAGTCCGACCCCACTGCAACCGCTCCGCAGCGACATCGGCGTGAAGCTGCGGGCCGCGGAGTTCGGCGACCTCGCCGCCATCATCGGCGAACTCAAGGCCCACCGCGACGAGCACCTCGCGCAACTGAAGCTCTACACCGGCTTCCAGGCCGACTACTACCCCGATCCCGACACGCTCACCGGCCGCAAGCTGCACCAGTACCTCGTCCTCCGCGGCGGTATCCGCCAGGAGCAGGGATACATCGAATGGTGCGACGAGGTCATCCACGGACTCGAACGGGAATTGACCCAGAGCTGAGTTCGCCAGTCCCGCAACACCTTCGATACCGCCAATCCGTCCACCCAGGTTCACCGAGATGAAAGGTCGCGCCATGTCAGCCCCGACGGCACAACCGAACCAGCACTATCCGCACCTGTTCACGCCCCTGCAGATCGGCGGCATGACCATCGAGAACCGACTGGTCATGGGTTCGATGCACACCGGTCTCGAGGACCGGTTCTGGGACACCGACAAGCTGGCCGCGTACTTCGCCGAACGCGCCAAAGGCGGTGCGGGACTGATCATCACCGGCGGCTTCGGCACCAGCCGGACGGGTTTGCTCGCCTTCGCCGGCGGCAAGATGACCAACGTCGTCGACATGACCCGCCACAAGCGCGTGACCAAGGCCGTGCACGACGAGGGCGGCAAGATCGCGATGCAGCTGATCCACGCCGGCCGCTACGGATACACGCCGTTCAAGGTCGCTCCCGGCACCGATCCGTCGCCGATCCACCCCTTCAAGCATCTGAAGATGACCGAGCCGATCATCCGCCACGTCATCAGGTCGTTCGGGCAGTCCGCCAAGCTGGCACGCAAGGCCGGCTACGACGCCATCGAGATCATGGGCGGCGAGGGCTACCTCATCAACCAGTTCCTCTGCCCCCACACCAACGACCGCACCGACAAATGGGGCGGCAACACCGAGAACCGCCAGCGTTTCCTGGTCGAGGTCATCAAGGAGATCCGCCGTCAGGTCCCCCGCGACTACCCGGTGATCCTGCGTCAGTCGATCGCCGACCTGATCCGCAAGGGACAGACCTGGGACGAGGTCGCGCTGATGGCTCGCAAGGCCGAGCAGTACGGCGTCGACGCCATCAACACCGACATCGGCTGGCATGAGGCCCAGGTTCCCACCATCGTCACCTCGGTGCCGCGCGGCGCGTTCGTGAAGTTCACCGAACGGCTCCGCGACGAGGTCTCGATCCCGCTGATCGCGGCCAACCGCATCAACACCCCGGAACTCGGCGAGGAGATCCTCGCGAACGGACGCGTCGACGCCATCCAGATGGCCCGGCCGTTCCTCGCCGATCCCCACCTGGCGAACAAGGCCCGCGAGGGTCGCTCCGACGAGATCAACACCTGCATCGGCTGCAACCAGGCCTGCCTCGACCACGCCTTCGTCGGCAAACACGTGTCGTGCCTGGTGAACCCGATCGCGGGACGCGAGACCACGCTCATCCTGGGTCCGACGCGAAAGGCCAAGCGCCTCGCCGTGATCGGCGCGGGCCCGGCCGGCCTGTCGGCCGCCGTCGCCGGCGCCAAGCGCGGCCACAAGGTCACCCTGTTCGAGGGCGGCGACTCCATCGGCGGCCAGTTCTCCATCGCCGCACGCATTCCCGGCAAGGAGGAGTTCAGCGAGACGATCCGCTACTTCACCCGTCAGATCGAGGTGCTCGGTATCGAGGTCCGGCTGAACACCCGCGCCGACGCCGAGCAGATCATCGCCGAGAAGTTCGACGACGTGATCGTCGCGACCGGCGTCGTGCCGCGCATCCCGAGCTTCCCCGGCGTCGATCACCCGATGGCGATGTCGTACGCCGACGCCGTGCTCGGACATCGGGAGATCGGCAAGCGCGTGGCCGTGATCGGTGCCGGCGGCATCGGTTTCGACGTCAGCGAGTTCCTCACCACCGACGAGTCGCCGACGATGAATCTCAAAGAGTGGGAACAGGAATGGGGCGTGACGGAGGATCCGGAGAAGCCCGGCTTCGTCACCAAGCCGCGGCCGCTTCCGCCGGTGCGTCAGGTCTACCTGGTCCAGCGCAAGGTCGGTAAGCAGGGCAAGTCCCTCGGCAAGACCACCGGATGGGTCCATCGCGCGACGATGAAGATGAAGGGTGTCGAGCAGATCAGCGGCGCCACCTACGACAAGATCGACGACCAGGGGCTGCATCTGAGCTTCCGCGACGACGAGGGCAACGTCACCGACACCCGCGTGCTCGAGGTCGACAACGTGGTGATCTGCGCGGGCCAGGAGTCGGTACGCGATCTGGTCGATCCGTTGACGCTGGCCGGGGTCACGACGCATGTGATCGGCGGGGCCGATTACGCCGGCGAGCTCGACGCCAAGCGCGCGATCCGGCAGGGCACCGAGGTCGCCGCCGGCATCGACTGACGCTCGGCCTCGGCGCGAGAGGCGGCGGCTACCATTGCGACATGCCGGTACCGCCGCCCTCCGCCACCGCCCGTGCCGTCGTCACCGGGGCCTCGTCCGGGATCGGGCGGGAACTCGCACGCGCGCTGGCCGCCCGGGGTCATTCGGTCATCCTCGTCGCCCGCCGGGGCGACCTTCTCGAGGAACTCGCCGGCGAACTCCGCACGGCACACGAGGTCTCGGTCGAGGTCCGCGCGGTCGACCTGTCGGACCCGACGAAGGTGGAAGTGCTCGCCGCCGAGTTCGCGGGCCGCGAGATCTCGATCCTCTGCAACAACGCGGGCATCGCGACCTTCGGACCGGTCGCCGACCTCGACGCCGACTACGAACGCGCGCAGGTCCGCCTCAACATCAACGCCGTCCACGACCTCACTCTGGCGGTGCTCCCGCAGATGGTCAGGCGCGGCTCGGGCGGCATCCTGATGGTCGGGTCGGCCGCCGGAAACATGCCGATTCCCAACAACGCGACGTACGCGGCATCGAAAGCCTTCGTGAACAGCTTCAGCGAGTCCCTGCGCGGCGAGGTGTCCGGGCAGGGCGTGCATGTCACCCTGCTCGCGCCCGGCCCGGTCCGCACGCACACTCCCACCCCGGACGAGGCGTCCATCGTCGACAAGGTCGTCCCGGACTTCCTGTGGCACTCCTCGGCCAAGGTCGCCGAGATGAGTCTGGACGCGTTGGCGCACAACAAGATGCGCGTCGTGCCCGGCACCCTGTCCAAGGCGATGTCGGTGGCCGGCGGGTACACACCGCGCGGGGTGGTGGCCCCGATCGTCGGTGGGTTCTACCGCAAGTTCAGCGCGGAGTAGGTATCGCCTGGGCGCCGTTCAGCGCCGCCGGCGACGCCCCGTGCCGAAGATCGCGCGACTGAACTCACGTCCGGCCGCGCTCGCCGCCGATCGCAGGAAACTCTGCATCGGCTTGCTCGTGAGCACCTCGGTCAGGAGCCCCGGCTCCTCCGGCATCGGCTCCGGGGCGGGCGTCGGCGGCACGGGTGCCGGTGCGTCGGCGGGCTCCCCCGGTGCGAGGGTGTTCGCGGCCAGGATCTCGTACGCCGACTCGCGGTCGATGGGCGTGCCGTACTTCGCGTACAACGGCCCGGCTTTCGCCGCCGAGGTGACGACGTCGGCGCCGATGGCCTCCATCGCCGACCGGGGCGCTCGGACCACCGTCCACGCGACCGGGGTCGGCGCACCGCGCTCGGACAGCACGGTCACGACCGCCTCGCCCGTACCGAGAGAGGTCAGCACCTGCTCGAGGTCGTAGACCTCCGACACTGGGTAGGTCTTGACCGTCGTACGCAGCGCCTTCTGGTCGTCAGGGGTGAAGGCCCGCAGCGCGTGCTGGATCCGGGCACCCAGCTGGGACAACACTTCTTTCGGGATGTCCGTCGGCAGCTGGGAGCAGAAGAACACGCCGACGCCCTTCGACCGGATCAGTTTCACCGTCTGGACGACCTGGTCCACAAAGGCTTTCGACGCATCGTCGAACAGCAGATGCGATTCGTCGAAGATGAAGACCAGCTTTGGTTTGTCGAGGTCGCCCACCTCCGGCATAAATTCGAACAGATCGGCCAGAATCCACATGAGGAAGGTCGAGAAGAGCGCGGGGCGGGCCGCCTGGGTACCGAGCTCGAACAACGTGATGATGCCGCGTCCGTCGGGCGCCGTCCGGATGAGGTCGGCGGGATCGATCTCGGGTTCGCCGAAGAACGTGTCACCGCCGTCGGCCTCGAGATTCGACAGCGCCCGCAGGATCACGCCGGCGGTCTGCCGCGACACCCCGCCGATCCCCTTCAGTTCGGCCTTGCCCTCGTCGCTGGTGAGGAAGGCGATGACCGACCGCAGATCCTTCAGATCGAGAAGCGGCAAGGCCTTCTTGTCCGCCCAGTGGAAGATGAGGCCCAGCGTCGACTCCTGGGTGGCGTTGAGCCCCAACACCTTACTGAGCAGGATCGGCCCGAACGAGGTGATGGTCGCACGGATCGGTACCCCGATTCCCTCCGCACCCAGCGAGACGAACTCGACCGGGTGCGCTGCCGGTTGCCAGTCGTCGCCGGTCTGGTGGGAGCGTTCGGCGATCTTGTCGTTGCCCACGCCCGCTCGGCTGAGTCCGGACAGGTCGCCCTTGATGTCGGCCATGACGACAGGAACGCCGTTGCTCGACAGTTGCTCGGCGATGAGCTGCAGCGTCTTGGTCTTTCCCGTCCCGGTCGCGCCGGCGACGAGACCGTGCCGGTTCATCATCGACAGCGGGATTCGGACCTTCGCCGCGGGATCCACCTGCCCCGCCACCGAGACGGCGCCCAGTTCGAGTGCGGCGGTGCTGAACGCGTATCCGGCGGCGATGTGCTGCGCCGGACTGGAGGCTTCGGTCACGAGCACACAATAGACCTCGGGGGCCGATGTCCCACGGATTCGCGCGCGAGGTTGGCTAAGGTTGTCGGGTGCAGGACAAACTGGTGTGGATCGACTGCGAGATGACCGGACTCCGACTCGAGTCGGACAAACTCATCGAGATCGCGGCCCTGGTGACCGACGGCGACCTCAACATCCTCGGCGACGGCGTCGACGTCGTGATCCACGCCGACGACGAGGCGCTGGCGTCGATGCCCGACGTGGTGACCAAGATGCATGCGGCCTCGGGTCTCACCGAGGAGGTGCGGGCGTCCACCGTCACCCTCGCCGAAGCCGAGAAGCTGGTGCTCGACTACGTCCGCAAGCATGTGACCACAGCCGGCGCGGTCCCCCTCGCGGGCAACTCGATCGGTACCGACCGTGGATTCATCACGCGGGACATGCCCGAACTCGACGCCTACCTGCACTACCGCATGGTCGACGTCAGCTCGATCAAGGAATTGTGCCGGCGCTGGTACCCCAAGGTCTATTTCGGCCAGCCCGAGAAGGGGCTCGCGCACCGGGCCCTCGCGGACATCCGCGAGTCGATCCGGGAACTCCGCTACTACCGGGCCGCGGCGTTCGTGCCCGCCCCCGGCCCGGACACCGATACCCTCGCCGAGATCGTCAAAGACCTCGGCCCCGCATGAACACGCAGGTCGGGTTACCGATTGGAGTTCTGCGGCACCGACCCGCTAGAGTGTTGATGGCTCTGAGACCCGGCGCTGACGCCCAGGTTTCCGACGCCGATGGTGGATGTAGTTCAGTTGGTAGAGCACCAGGTTGTGATCCTGGCTGTCGCGGGTTCGAGTCCCGTCATCCACCCCGACGAAGCCCCGTCTGCGATCCGCAGGCGGGGCTTTTTCGTGGCCGTGATGCAACACGCTGTGCATCAGAGCGATCCGGATGACACCACACGTGGGCCTGGTTCTAAGATTCCCGGCACCCGGTGGACCAGCGTCTGGGTGATGGCCGCCGTAGCTGCCGCACGGTATCCCCAACATCGACGTTCGACGCACGCACCCGCTGGGTTGCGCGCGTGGGAGAAGGTCTCAGCCGCTTATGAGGTCGCCGTACCCGCGACGCTCGAAACTTCGGACGAGGCGCTTCGACGGTTCATGGTTCGCGAGCCAGTCACTCAGAGCGTGGCGGCGTTCGCGCTCGTCGGCGCGTCCCAGGCCGAGGTCGGCGAGGAGCGCGTCCAGTGAGGCGGGAGGCTGCGGGGTTCGTCCGACAGGGGTGAACGCGGAATCGTCCCAGAGTCGTTCGTTGGACATCACGCTCACCTCACTTCCACGGTCACTTCGGTCAGTCCTTCTTCAGTGGCCTGTACACCCACAATGTACAGCGCGGACGCTCCAAGCAGGAGTTCTCGCTGATTCGCAAGCTCCGGGTGGCCCACCGGTGGCACTCACAGGGCTCGTGTTCCTCGTGTGGCTAGCACTCGCAGGAGCACCGGGGCGCTGCCGGGGTCCGTGAACCCCACGTGATCGGCTTCGTCGTCGTCGAACTCCCCAAGTTGTTCGCGCATCCGCATCTGTACGCGCTGGTAGAAGCGGTCCGTACCCTGCCAGCGTCTGACCGCTTCTAGCTCATCGCCGGTCAGATCGAACTGGAAGTCGTCGTTGAGCACCTGTTCGAGTTGGGCGGCGTCTTCGTGGGTGGGGCCGCCGAGCGGGGCGCCTCCGGAATGAGTAGAGGACGGCTCGCCCGGGGGCGGAAGGGTGGGCGGTGCGTCGTCGGCTGCGGTGTCGATCTGTGGATCGTAGTCCGCGCCGTCGCCCGGTGTGGGTTCCTCGACCGAGTTGTTCGTCAATCTCATTCGGCGTTTGTCTGCTCCCACAGGACCATGTCGTTGACGTCGTTCGCGCGCTACGTCTCATGTCCCGAATCTCTTTCCGCAGCGCTGTCGATATCCGGAATCGCCGTACGTCACCATGGTGTCGGACCGATCCGGTTCGGCATCATGGCCACATCAGTCGGCCGAGACTGGAGGAACGATGAAGTACGCATTGCTGCTCATGGGACATGTCAACGATCCGGCGTGTGGTGAGGACGGCGGCGCCAGCCCCGAAGAGTTCTTCGCGTTCGACGAGGAGATCACGAAGGCCGGGGTCGTCGTCAACTCCTTCGCGCTGGAGGACGAGCGCGCGGTGGTGCACACCGACGACAGCGGCGAGCGGGTGGTCGCGTCGTCCGGGCCGTTCGCGGAAGTCCGGGAGTTCGTCGGCGGGGTCTATGTCATCGACGTCGCCGATGTCGACGAGGCGATCGAGTGGGCCCGCCGCAGCCCCGGTTCGGCGCCCGGCGGCCATGTCGAGATCCGGCCGCTCGCACCGTACTGAGCGATGACGAACAATTCACACCGTTCGGCGGCCACGGATTCCGCAGGGTCCGTGGTCCGCCGGGCGGTGTCGGCCGTCGATCGCGACGTCCGTTCTTGTGTACTCGCCACGCTCACGAAGAAGTTCGGCGATCTCGACCTCGCGGAGGACGCGTTGCAGGACGCGATCGCGCAGGCCCTGATCACCTGGTCGCGTACCGGAGTCCCGGATTCACCGGAGGCATGGCTGACGACGACGGCCAAACGCAAGGCGCTCGACGTGGTGCGGCGTGAGTCCGTCCTCGACGGGAAACTGGCCCGGCTGCACACCGAGACCGAACGTGCCTCCACGCCTGCGGAGTTCGCAGACCCGGCTGAGGCACCGCCACCGGGGTTGCCCGATGAACGCCTCGGCATGTTCTTCGCCTGCACCCATCCCGTGCTCCGCGCCGAGGACCGGATCGCGCTCACCCTTCGGTTCGTCGCCGGGCTGACCACCGCGGAGGTCGCGCATGCGCTGCTGATCCCGGTACCGACGACCCAGCAGCGAATCGTGCGCGCCAAGAGACGGATCGGCGCGCTGGGTGTTCCGTTCGCGCCGCCGCGCGAGGGCGACCTCCCCCGTCGACTCGGCGGGGTCCTGCGGGTCATCTACCTGCTGTTCTCCGAGGGGTTCGCGCGCTCGACCGGTGACGCGCACATCCGCGACGACCTCACCGACGAGGCCGTCGCCCTCGCTCGGACCTTGCGCGCACTGCTCCCCAACGCCGAGACGACCGGACTGCTCGCCCTTCTGTTGCTCACCCAGTCCCGCCGGCCGGCTCGGCTCGACTCCGACGGCCGACCGGTTCCGCTGGATGACCAGGATCGCCGGCTCTGGGACCGGACCCTCGTCGCCGAGGGCATCGCGCTCGCCGAACACGCTGCGGCACAACCAGACGCCGGTCTGTACACGATCCAGGCGGCGATCGCGGCCGTGCACGCCGAGGCAGCCACCCCGGACGAGACCGACTGGGCCCAGATCGCCGTCCTGTACCGACTACTCGAAGTGCACGATCCCGGACCCGTGGTGCGCGTCGGTCGCGCAGTCGCCGTCGGACGCGCGTACGGCCCGGCGCGCGGTATCGCGATGCTCGATCAGTTGCAGTCGGACACACAGCTCGACCGGTTCCGGCCCTTTCACATCGCCCGCGCCCTCACGCTGAGCGAACTGGGCGACGACCGCGGCACGGCGATCGCGTACCGCCGCGCGCTCGAACTACCCGGCAACGGCGCCGAGGACGACTATCTCGCCGACGCCCTGTCCGGGCTGGATGTCTGACCGGCAGACTTCGGCCTCGACACCACCGGGGACCTTCGTCCCCGAAAGTCCTCGAAGCCGGGCGCATGGGCATGCCTCGCAGTAACGTTCACCACATGCCTTCCTACTGGGTCATGCCTGCCGTTGCCCTGATCTCGTGCATCATCATCGGGATCGGGTTCATCATCGGGATCCCGGGCGGCGACGACAACGACTGAGTTCGACGCCTGAACTGATCTCGACCACACGGCCGCGCCGTCAGGGTGTGTGCCGCGATGACATCGCACGTCTGCCGGTGTCGTCCTACGCCCGGAAGGACGGCACGTGGACCTCACGCGCAGACAGTTGATGGCCGGTGCCGCGGCGACCGCCGCCGCGGCCGGGCTCGGGTCCGGCCTGTCCGCCGCCCCGGCCGGCGCGTCGCCCCCGGGGTCGACGAGTTACCTCGTCGGCTGCGGCATCGGAGATGTCACCGGCGCGGTCGCCGGCCAGGGCATGATGGGGTATTCGAATCCCGAGCAGGTCGCGGCCGGGCTCCTGCAGCGTTGCTGGGCGCGGGCCTACATCATCGTCGATCCCGCCACCGGGCGGCGCGTCGTCTTCCTGACCGCCGACCTCGCGTGCCTGTTCCAGTCGCACCACATGGGCCTGATGGCCAAGCTGCGCAACCGATTCGGCTCCTTGTACACCGAATCGAACGTGAATCTGAACGCACAGCACACGCACGCCTCCTGCGGCGGCACGTCCTGGGACTACGCGTATTCGCTCGCCGCGTTCGGGTTCAAGAAGAACTCCTACGACGCCGAGATCGACGGCATGTTCGCCGCGATCGTTCGCGCGCACGAGAATCTCGCGCCCGGCAGCGTCACGATCGGCCGCGAGGAATTGCACAACGCCAGCCGGAATCGATCCCGGGTCGCCTTCGACGCGAACCCGTCGGCAGACAAGCGGCACTTCCCCGATGCGATCGACCCTCAGGTCACGGTGCTACGACTGCGGCAGCACGACACCTCCGGCGGCCGGGATGTCGGTGCCATCACCTGGTTCCCGACACACGGCACGTCTCTCACCGACCGCAACGTCCTCATCGCCGGCGACAACAAAGGTTACGCGAGCCACCTGTGGGAGCGCACCCAGCCCGGGTTCGTGGCCGCCTTCCCGCAGACCAACTCCGGCGACATGACGCCGAACCTCGCACTCGCGCAGTTCGATCCGCGCGGACCGACATCGGACAACAGACGCAACTGCGAACTCATCGGCGAGCGTCAGTACATCGCCGGACGGCGAGGCTTCGAGGCGGCCCGTCCGATGACCCGGGGCGGCGTCGACTCCATCGTGCGGTACGTCGACATGTCGGCGGTCCGGATCTCCGGTACCTACACACCCGACGGCCGACCGGCGTCGACCACCCCCGCGATGATGGGCGCCGGCGCGGTGGCCACCAGCAGCGAGGACAACTACGAGAAACCGCTCCCCTTCCTCGTCGAGGGCATGACCAATCCCCTCGTCACCGCGCTCGGCGGAGACCGCGTCCCACCGATCGCGCCGTGGATGCGAGACATGCAGGCGCCCAAGCTGATCGCGTTCCCGCTCGGTCTGCTGCCGCCCTCGGGCTGGATCCCGTCGGTGGTGCCGCTGCAGCTCATGCGCATCGGCGAACTCGTGCTCGTCGCCGTACCCGCCGAGGTCACCATCGTCGCGGGTCTGCGGCTGCGTCAAGTGGTCGCCGGCGAACTGCGGACCGACGTCGACAACGTCCTCGTGCAGGGGTTCGCGAACGCCTACACCCAGTACGTCACGACGCCCGAGGAATACGACCTGCAGCACTACGAAGGCGGCGAGACTCAATTCGGGCGATACACCCTGCCCGCCTACCTGCAAGAGTTCGCCGCACTCGCCGCGGCCATGTCGTCCGGACGCCGGATCGGCCGTGGTCCGGCGCCGGTCGACAAGTCCGCACTGCAACCCGACCTGGTGCCCCCGGTCCCCGCCGACCGTCCGATACCGGGCCGACGCTACGGCGACGTCCTGCGTGAACCCGACGCCACGTACCGCGCCGGTTCGACCGTGACCGTGCAGTTCGTCGGCGCGCATCCCAACAACGACTTCCGGCACGGCCGGACCTATCTCGAGGTGCAGCGGCGTACCGGCAGCGAGTGGACGACGGTCGCCGACGACAACGACTGGTCCACGGAGTTCCGGTGGGCGCGCCCGGCCGGCAGCACCGACACGTCGCGGATCACGATCACCTGGCGGTCGCCGACGGACGCGTCCGGGATGCACCGCATCCGCTACTTCGGGGACAGCCGCGATGCGAACGGGTCGACGAGGCCCGTCTCCGGGACGAGTCGCACGTTCCGCATCGGGTCCCGCTGACGCACGGACGCCACCGACCGCGGTGCGGTTCGGTGGCGTCCGAAGGCGTGCTGAGCGTCAGGCGTTGTCGGCGTTGCCCTTGCGCCACACCGACCACGGGATGTTCCAGTCGCCGAGACCATCGGTGCCCGACAACGTTCCGCCTGTGGTGTTCTTCACGATGACCGGGTCGCCGCGGAGGGTGTTCTCCATGACCCACAGCGCGTTCTCCGGGCTCAGGTTCAGACAACCGTGACTCGTATTGGTGTTGCCCTGCGCCCACACCGACCATGGTGCGGAGTGGAAGAAGATGCCGCTGTAGGACATCCGGGTCGCGTAGTCGACCGGGGTGCGGTAACCGTTCGACGAATTGACCGGCACGCCGTACGTCGATGAGTCCATGATGATGTGGTCGTGCTTGTCCGAGACCAGGTAGATGCCGTTGTCGGTCTCGTCGCCGGCCTTGCCCATCGACGTCGGCATGGTCCGGATGACCTTGCCGTCGCGTTCGAAGACGACCTGCTTGGTGTTGTCGTCGGCCGTGACGATCATCGAGCGTCCGACGGTGAAGTTGGTCCGCACGTTCTCCTGGCCGAACAGGCCGTCACCCAGGTCGATGCCGTAGGTGTTGACCGCGACCCGCACCTTGGTGCCCGGCTTCCAGTACTCCGCCGGCCGCCACCGCACCTCGCTCGGGCTGATCCAGTAGAAGGCCCCTTCGACCGGAGGGTCGGTGGTGATCCGGATGGCGCGCTGCGCCGCACGACGATCCGCGATCGGCTCGTCGAACTTCACCGCGACCGGCTGTCCGATACCGACGGTCTCGCCGGGACTCGGTGTCAGATACGCCTGCGTCAGGTTGTTGGGGCTGCTCGTGGTGAAGGTGACCTTCTTGGTGACCGCACCACCGATGCCCACCGCGTCGGTCTCCAGGGTGTAGGTGCGGTTGTAGCCCAGGGCCTCGTTGCTGACCCACACCGTGTCGTTGTCGGCGAGGGTGCCCTTGACGGGGGTGCCGTCGGACTTCTTGATCAGCACCCGGCTGATGGTGCCCTCACTGGTCTTCACCTTGATGGGCGCACCCGGCTGCACGCCGACGGCGTTGTCGTTCAGGGGACGTTCGGCCCACTCGGTGATTTCGAGACCCGGCTTGAGCAGATCGTCGAAGAGACTCGAACTGCTGACGTTGTCGGAGTACGACGCCTCCTGCGTGCACGACGTCACCAGCGCGACGATTGCCAACATCACACCGCTGATGATCAGCGGCATCCGCCGAGTACGACCGATCCCCATCTCACTCCCGCCTGTCGACGCCCCGACCCCGAACCGGTCGGTCACGCTGCCTCGCAACCTTGAGAACACTGCACACCCCGAATCCGAAACGGACATTCCGAACCCCGATGTCGCGGACCAGTGTACGAGAAATCGGACCGAACGCTTCGGCCGTTATCCATTCGAGCGGCGTGTTGCGCACCCGAAACGCCGAACGTTCATCTGCCGTTCATCGACCACCGGCCGCGGTCGAAACCGTCTGAGACGCCACAAGACGCCTCGCTCGATGCGAGGCGTCTTGAGTACTCTGTGCGCCATCAGGGACTCGAACCCCGAACCCGCTGATTAAGAGTCAGCTGCTCTGCCAATTGAGCTAATGGCGCTTGGCGGTGCGAGATGGAACCTTACAGGACCCCCGCGGCAGAAGTGAAATCGCCTGGTCGGAGCGGCTTCTGCCGTTCGACGGGCCCGTGCGGACGAGGTCGCGCCGCCGATTGCTGGATCAGCGGGTCATCGCGAGGCGACCTTGCGGACGACGACGAGCAGGACCAGGGCGCCGACCCCGGCGAGTGCGTACTTCACCGCAGGCGTCTGCAGTGTCGCGAGAGCCTTCGACTTGGCGTCGTCGGCGAGCCGCTGGGGGTTGGCGCGCTCGGCCAGCGCGTCGAGCGTACTGGCGAGGTCCTCACGGGCCTTGGCGATGTCCTGCTCGATACGTTCGGTATCTCCGGCCACGTTGCATCCTTCCGGCGCTTCTCGTTGGTCTTCTCACTTCCCGGCCGCCGCACGACCTCTCGGCGCCGGGGACGAACCGCCAGATGGCAGCGTCTCGATGCTACGACATCCCGGCATCCGGGCATGTCGCCATGCACTAGCCTGGCTCTCATGGCTGAGACCACCACCCGACTGTCCGTGGGCGACACGGCGCCGTCGTTCACGCTGCCCGACGCGAACGGCGACCCGGTCTCGTTGTCGGACTACGCCGGCCGCAAGGTCGTCGTCTACTTCTATCCCGCAGCGGCCACCCCGGGGTGCACCAAGCAGGCGTGCGATTTCCGCGACAACCTCGGCGAGCTGAACGAGGCCGGGATCGCGGTCCTCGGCATCTCCCCCGACAAGCCCGCGAAGCTGGCGAAGTTCGTCGAGGCCGAGGGCCTGACGTTCCCGTTGCTCAGCGACCCGGAGAAGAAGGTGCTCACCGAGTGGGGCGCATTCGGGGAGAAGAAGATGTACGGCAAGACCGTCACCGGCGTCATCCGGTCGACGTTCCTGGTCGACGCCGACGGCACGATCGAACTCGCGCAGTACAACGTCCGGGCCACCGGACACGTCGCCAAGCTGCGCCGCGACCTGTCCGTCTGAGCCGGCCCCGATGCCCGAGTCCGCCGAACCGCTGGTGCCGCGCAAGCGGCCCACTCAGGAACGCAGCAAGCGCAAGTTCCAGGCGATGCTCGAAGCAGCACGCGAGCTGTTGATCGACGTCGGGTTCGAATCGCTGACCTGCGAGGAGATCGCGACCCGGGCCGAGGTCCCCATCGGCACGCTCTATCAGTACTTCGCGAACAAGTACGTCATCGTGTGCGAGCTGGACCGCCAGGACACCGTCGACGTCCGCGAGGAACTCACGGCGTTCTCCTCGGAGGTGCCGTCCCTGGAGTGGCCCAGCCTGCTCGAGAAGTTCCTCGATCACCTGGCGGCCCTGTGGCGCACCGACCCGTCGCGGCGGGCGGTGTGGCTGGCCGTCCAGTCGACACCGGCGACCCGCGCCACGGCGTCGCTGAACGAACGGGTGCTCGCCGAACAGGTCGCGCGGATCATCGCGCCGCTCACGCCGTCGCAGCGCGAACGCCGCGAGATGATGTCCCAGGTGCTCGTCCACACGGCCTACTCGCTGCTGAGCTTCTCCGTACAGGACGGCCACGACCACGACGAGACCGTCGCCGAACTCAAGCGGATGCTCGCGGGCTATCTGCTGCTCGAGGAGTCGACGACGGTCTGAGAGCCGTGCGGGCTACCTGCCCTCGAGGATGGCCACCGCCGCAGCGGTGTCCCCGTCGTGGGTCAGCGACACGTGCACGGTCGTGTCGCGCAGATGCTCGCCGATCTCGCCGGACAGGCGGATGGCCGGACGGCCCCACGTGTCGGTCACGACCTCGATGTCGCTGTGTCGGATCAGCGGCAGCAGCGGAGACCGCGAGAAGCGGCTCACCGACCACGCCTTCACGACGGCCTCCTTGGCCGCCCAGCGGGCGGCCAGATGCCGGGCGTCGTCGCCGGTCCCGGCGGCCGAGTCCCGACGCTCGCCGACCGTGAACCGGTCGGCGAACGTCGTACCCGGCTGCCGGAGCTGCTCGCCGAACTCCGGGATCGACACGATGTCGATGCCCACACCGAGCACGCTCATCCCTTGGGAGTCACTCGCGCCGTTCGCCTCACCGGGTGTCACCGACCACCCGCCACCGGCTCACCGGCGACGTAGACGTCGGCGCCGTCCAGACGGGTCTGCGGATCGAGGAGCATGCCCGCCTCGGCGTCGTGCTCGTCGACCGACTCGTCGAAGCGACGGTTCGGCGGACGCTGGTAGGCAGGCTCGCCACCGCAGATCGACTGCAGGAAGCGCTGACTGCCCAGGCGGGTCCGCTCGTCGGCGCGCTGACGGTAGGCGTCGCGCTCCTCCGGGTTCAGCGAGGCGATGAACGCCTCCGGGTGCACCACCGCGATCAGTCCGGACACGTGACCGAAGCCGAGGCTGGTCAGCAGACCCGCCTTGAGCGGGAACCGCTCGCCGAGCTGGAGGGTCTCCCGCGGCCAGACCAGGTGCGGGTACTCGGCCATCTTGTCGTCGACACAGTCGAGGCTGCGGTTGGGCGGGATCACGCCGTCACGCAGGATCTGGCACAGACCGATGAGCTGGAAGGCCGCCGCGCCACCCTTGGCATGACCGGTCAGCGACTTCTGCGACACCACGAACAGCGGTGCGCCCTTGCCGCGGCCGATGGCCGCCGCGAGCCGCTCGTGCAGTTCGGACTCGTTCGGATCGTTCGCCTTGGTGGAGGTGTCGTGCTTGGACACGACCGCCACGTCGTCGGCGCTGACGCCGAGCGAACCGAGCGCACGTGCCAGCGGCGAGGACAGCGACCCGCGAGCCGCGCCCAGGGCACCGAGACCCGGAGCCGGGATCGAGGTGTGCACACCGTCGCCGAAGCTCTGCGCCCACGCGACCACACCGAGCACCGGCAGACCCATCTCGGCCGCGACATCGCCGCGGGCGAGCAGGATCGTGCCGCCGCCGGCCGACTCGACGAACCCGCCGCGTCGGCGATCGTTGGCACGCGAGAACCGGCGATCGTCGATGCCGCGCGCGGTCATCTTCGCCGAGTCGGCGGTCGCCGACATCGCGCCGAAGCCGACGATGCCCTCGATACCCAGGTCGTCGAAGCCGCCCGCCACCGCGAACAGCGCCTTGCCGAGGCGGATCTTGTCGACGCCCTCCTCGACCGACACAGCTGCGGTCGCACATGCCGCCACCGGGTGGATCATCGCGCCGTAGCTACCGACATACGACTGGACCACGTGTGCCGCCACGATGTTCGGCAGGGCCTCCTGCAGGATGTCGTTGGCGTTGGCCTCGCCCAGCAGGGTGTTGATGTACAGGTCGCGCATGGAGGTCATGCCGCCCATACCGGTGCCCTGCGTGTTGGCGACCAGACCGGGGTGCACCCAGCGCATCAGTTCGCTCGGCGTGAAGCCCGACGACAGGAAGGCGTCGACCGTGGCCACCAGGTTCCACAGGGCGACCCGGTCGATCGACTCGACCATGTCGGGGCTGACGCCCCAGCGGGTCGGGTCGAAACCGGTCGGGATCTGACCGCCCACGGTCCGGGTCAGCGCGAACTGGCGCGGAACGCGGATCTCGGTGCCCGCCAACCGGGTGACCTGCCAGTCGCCGTCGGCGTTCTGCGTGACCCGGGTCTTCTCCGGGTTGGCACTGGCGAATGCTCGCGCCTCGGCCTCGGAGTTGACCGTGAAGGTCAGGTCCTCGTCGACGAAGACCGAGGTCAGCAGCGGCGAGGTGTTGTCGACCATCGCCCCGTCGTCGGCGTAGCGGCGGATACCGCAGCGGGCGACGACCTCGTCGTGGTACCGCTCGGCGATCTCGCTCTCCGGCACCGGGTCTCCGGACGCGGTGTCGTACCAGCCCGGCTTCGGCGCCGAATCCCAGTGCACCAGTCCGGTGTTCCAGGCGAGCTCGAGAACGCCTGCGGCCGAAAGCTTCTCGTCGACCTCCATCTCGAAGCGGGTGCGGGCCGAACCGAACGGGCCGAGCTCGCCGGCACCCACGATGACCACGAGGTCCTCGGGTCGGGCGTCGATCGACGGCCACTGCGGACGCATCGCCTTCGGGGCGCGCGCCGGTGCCGGCAGCGCCGCGACGGTCGTCGCCGACACCTCGTCGGTGTCCGCGGACTCCTCGGCGGCCGCCGCCGCGGTGGCCGCGAGCGCCTTGAGGTCGGTCGAGCTGTCCAGGCCGCCGGTGAAGTCGGCCAGGATCGGCGCACTCACCGCGGCCGACCGCTGCTCGGGGCGGCACAGGGTGAGCAGGTTCGCCGCCATCTCGTCGGTGCTCCAGGTGCGCACACCCGCCGCCTCGACCGCGTCGACCATCCCGTCGTTGTGACCCATCAGCCCGGTGCCGCGCACCCAGCCGATCAGGGCGTGGGCGAGCGTCGTCTTGGAACCCCAGGACTCCTCGGCCGACCAGCGCTGTACGAGTGCGTCGAGCGAGGCCTTGCTCTCGCCGTAGGCACCGTCGCCGCCGAACATGCCGCGGTTCGGCGAACCGGGCAACACGACGTGCACGCGGGCGGCGATGTCGTGATCGGAATGGACGTCGGCGAGACCGCCGATGAGCCGCTCCACCGACCAGAGGAGCACCTTCATCTCCAGCTCGGCGCGACCACCGGCGTCGGTGAGATCACCGGCGACCCGCGGTGCGGCGAACGGGAACAGCAGCGTCGGCTTCATCGCCGGCTTCACCACTGCCGTTGTGCCACCGAGGTTCTCCGTCTGCTCCCCCGCGATCCAGCCGACGAGGTCGTCGACATCGGCGTACGACGCCATGTTCGCGGGAGCAATCCACAGCGCGGCACCGGCCCGGGCGTTCTCGCGGTACAGCTTCTTGTAGAAGGCGAGACGGTCGGAGTTCAGGCGCGACGTCGTGGCGATCACGGTCGCGCCACCGGCCAGCAGCCCGGCGACCACGCCGGCGGCGATCGAACCCTTGCTCGCACCGGTCACCACGGCGATCTCGCGGCTGTAGGCACCCTTCTCGGGATTCTCCGCAGCGTGCGCGATCGCGCCGAAGATGCGGCCGTGCACGGCGTTTCCGTTCGCGAGGGCCTTGCCCTGCCACCAGGTGGCGTGGTCGGCGACGGTGTCACCGGCTCCGGCGAACCCGCCGACGATGGTGTCGAAGTCGGCGTCGAGGTCCTGCTCGTCGGTCAGCCAGAGTCGGACGAGATCCTCACGGGCGGTTGCCCACCGGTCGTCGATGAGGACGACCTTGGCCGCGTCGAAGGCCGGCGCCACCGTACGGGCCCAGTCCGACCCGAGTTCGGCGCTGACCAGCTCGGCGAGCTCGGCGTTCGGGTCGGCCACGGCCTCGGCGAGATCGGCGACCTCGGCGAGTCCGAGCTTGTCCAGCAGGGTGTACGCGGCCGAGGCCAGCGCGCCGGACCGGCCGGTGATCTGCTCGGTGAACTCTCCCAGCGCCGCGGCGTCGACCGTTGCGCCACCACCGGATTCGGCGGCCGGCTTGCCGACCGGGATGCCCTTGACCGCACCCACCGCGGACACGGCCTTGTCGATGAGGGCGTCGAGGGAATCGGTGTCCGTCAGCGGGCCGTCGAGCAGATTGCCCAGCGCCTCGCCGCGGACGGACGCGCCGTCCCTGGTGCCCAACGCCAGCGCGACGGTGGTGTGCAGACCCCACCCCGGACCCAGCTGCCAGACACCCGACACGCGGTCGGTGATGTAGTTCTGGCGCTTGCCCAGCGGGCCGAGCACCTTGCGGACCTGGTCGCTGACCGCATCGGTGAGCACCGCACCCAGCGGCCGGTAGCCACGGGCGAGGGTCTCCACGGTCGACGACAGCGCGGTCATGTCGGCTTCGGCGGCACCGTCGATGGCGCCGAGTCCGAGCTCGCCGCCGATGTCGAGGAGCAGCTGGTTACGACGCGACGACACACCGTCGCAGAGCGCCTCGATCGTGTCCGCGGACCCGATCTGGTCGACGCGCATCTTGGTCCACAGCGCGATCACGGACTTCACCGCATCCGACGGCGTGAACGCGATGTCGTCGGGACGCGGGCCGCCGGCTGGTGCCGCCGGTGCCGCGGGAGCAGCAGGCGCGGGCGCCGCCGCGGCGGCCGGAGCCGCGTCCGCCGCCGACGTCTCGGCCGCTGCGGGAACGTCGAGCTCGTCCTCGTCGGGCTCGTGCCCGGCGTCCTTGGCCAGGATCGTGTCGGTGTCGCGCTCGACGTTGAGCACCTCGGTGGTGGCCGCGGCGTAGTCGTCGAGCTTGAGGGTGTTGGTGGCCAGACCCGACAGCGTCGGGGCGCCCTTCAGACCGATCTCGACGAAGCGCTGGACTCCCAGCCCGTTCCGCTCGGGACCGCTGAACAGCAGTTCCTGGGTCTCGATCCACCGCACCGGGCTGGCGAACTGCCAGGCGAGCAGCTCGATCAGGATCACCCGGGCCAGTTCGCTCGGGGTCGCCTCCCAGGCGTCCCAGTCGGCGAGGACCTCGTTCAGCGGATCCGACGGCACCAGCGCCGCGATCTCCTCGACGAAGTCGCGTCCGAGGTTGAACAGGCGCGGCACCAGGTTGGGGATGTAGCGGCCGATCAGGATGTCGATGTCGATGTCGGCGGGCAGCAGCTCGGCGAGCTTGCCGCGGAATTCCGGGACCCCGGCGCGCAGCACGCTCGAGTGGAACGGGACGTCGATGCCCGGGATCAGGATGAACGCGCGCTTGCCCCCGAACTCCGCACGCCGCCGGTCGATCTCGGCCTCGAGCAGTTCGAGACCGCGAACCGTGCCGGCGATCGCGTACTGCGAGCCGAGGAGGTTGAGGTTGACGACCTCCAGGAACTCGCCGCCCGCGGCGCCCACGCCGGACACGAAGTCGGTGACCTCGGCGTCGGCCAGACCGAACTGGCTCGGCCGGATGGCGGCCATCCGATAGTCACTGCGCCCCTGCTCATCTCGCGGGACGAGGTGATGCATGGCCTCGCCGCGCTGGAACACGACTTCGAGGACGGCCTCGAGCGGGAGGACGCCGGCACATGCGGCGAGCGCGTTGTACTCACCGACCGAGTGACCACACGTGATGGCACCCTCGACGAAGCCACCGGACTCCTTGAGCTCGGCGATCTGCGCGACACCGAGCGTCGCCATGGCGACCTGGGTGAACTGCGTCAGGTACAGCACGCCGTCGGGGTGGTTGTAGGTGGTCCCGTTGGCGACGAGCGTCGTCGGGTTGTCGCGGACCACGGCGAGGATCGAGAAGCCCAGCGCCGCACGGGTGTGCTTGTCGGCACGATCCCAGATCTTGCGGGCGGCCTTCGACCGCGAGCGGGCGTCGAGTCCCATGCCCTTGCTCTGGATGCCCTGGCCGGGGAACGCGTAGACGGTCCGCGGCGCGGCGAGCAGACCGGTCGCGCTCATCACGAGGTTGTCGCCGACCTTGGCGCTGACCTCGACGACCTCGCGGCCGTTGTCGAGACCCACGCGGTCGACGCGCACCGAGATGCGGTCGCCGAGCCGGACCATGCCGAGATAGCGTGCGGTCCAGCCGATCAGCGGACGAGGCGATGGCGTCGGATTCTTCGCGTCGGTCGCGGTGACGACCTGCTGCGCGGCGGCCGACAGCCACATCCCGTGGACGATCGGGTCGCCGAGACCGGCCAGCTTCGCGGCTGCGGCGTCGGTGTGGATGGGGTTGCGGTCACCGGACACGACGGCGAAACCGGTCATCCGGTTCGGCGCGGTGATGGTGGCCGTCCGGAGCAGCTTGCGGGTGGCCGACTGCTCGGCGGCGGGTGCACCGCCGGCCCGGGCCGGGTCGGTGAGCTCGGCGGCGCCCAGACGCCCACGGATCGCGAAACGCTCCTCGAGCGTCGCGATCGGGCCGGCTGGTCCGGCGATCTCCACCGTGACCTCGACGACACGACCGACGTCGGCATCCCGGACCGCGCCGGTCCGTGCGGTGACGGTCAGTTCGGCTGCGGTCGCGGGGATCTCCCCGGTCAGCGCGATCGCGTGATCGAGGTGGACCAGGTCGAGCAGACCCTCGACGACCGGGTCACCGGAATCGGTGCGGGCGGCGCCGATGACGCTGAACACGCTCGGCCAGCACGCGCCGACCAGGGTGTCGGGCACGGCGAAACCGAACGGGTCGGTCGGGGTGGTCGGACGCAGGTGCGGCGGCAGGGAGAACCCGGTCACCGCAGCGTGATCGGCGACCGAGTCCGGCTGCCAGGAGACGGTCGTGACCGACACGCCATCGGTCACCTCGGCCAGGCTGCCGCCGGCGGCCACGGTAAGGATCTCGCGCATCGCGGTCGACGCGTCGTCGAGGCCCACCAGCGGCGAACCACCGTCGCGCAGGCTCTCGCCGGCCAGCAGCGGGATACGCACGGAAGCGCCCGAGATGGGGACGACGAGGTCGAAACGGGTGGCGTCGGAGTCGGCGGAGACCTGCTCCAGGACGGCGCCGCTGACGGCGTGTTCGGCCCGCTCGGGTCCGACCACGGTCCAGGCGTCGCGATCGCCGAGCAGCGCGATCGGGCTCGCCACGATCCGGCCGGCCCAGCTGACGTCGTCGGACTCCAGCACCGAGGTCAGCACGCCGGCTTCCTCGGCCAGCCCGGCCCGGTGCCGGGAGGCGACGGCGACCGGGCGCTCCCCGGAGGCCTGCAGATCGGACGCGACACGGGCCTCGAACCGATCGAGCAGTTCACCCACGGGCTCGTCGACGCGGGTGATGCCCGCGACGGCGACCGGCCCCGGGATGACGCAGACCGCGTCGGCGCCGTAGCGCGGATCGTGGGCCTGCCACAGGGAGTCACTGCGCCACCAGCGGCGTACGTCCTTGTCGATCACCGGCACGAAGTTGACGGGCTTGCCCGGGGTGCGGCACAGCTCCAGGAAGAACGCGACGTCCGCGGGATGCAGGATGTCGGTGTCGATCTCGGGGTACACGCTGCCGAGCGCGTCGATTGCGGCATACGCATCGGCGGCGGCGGTGACCTCGGCGAACATCGTCGGGATGGGCCCGGAGTCCTGCGGGTGCATGCGCGCCTCGGTGCGCTGCAGCATCTCCACGAAGCGCTGCTGCCAGGTGATGTCGGCCCACGGGGCCTGCTCGCCCCGAGCGTCACCGACGGCCAGCGCGGCGTACCGGTCGAGCCACTCGCGGTAGGTCATGGTGGCGACGTCGCCGAAGTACGGCTTCGCGGTGTCGGCCATCGCGGCGATGATCTCGTCGCGGCGGGCGGCCACGGCGTCGGCGTCACCGGCGACCTCGTCGAGCAACCGGCCGCAGCGCGACGCGGTGTTGTCGACCTCGTGGATGTCGGCGCCGAGCTGCGAACGGCCGGAGGCCATTCCGGCGGTGGCGTGACCGGCACCGATCCACTCGTCGATGCCGGCGGTGTCGACGAGGAGCTGCTTGACCTCGGGGGTCGTCGTCGCTTCCTTGGCCGCCATGGCGGCGGTGCCGATGAGGATGCCGTCGAGCGGCATCGTCGGGTAGCCGTAGCCGGCCGACCAGCTGCCGGTGAGGTATTCACTGGCGCGCTCGGGCGTGCCGATGCCACCGCCGACGCAGATCACGACGTTCGGGCGGGCGCGGAGCTCGCCGTAGGTCGCGAGCAGCAGGTCGTCGAGGTCTTCCCACGAGTGGTGGCCACCGGCGCGGCCGCCCTCGATCTGCACGATGATCGGGTGATGCGGAACCTCGGCCGCGATGCGCACGACGGACCGGATCTGCTCCACGGTGCCGGGTTTGAAGGCGACGAACCGGAGTCCGGCCTCGACGAACTCGTCGACGAGCGCGACCGCGTCCTCGAGTTCGGGTATGCCCGCCGAGACGATGACGCCGTCGAGCGGGGCTCCCTGCGCGCGGGCCTTCTGCACGATGCGCTTGCCGCCGAGCTGCAGCTTCCACAGGTAGGGGTCGAGGAACAACGCGTTGAACTGCGCCTCGCGTCCCGGCTCGAGCAGATCGGTGAGCGTGGCGATGTTGCGCGCGAAGATCTCCTCGGTGACCTGACCGCCACCGGCCAGCTCGGCCCAGTGTCCGGCGTTGGCCGCGGCGGCGACGATGGCCGGGTCGACGGTCGTCGGCGTCATGCCGGCGAGCAGCATCGGCGAACGTCCCGTGAGGCGGGTGAAGGAGGTCTCGACGACGGTACGGCCGTCGGGCAGCTCGACGAGGGTCGGCGCGAACTGCGACCACGGGGTCGCGACCTCGGGCACGCCGCCGGGGCTGAACAGGTTGCGCTGTCCGACGCGCAGCGCGGCGGGCACCAGGCCGACACCCTGCCCGCGGACCAGTGATGCGGTGAGACGGGTCGCGATGTCCCCGGGACCGAAGTCCAGGACCCACTTGGCGCCGCCGGCGACGATCGAGTCGACCGAGGCGACCCAGTCGACGTGCCCGACGAGGATGTCGTGGGCGTGGCGGGTGGCGAGGTCACGGTCGATGCCGCAGCGGTCGGCCCACTGGCCGACCAGCTCTACAGCCTCGGCCATCGCCGGGTGGTGGAAGGCCACCGACACCTGCAGGTGGTCGAACTTCGGCGCGAACGGCGCCCCGCCGGTGCGCTTGCGCTTGCGCTCGTCGGCCTCGGTCGCGGCGACCCGCTCACAGAGGGCGGCGAACGCGGCGAGGTGCCGCGGTGCCCCGGACAGCACGACGGCGGTGCGGCTGTTCTTGATGGCGACCACCGGGGCGGTCGTCAGATCGTTGTCGGACAGGCCGGCGCGGTACTGCGCCAGGATCTCGTCGACGCGAGCCGGGCTGACGTTGGTCAGTGCGAGCATCGGCGTGCCGTCGGTGGTGACGCCCAGCCCGCGGCGACGCGCGGTCAACGAACCGGCGGCGCCGATGAGGTGCGCGACGGCCAGCAGCAGGCCCTGACCGGACTCGGCGATCCGGCCGTCGGCGCCCACCGCATCGGTGGCCAGCGAGCCCTGGGAATGCCCGACCACGGCCTTCGGCGGGAGCACGGCGGTGTCCAGGCCCTGCTTGCGGAGTGCCTCCACGGCGGCGAGCTGGGTGAGCAGCACACCCGGACCCGAGAGGGTGAAGTCGGCGAGAGTGGCCTCGGCGGGCACGTCTTCGCCTGCGTCGTGCGCGTGCACCCAGGTGAGCGGGTGGAATCCGGACACCCGTGCCACGACGAGTTCGTCGGCAACCGGCTCGACGAGCCGTTCGGCGGAATCGACGATGGTGGCGACCCGGTGTTCCAGGTCGGCGTCGACGACCAGCTCGGTCAGTGTGGGCAGCCATGCGCCGCCCTGCCCGCCGAAGCTGATCGCGTAGGGCTCGCCCTGCGTGAGCCGCTCGATGAGCGTGGTGGTGGGCCGTTCTGCGTTGGCGGCGCCCTGCGAGCCGGAGCGGAACTGGTCGACGGTCACGGATACTCCTCTGTGGTGGTCGGTCTCAGAGTGTGGATTTGCGGAGTGCGTAGGTGCGGTGCAGTAGATGTCTATGGGTGTTGTGCGGTTGGTCTGCGAGTCGCGGCGGCGCGAGAAACGCTGTCGGCAGCGGCCTTTCCGTGCGCTGACGTGATCGGTCTCGCCGCCGTCGCGCACGACCGGCCGCGGTGGCGACACCGCCGGATCGAACTAGCTGGTACAACAAAGGAACACGCCTGCCGCACAACAACATTGGCGCGCACCGGTTTTGTCCGGAGCCGGCGTCGGCGTGAACATGACACCTATGATGACACACGAAAGTGAGGGAACCCTCATGTTTGTCGGTGACCTGTCGGTATACCGACCAGTAACCGCGCGGGTAACTTTCGGCACCGTGTCAACCACCATGGGAAGCGTCGGAAAACCGCCAGGCCAGGCAACATACCCAGGGGTACGCGTGCGCCCGAACTCTCGCTCGGTCAACCGTTATCAAACCGTTATGTGATGTGGGGCACCACTGCGCGTCGCGGTCCAGCCGAGCCGCAGGCCGAGTGCCATCGAGACACCCCACTAGAGTCGGCCGCATGAGCAGTTGCATCTTCTGCGCCATCATCGCGGGCACCTCCCCGGGTCGCATCGTCTACTCCGACGACGACGTCCTCGGGTTCCTCGACATCCGGCCCGTGACCCGCGGGCACACCCTCCTCGTGCCCCGGGTCCACTCCTCCGGGCTCGACGACCTCGACCCCACCCTCGGCGCCGCTCTCTTCCGCGCCGGCCAACGAGTCGCCACCGCGATGAAGACCGGACCGGTGTCCGCCGACGGGGTCAACCTGGCACTGAACGACGGCCGCGCGGCCTTCCAGACCGTCTTCCACACCCACCTGCACGTCGTCCCCAGACACGACGGGGACAAGCTGAGTTTCGCCAAGGGCTTCCTCGTCCGCCGCGACCCCGACCCCGACGAGACCGCGGCTGCGGTGCGCGCCGGGATCGAGTCCGTCGGATGACCTTCGCCGGCGAGCCCGACCCGGACACCGGGGCCGGGACCCGGATTCCGGACGCGGTGGCCGACCTCGTGCGTCGCGCGGAGTGGATCACGGTGTTCAGCGGCGCGGGTATGTCGGCCGAGAGCGGCATCGCCACCTTCCGGGACGCCCAGACCGGTTTGTGGGAGAAGTTCGATCCCGCCGAACTCGCCACCCCGGAAGCGTGGGCGCGCGACCCCGCACTGGTCTGGGGGTGGTACCGCTGGCGCGCCCGCGAAGTGCTTGCCGCGCAGCCCAATGCGGGCCACCGCGCGCTCGCCGAACTCGCCACGAGCCGCACCGTCATGATCGTGACGCAGAATGTCGACGATCTCCACGAGAGGGCCGGCGGCGACGTCGTCAGCCACCTGCACGGCAGCCTGTTCGCCCCCCGGTGTTCGGTCTGTGGGACCCCGTACGACGGCCCCGGCGCATTCCCCGATCCCGGCGACACCGGTACCGCGCCGGATGACCCGCGCGTCGACCCGCCCACGTGTCCGCGCTGCGGCGGGAGGGTACGGCCCGGCATCGTGTGGTTCGGCGAAGCACTGCCCGAATCGGATTGGCAGCGAGCGGATCAGGCGTTCCGTGCGGCCGAGGTGGTGCTCGTCGTGGGCACCAGCGGGATCGTCTACCCGGCAGCCGCGCTACCCGAACGCGCGGTGCGTGCGGGCATCCCGGTCATCGAGTTCAACCCGTCGCCGTCCGCGCTGTCCGACATCGTGACCCACAGTCTGCGGATGCCCGCCGCCGTCGGTCTGCCGGCGTTGCTCGCGTCACTCGGCTGACGAGGTGCGGCGTCACTCCCCCGCGGTGAGGTCGATCGGCTGCCATCTCCCGACGTCGTCCGTCGTCTGAACCGCGACGAGCGACCCCGGCTTGCACCCGCGCTCGTCGAGCACGGCGGCGACATGATCGAGCACGCGGTCGGGATCGAGTTCGAACTCCGACTCGCGCACGCGGACGAATTCCCAACCGCAACGGCGCAATTCACGCTCGCGCTCCAGATCCGACCGAGCCTGCTGCCCGGTCCCGGCGAACTCGTCGGCATCACACTCGACGGCCATGCGCGCATCGGCCCCCAACACGACCAGGTCGACGATCCGGTTGTTGACCGTGACCTTCGGGGTCACGTGATAGCCGAGCGCCGCGAGACGGTTGAACACGCGCTGTTCGAGGAGGTTGTCGAACGGGCTCACGCGTCGATCGTCGGGCACGTCGGACGGCATGGCCCCGATCGACGGACCCTCGTTGGCGGACACATAGGACAGCAGCGAGGCACGAAGGTCGTTGGGGCGCAACTCGTCGAGTCCGATCGAATGGAACAGCCACAACTGGTCCATGGCCCGGGTGGCCGCCACGTTGACCCGGCGTTGGGACTCCGCGCGGGTCAGCGCGGAGATCGCACCGGCGTCCGAGACGACCATCGACAGGAAGACCACGCGCCGCTCGTCTCCCTGGAAGTCCGGGGGTGAGCCGACGCGGATACGACGCGAGCGCCAGGTCTCGGTGTCGATCGCGGCGCGCAGCGCCTTCTCGATCGTCTCCACCTGCTTGACGCCCTGCAACGCGATCACACCGAAGTCCAGATCGTCGTATGCCGGATCGGCCAGACACCCCCGGAGGGCGTCGACGATGGCGGCCGCCTCGGCCTCGTTGCTGATGCCGTTGCCGGTCCCGGTGGCCGTTCCGTCGACCGCGACCGTCCGCAATGGTTCGAGCCGGTCGGAACCGTACTGGCGCACCGGGATCAGCGGCGCGGACCCGTAGAACTGGCGCGACGAGAACTCGATGATCTCGGGCATGGACCGGAAGTGTTCCCGCAGTCCCACGACGTTGCCGAAACGGCTGCGCAACAACGAGAACAGGCTGGACCGCGGCGTCAACCCGTCGCGTAGGTATGTCGGGAGGTCGGGCAGCGTGGCATCGAGTTCGGCGAACGCGGAATCGAGGCTGGTGCCGCTGAGACCGACGGGCGCGCACTGCTTGTCGTCACCGACGACGATCACGCGCGGGGCCAGCCAGAGAAGGAACGCACTGGTGATGTCGGCCTGGGACGCCTCGTCGACGATGACGACGTCGAAGGAGTTGCGGCGCGGTGGGAGGGTCTCGGCCACCTGGCTGATCGACATGATCCAGGCGGGCACGGCGTTGCGCGCCTCGGCCATGGCCTCGCGCGCCGCGCGTCGGAAACGATTGGCATGTTTGCCCGATCCCTTGCCCAGGTTGATCATGTGGTCGCGGTAGGACTGCACGGCCTGCAACTCGCCGGCCGTGGTGCGCGCCAGCACCTCGCGGACGGCGCGCGCAGAGGCGAGCCGGGTGGTGAGGGCCGCGATGTCGACCTCGACGGCGTCGAGGTCGGACTGCAGCCGGTCCTCGGCAAACGGATCGCTGCGTTCCTCCGCCCAGGTGTGGGCGAACCGCCACGCCCACGCCGCGCCCATGTCCCGGGCGCGTTCGGTCCAGATCGGGTCCTGCGCGCTCGACCACATCGTCTTCGCGAGTTCGGGTGCCCGGCTGCGCAATCGGAGCCCGAGAAGCTCCAGGGCATTCTGCTCGTCGGCCTCGGCTGCGGCGGCCGCGAACGCGCGCCGCGCGTCTCGGATCGCGACCGGGTCGGCCGTGGCGAGTGCCGAGAGCAGCGCGTCACCCTCCGGCGACGGCCCCTGTTCGAGTTCGGTCGTCAGGCCGTACACGCGGTCGGCGAGTTCCTGTTCGGCGAGGACCGCGTCGTTGGCGGCCGCCACCGATCGCGCCTGATGGGCCACCTCGGCTGCCTCGGCGACGGTACGTGGTCTCGGGCCGCCGGGGCTGATCGCCTCGAGTTCACGGACGAGATGCTCCCGGCCGGTGAGCAGCCTCGAGATCCACGCCAGTTGGTTGTCCAGGCGGACGAGGTGGTCGAGCTGCGCCGACCGCGACCCCGACGCGTCCACCGGGACGTGCAGGTCCGCCAGGATGCGATGCACCTGATGTACCGCGTCGATGACGGTGAGGTGATCGGCGACCCGGCGCAACGAGGCCTCGTCGCGAGGAGGCCGCCCGTCCACGGTGGCCCGCACCGGCGACTCCTCGACCGCGCGCTGCTCGGGCGAACGCCGCAACCGTCCCCGCCACTGACCGCCGTCCCGCAGGAAGTCGGCGGCGGCGTCGAACAACGCGGCGTCGCCGGGCCGCGCCCCGTCGACGACGACCGCGTGCGCGCCCAGGTCACGGTCCCGACGAGCGGCCTCGGCGATGACCGGTGACAGCGTCGTCACCCGCGACCAGAGGTGCGCGGCGCGTCCGGCGAGCAGCCGATCCGCCATGTCGACGATCGGCTCCGGGTACGACGCCACCTCGCCGGAGGCGACGGCGAGTTCGTCGCAGATGTCCTTGATCCGGACCAACCGGTCACTGTCGACCCCGTCGAGCACGGACAGCAGCGTCCCGGCGCCGGCCATCGGCTCGCGGGGCCGCGCGGCGATCCGGGTGCAGACGGAGTCCATCTCCCCCGGCTCGGGCAGGTGGTGGTCGAGGTCGACGAACCGTTGCGCGAGACGCGATCCGGAGCCACCGGTGCTCGCGAGCAGGTCCGCCAGCCGGACGAACTCGGCCGAGTCCAGCGGGGGCACCGCGCCGTGGACCGGCCCGGGCATCCAGTCGAACGCGGCGGCGTCCGCCCGCACCCGGCGGACGATCTCCGCCGGGGATCCCCGATAGTCCCCCGCGACCCATTCGTGGACCTCGGTCTCTTCCGCACGCAGTTCCCAGAGTTCGCGGAGCAGCTGATCCCGTTGTCGCAGAGCGTGATCGCGGCGCGCGGCCAGGTCGGCGATCTCCGCGTCGGCGACCCCCGGCGTGAACGACGCCTTGCGTTCGGCGAGCTCGGTCACCGCATCGACGATGCCCTCGGAACTGTCCTGGGACACGTCGGCGATCGACACGGTGAGCGCCCGCAGAGCGGGCGGCAGCATGTCCCGGAGCACGTGGAGCGCATGGGCTTTCTCGCTGACGACCAGGACGCGCTGTCCTTTCGCCAGCAAGGCCGAGGTCACGTTGGCGATGGTGTGGGTCTTGCCGGTTCCGGGCGGACCCTCGACCACCACACCGGTGTCGGACCCGAGCCGGGCGAGCACATCGCGCTGTTCGGCATTGGACGGCAACGGGAACAGCGCATCGGCGACCAGGTCCGCTGGATCGAGGACGCCGGGGGCGCGGAGGGCGGCGAGACGGTCGGGAGCCTCGATCGGGCGGACGAGCTGGGTCAGCCCGACCGGTACCTCCGACTCCTCGTCCCGCAGGTCGTCGATGATGGCGTCGTAGAACGCGAGGGAACTCTCCACCCCGCGGCGACGGAGGACCACCGCGGGCCGACTCTCCACCGTCAACGACACACGCTCGGCGTCGACCTCGATCGCCTCGCGCCATTCGCCCGTCAGCTCGGCGGTCTTCGGCGACAGCACCGAGGTCTGCGCGGACAGCTTGCCGCGGATCCCGACAGCACCCGCGAGATCGAGACCGTCGAGAGCAGCGAGCAGATGGGTATCGCGAACCGCGGGAGACGAGCCCGCCCCGAGCGTCAACCGGATCGTGTCGTCCGCGTCGCGGTCGGCGACCAGAACCTGACTGAGGAGGTGTTCGCGGACCATCGGGTCGGCGTCCGCGTCTGTTGCGTCCCGCACCGTGACCAGTGCGGACGCGATGACGAGTTCGAGTTCTTCGGGCTCCGCGCCGAGCGCGTCGACCAACGCGGCGAGTTCGGCGTGGACCGCGCCGGCCCGAGCGGCGTCGGGATCGTCCGGGCCGACCTCCACCACGACCTGGCCCGGCACCGCGTTCGACCGTACGGCGACGGCGGTGGACGGACCGACCCAGACATGGCCGGGGTGGTCGGAGATGTCGTGGACGTCACCGGAGCGAGACCGGACGAGATCGGCCAGAAACGTCATCAGTCGGGTGACCTGATCGCGCAACGTCTCGCGCGTGTCATCCTGCATACCGATGTGTTCCTCTCGTCGCCGGCGACTCCTACGCTACAAGACGCTGGTCAGAGGAACTCCGTGCCGCCGCGCGGGTCGGCCGGATTCCCGACACCGGGCCGGTCAGCCGACGGAACTCGAACGCAGCGCGCGGTATCCGCCGTCGACATAGCGCACGTTGGTGTATCCGCACTCGGCGATCTGTTCGGCGATCCGCGGGGCCTCCGAACGGACCGACACCACGGCGATCTCGGTGTCGCGGTCGCGGATCACCGGGAAGGTGCCCGACGGGGTCGGGGTGAACCGCTTCGGCACCTCGGTCGGGTCAACCACGAGGGCACCGGGCAGACTCCCCTGATGCCGGACCACCTGGGGCCGTGCGTCGACGACGACCGCGTTCCCCTCGCGGCTGTGATTCATTGCCTCGACTGCCGAAATCGAATTCACCACTGACACCGGTGACTCACCAATCCTGTTGCTCGAATTTGTCCGTGTTCATGCGTTCGCGACGGCCATCGGGTGACGGCCGTGGCGTGAATGACCCCCGTCGACCAGGTTACGGAACGATCTCGAATTGACAAGTTTTCTCACACAGCTCTCAGAAGGGCGCATTCATGCGCTCCCTCTGCTAGACGAGCCGCAGCGGAACCGTCAGGGTCAGGAATGGCGACCGCGGCCCGCGACACGCGGGGACGGACGCTTACCCCAATTGTCGCCACGACGACCGTCCCGCCCGCCGCCGTGCCCGCCGGCTCCGCGCTTGGCGCCCCCGCGCGTGCGCGGTGCGCCCATGTCCTTGCGGATGTCGATCGGGTTCTTCCCGATCTTGGTATGCCGCAGCGACGAGAGGGTCTCGTTGTCGAGATCATCGGGAAGCTCGACGAGGCTGAAGTCGTCGCGGATGCTGATGTTGCCGAAGTCGGCACGGGTCAGGCCGCCCTCGTTGGCGATGGCACCGACGATCGCACCGGGCGACACCTTGTGCTTGCGGCCGACGGCGATGCGGTACGTCGCGAAGCTCGCGCCCGGGCGCCGCGGAGCACGCTCACGCTCGGGGCGCTTCTCCGACTGCGGCGGGTCCGGCGTCATCAGGAAACCGCCGTCTCGTGTCTCGAGCGCCAGCGCGGCCGCGATGTCGGCCATCGCGACGTCGTTGTCCCGCGCGTAGTTCTCGATCAGCCCGCGGAACAGATCCAGGTTGTCCGAGGACAGGTTCTGGGTGATCGAGTCGGCGAACTTCGCGACCCGCTGTGCGTTGACATCGTCCACGCTGGGCAGGCCGATCTCGGTCAGCGTCTGCCGCGTGGCGCGCTCGATCGCACGCAGCAGGTGGCGTTCGCGCGGCGAGACGAACAGCAGCGCGTTGCCCGAGCGGCCGGCGCGCCCGGTACGGCCGATGCGGTGCACGTAGGACTCGGTGTCGTGCGGGATGTCGTAGTTCACGACATGCGAGATGCGGTCGACGTCGAGCCCGCGGGCCGCGACATCGGTCGCGACGAGGATGTCGATCGAGCCGTTCTTCAGCTGGTTGATGGTCCGTTCCCGCTGCGCCTGCGCGAGGTCGCCGTTGATGGCGACCGCGGAGAACCCGCGCGAGCGCAGCTTCTCGGCGAGTTCTTCCGTCGCCTGCTTGGTGCGGACGAACACGATCATCGCGTCGAAGGTCTCGACCTCGAGGAAGCGTGTCAGCGCGTCCAGCTTGCGCTGGTGGGAAACCTGGAGATAGCGCTGCGTGATGTTCTGCGCGGTCGCGGTCTTGGACTTGACCGTGATCTCCTGCGGCGAGTTCAGGTACTTCTGCGCGAGGCGCCGGATGGCACTGGGCATGGTCGCCGAGAACAGCGCGACCTGCTTGGTGTCCGGGGTCTCGGCGAGGATGCGCTCGACGTCCTCGGCGAAGCCCATCGTCAGCATCTCGTCGGCTTCGTCGAGGACCAGGAACTCCAGACCGGAGATGTCGAGGGTCTTGCGATCGAGGTGGTCGATGACCCGACCGGGTGTGCCGACGATGACCTGCGCGCCGCGACGCAGACCCGCGAGTTGGACGCCGTAGGACTGCCCGCCGTAGATCGGCAGCACCTTCACCTCGGGCATGTGCGCCGAATACTTGCCGAAGGCCTCGGAGACCTGCAGTGCCAGCTCTCGCGTCGGCGCGAGGATCAGCGCCTGCGGGGTACGCGCGGAGGTGTCGAGGCGGGACAGGATCGGGATGGCGAACGCGGCGGTCTTGCCGGTACCGGTCTGCGCGAGGCCGACGACATCGCGTCCGTCCATGAGCGGCGGGATGGTCGCCGCCTGGATGGGCGACGGGGTTTCATAGCCGACGTCGGTGATGGCCGCGCGTACCCGCGGGTCGATCTCGAGGTCGTCGAACGAGCCGACCTGCGGGTCGGCGGGGGCGTCGTGCTCGCCGTGATTCGAGGTACTCATGCGGCGGAAGTCTCATTCATCGCCCTCAACTGTAATGGCCGTCCACCAGAAAGTCGGCATCACGCCCGGGCGGGGTCGCATCAGCCCCCTGAGCAGGGCACGAGCCACGTTCGGTCACCGGTGTGATGCATCTAACGAATACTGGTACTGTCAGTGCCACTCATCCGGCCATCGGTCCCGGTCACACGCACACCGATGTCCGGAATGTCCATTTGTTCTCTCGTCTCAGGAGTGCCATGCAGCAGCAGTACGCCACCCCGTCCGATCTGACGATCGACGACAAGGCGACGACCGTCGACACGATCCTGCGCTACCGCGCGGAGCGCCCCACGATGCCGCTCTTCCGCAAGCGCTCGCACAACCAGTGGGTCAACGTCACCGCCAAGCACTTCACCGACGAGGTGGACGCGGTCGCGAAGGGTCTGATCGCCTCGGGTGTGCAGGCCGGCGACCGCGTCGCGATCCTGTCGTCGACGCGCTACGAGTGGACCGTGCTGGACTACGCGATCTGGCGCGCCGGGGCGTGCACCGTCGCGATCTACGAGACGTCCGCCCCCGACCAGGTCCAGTGGATTCTCGAGGACTCCGGCGCCAAGCTCCTGTTCGTCGAGAACCATGAGCACTACACCCGCCATCTCCGGGTCATCGACGAGACGCCCACCCTCAAGGAGACCCTGGTCATCGACGACCACGCGCTCCCCACGGTCACCAAGCGCGGCGCGAAGACCGCCGACGCGGACCTCGACCAGCGTCAGGCGAATGCGTTGTCGTCGGATGCCGCCACGCTGATCTACACCTCGGGCACCACCGGACGGCCGAAGGGCGTCGTCCTGACGCACGCGAATTTCCTCGCCGAGACGGCCGCGACCCGCGACGCGGTCGGCGCCGGTATGCGGGAGGGCAAGTCGACGCTGCTCTTCCTGCCGCTGGCGCACATCTTCGCCCGCGTCGTCGCCGTCGGCTGCGTCGAGAACGGCGTGATCCTCGGCCACACCAACGACCTGACGAACCTCGTCGCGGACCTGGGCGTGTTCAAGCCGAACTACGTGCTGTCGGTGCCGCGCGTGTTCGAGAAGGTGTACAACTCGGCCAAGCAGAAGGCCTACGACGGCGGCAAGGGGTCGATCTTCGACAAGGCCACCGACACGGCGATCGAATACAGCAAGGCGACGGCGGCCGGCAAGGTCGGCCTCGGCCTGAAGCTCCGGCACGCCGTCTTCGACAAGCTCGTGTACGGAAAGCTGCGCGACGCCCTCGGCGGCCAGTGCGAGGGAGCGATCTCCGGTGGCGCTCCGCTCGGTGCGCGCCTCGGCCACTTCTTCCGCGGCGTCGGCATCCCGGTGTACGAGGGCTACGGACTGTCGGAGACCACGGCCGCGGTGACGGCCAACAACGAGGAGAACCAGAAGGTCGGTTCGGTCGGACGCCCGATCCCCGGCGTCACCGTCGCCATCGCCGACGACGGCGAGGTCCTGCTCAAGGGGCCGGTCGTGTTCGGTGGGTACTGGAAGAACCAGGCCGCCACCGACGACGCGATCCGCGACGGGTGGTTCCACACCGGCGACATCGGCACCCTCGACGACGGCTACCTCTTCATCACCGGCCGCAAGAAGGAACTGATCGTCACCGCGGGCGGCAAGAACGTCTCGCCGGCACAGCTCGAGGACACCATCCGGGCGCACCCGATGGTGAGCCAGTGCCTCGTCGTCGGCGACAACAAGCCTTTCATCGCCGCACTGATCACGATCGACCCCGAGGCCGTGCCCGGCTGGTTGGACCGTCACGGCCTGCCCGCCGACACCCCGATCTCGGACCTGGTCGAGAACGCCGACCTCAAGGCCGAGATCGACGCCGCGGTGAAAGAGGCGAACACCAAGGTCTCCAACGCCGAGGCGATCAAAAAGTTCTCGATCCTGGACACCGATTTCACCATCGACACCGGTGAGCTCACCCCGACGATGAAGCTCAAGCGCAACGTCATCCACGACGCGCACAAGGAAGCGATCGCCGACCTCTACACCTGAGCGGATCTCTCTTCACGACTCGCCGCGGCCCGGGATGCCCCCGGGCCGCGGCGCTGTCTATCGTGCAAGTCAATGAAACGAGACCTGGCCATCGATGCCACCCGCGGGGTGGCCATCTGGAGCATGATCACCGCGCACTTCGCGCATGAGTCCGTGCTGGCCACCCCGACCCACGCCTTCCCGTACGTCGACGGCATGTCCGCGTTCGTGATGCTCTCGGGCGTCGTGCTGGGTCTGGTCTATCAACGGTGGGTCGCTCGCCATGGGCTGGCCTTCGCCTACAAGCGTCTTGCCAAGCGGATCGTCGTCCTCTATCTGTGCCAGCTGGCGATCGCCCTCGTCGCGGTCGCGGCCGCCCTGGCCGGTCACCGATGGCTGACGCTCCTGCTGCCGGTCGACGGGTGGGGTGACGGCCTGCGCCTGGCGCTGACCATGGATTATCTGCCCAGCGGCGGCAACATCCTGCTGCTGTACATGGTGTTGCTCATCTCCGCGTTCGGGCTGTTCCCCCTCCTGCGTCAGGGCTGGTGGCGCTGGGTGCTCGCCGGTTCGATCGCCCTGTACCTGATCTCGCTGGTCCACTCCCCCGACTGGTTCTATCTGAGCGCCTACCAGGCGGCACCGCACATCCAGAACGTCGCCGGCTGGCAGATCATGTTCGTCCCGGCACTGGTGATCGGCTGGAACTGGTCGCAGTGGCGTGTGTCGGAGTTCGTCGACCGCTGGATCATCGCGATCGTCGCCGTCGCGCTCGCGGTGGCACTGTTCTTCCACTTCGGCATCGACTACGGGCCGTGGGCCCATCTCGAACCGGCGGTCGCCGACAAACTCGACTTCCGCCCGGCCCGCGCGATCGGCGCCTACCTGGCCATCCCGGCCGTCTACGGGATCTTCCGACTGCTGCTCAGGCGGTGGCATCACGACTGGCTGCGTCCACTCGTCATGACCGGCACCCGCAGTCTCGACTCCTACGTCATCCAGGCGATCGCCCTCGTCGTGGTGCCGATCCACATCGCACACCGCCCCTGGAACACCGTCACGATGGACGCCGTCGCGCTACTGGTGTTCGCTGCCTGCTGGGGGTGGGCCGAGTTCCGGTACTTCGCGCACGTCGACAAACTGCACAAACTGCCGCTGCGGATGGTCCGGCTCGTGCGTCCGCATCGACCCGACAT